>JBDTTE010000232.1:0-5773 GCA_039930785.1 Betaproteobacteria bacterium | reverse complement strand
TTTCGGAAATTGCGCGGCGCGCCGATTGCCACGTGCTGCTCGACGTGAACAACATCTATGTCAGTGCGTTCAACCACGGTTTCGATGCCCTGGAATTCCTGAACGGCGTGCCGATCGATCGCGTGCGCCAGATCCACCTGGCCGGCCACAACCATTGCGGCACGCACATCATCGACACGCATGACGCCGATGTGGTCGACCCGGTCTGGGATCTTTATGCGACCGCGGTGCGGCGGTTCGGCAACGTCGCCACCATGATCGAACGCGACGACCATATTCCTCCGCTTGAGGATCTCGTCGACGAGCTTGGTCGCGCGCGCGAAATTGCCGCGCAGGCATTGAAAACCGACACCATGGAGTCGGCCGCGTGAAACGCCTGCTCGCGACGGAAAACCGCTTCCAGGACTACGTAATCTCCGGAACGCCAGCGATCGACAGCGAGATCGAGGGGCGCGATGCGGCGTTTCGCGAGCAGCGCCTCGCCATTTACCGCGACGCCTACCGACTGCGCCTCGCGGAAGTGCTGGGCACGGATTACGGCAATCTGCACAGCTATCTGGGCGACGATGCATTCAATGAGTTGGCCCGCGAATATCTCGCCGCACATCCATCGAGCTTTCGCAACGTGCGCTGGTTCGGCGGCAAGCTGGCGGATTTTCTCGCCGAGATACCGCGCTACGCCGCGCATCCCGAACTCGCGGAACTGGCCCGTTTCGAATGGGCGCTGGGCCGCGCCTTCGACGCCCCCGATGAAGCGTCAGTGAGCTTCGAGCAGGTCGCCAGCGTGCCGCCTGAAGCATGGGCCGGCCTGCGTTTTCGCCCCCATCCGGCGCTGCGCACCATGGAACTGCGCACGAACGCTGTCGCCATCTGGAAACTGCTGAACAACGAAGAAGATCCGTGCGCGGCCGAAACTTTGGCTGCTCCGGTTACCTGGGCCGTGTGGCGCAAGGAACATTCGCCTTTCTTCCGTTCGCTGGAAGATGACGAGGCCTGGGCGCTGGCGGCAACGGTCGCGGGCTCGAGTTTCGGAGAGCTATGCGCCGGGCTGTGCGATTGGATTCCGGAAGATCAGGCGGCACCCCGCGCAGCCGGCTTGCTGCGCGGCTGGGTCGAGGAAGGCTGGATCGCGGAACTTCGCCTCGGCGGCGACTGATCGCCGGGGCGCCGGAAAGGGCGCCCGGCCGGTTTCAGGGATGGTCGTGGTCCGATGGTCCGACCCGATCGCGGATATCGGCCTCGACGGCAATGCGATGCACCGTCTTTTTGGCGTCCTCCACGATCAACTCGATTTTGAGTTTCTGGCCCGCGACCAGCGAGTTTTTCAGGTCAAACAGCATGACGTGGTAGCCGCCTGGCTCGAGCTTAACCCGCTTGCCAGCGGGCAGCGCCAGGAAAGGCACAGGGCGCATGCGCATCATGCCCTTCTCCATTTTCATCTGGTGCACCTCGGCGCTTTCGGAAGCCGCGGTCTTGATACCGGTCAGGCGCAGGTTTTCTCTGGCGACGAGTTCCATGTAGACGCCGCCGACGTTCTGCCCGGGTACAGTCGCGCGCGCCCACGGATCGACAACTTTCAGGAGATCGGCGGCATACGACGGCCAGGCCGTAAGCCACAGAAGCAGCAATGCATACCGGGAGAAACGTTTCATCATGACCCTGTGAGACTGTCGGGTGCGCGCATTGTTCCAGACGCGGCGGGCCGCGGCAAATGCAGGCGGGACTGTATAATTCCGACGCTCCACGATGATGAAATACTTCGTATTCCTCGCGCTCTTCACGAGCCATCTCGCGTTTGCGCAGGTACGCGACGGCGCGCCGGTTCCCCCATTGTCGTCGAAAGCCTGGCAGCTGGTGGATTTCCAGAGCCGACAGGTCCTCGCCTCGCGCAACGCAGACGAACGCGTCGAGCCCGCTTCGCTGACCAAGCTGATGACCGCCTACGTCGTGTTCGACGCGTTGCGCCGGAAGCAGCTGACGCTCATGCAAACCTTCACGGTGTCGGACAAGGCCTGGCGCACGCCGGGTTCGCGCACGTTCCTGAATGTCGGCGAGAGCGTAACCGTCGAAGACCTGCTGTACGGCACGATCGTGCAATCGGGCAACGACGCCGCGACCACGCTGGCCGAAGGCCTCGAGGGCAATTCGGAGACGTTCGTCGATGCGATGAACCGTCACGCCGCGCGCCTCGGAATGAAAAATACGCATTTCATGAACCCGACCGGCCTGCCGGACGCGCAGCACTACTCGACGGTGACGGACCTGGCGATCCTGTCACGGGCGATCATCGAAGAGTTTCCGCAATATTTTCCGATGTACAAGGTGCGCGAGTTCCGCCACAACAACATCACGCAGTACAACCGCAACCAGTTGCTCGCCCGCGACCCGTTTGTAGACGGCTTGAAGACCGGCTACACCGAGAGCTCGGGCTTCTGCATGATTGCCACGGCCATGCGCAACGATCGTCGCCTGATCGCGGTCGTCATCAATGCCGGCTCGGAGAACGGCCGTGCGGTCGACGCACAGAAATTGTTGAACTACGGTTTCGAAGCCTTCGAAACCCTGCGCCTCTATGCGGGCGGCGAGGCGATCCACACCTTGCCAATGTGGAAGGGCAACAGCCTCACGTTGCGTGCCGGACTGGCCGACGACTATTGGGTCACGCTGCCGCGCGGCGACGCGACGCGGCTGAAGGCGACAATGGAAAGCATGCAGCCGCTGATGGCGCCGATCCGCGCGGGCGACAAGGTCGGCACGCTGAAGCTCACGATTGACGGCAAGCCGTTCGCTGAAAAGCCCGTCGTCGCGCTCGAAAACGTCGGCATCGCGAATGTCTTCGTGCGTGGCTGGCACAGCCTGCGCCTGCTCTACCTGCAGATAGCCGGGCCCGGCGCATGATCTACCTGAACGGCGAATTCATGCCCATCGAGGAAGCGCGTATCCCGGTCCTCGATCGCGGATTCATCTTCGGCGACGGCGTCTACGAGCTCATCCCGGTCTATTCGCGCCGCCCGTTCCGCCTGGCCGAGCACCTGCGAAGGCTCCAGCACAGCCTGGACGGCATCCGCCTCGCGAATCCACACGACGAAACCACCTGGACACAGTTGATCCATCGCCTGGTGGAACTCAATCGGGCAGAAGACCAGTCGCTTTACATGCACATCACGCGCGGACCAGCCAGGCGCGATCACGCTTTTCCGAAAACGATCACGCCCACCGTGTTCCTGATGAGCACGCCGCTGACGACGCCGCCGGCCGAGCAGGTCAAGTCCGGTGTCAGCGCCATCACCGCGACGGATAATCGCTGGATGCGCTGCGACATCAAGGCCATCGCGCTGCTGCCGAACGTGCTCCTGCGGCAGGAGGCCGTCGACGCGGGCTGCGTCGAAGCGATCTTGCTGCGCGATGGATTCATGACAGAGGGCGCGGCCAGCAATATTTTCGTGGTGCGCGACGGCGTCCTGCTCGCACCGCCGAAGAATCACCTGATGCTCCCCGGCATTACCTATGACGTAGTGCTGGAGCTGGCGCAAGCCGGCCGCATCCCTTGCGAAGTCCGCGAGATCCTGGAAACCGAACTGCGGCTCGCCGACGAAATCTGGCTGACGTCTTCCACGCGTGAAGTGCTCGCGATCACGCAATTGAACGACGTGCCTGTGGGCAACGGCAAACCTGGCCCGATGTTCTCGCGCATGTACGCCGCGTACCAGGAATACAAAAAGCGCGTCATGCGCGCGAGCTGAACCGCGCCGGGATCGAACATGACAGAACCTTCGCTGATTGAATACCCGACAGACTTCCCGATCAAGATCATGGGCCGGCGCGAACCGCGCCTGGTACAGAACCTCGTCGAGATCGTGCTGAAGCATGCGCCCGACTTTGATCCAACGACGGTCGAAATGCGCACGAGCAAGAAGAACAGCTATCTGAGCATAACCTGCACGGTGCGCGCGACATCGCGCGAGCAACTCGACGCGCTCTACCGGGAATTGTGCGATTACCAGGCGGTGGTCATGGTTTTGTGATGGGTGATGAGCGATGAGCGATGCGCAAGCAGGACTGAGCCGGAAACCCATTTCCCATTCCCCATTGCCCATCGCCGGAGGATTCGTCGTCCGCAGCCTCGGCCGGCGCGACTACGAATCCGTGCTGAGCGACATGCGCACATTTACCACCGGACGTTCCACGGACACTGCGGACGAACTCTGGAGCGTCGAGCATCCGCCGGTCTACACACTGGGCGTGGCGGCGAAACCTGAACACCTGCCGAGAATCGACAACGGCATTCCCATCGTTCGCTCCGATCGCGGCGGGCAGATCACCTATCACGGACCCGGCCAGGTCGTCGTTTACACGCTGTTCGACCTCGGCAGGCGCAAGGTCGGGGTGCGTGCGCTGGTCAGGAAGCTGGAGCAGGCGGTGATAGAATTGCTCGCAAGCTATGGCGTGGACGCACACGGCCGCGAGGATGCGCCAGGGGTTTATGTCGGCGCGGCGAAAATAGCCGCGCTGGGATTGCGGATACGCAACGGATGCTGCTATCACGGAGTGAGCCTCAATGTGGACATGGACCTCGCACCTTTCGCAGTGATCAATCCCTGCGGCCATGCCGGCCTTGAAGTCACGCAGTTGCGCGATCTCGGCATCGTCGAAACGCCCGATGCGGTCGCGGCCAAATTGACCACCCGGCTCGCGACAATCTAAAGAATCCAAAATGAGCACTACCAAAATCGAACGCCAGACCGGCGAGCAAAAGACCGCACGCAATCCGGTCAAGGTCATTCCGATCACCCCGCTGAAAAAGCCTGACTGGATTCGCGTCAAGGCGCCGGGCAGTTCGCGCTTCCAGGAAATCAAGCAGGCGCTGCGGGACAACAACCTGCATACGGTTTGCGAGGAAGCGTCCTGCCCGAACATCGGCGAATGTTTCGGCAAGGGCACCGCGACCTTCATGATTCTCGGCGACCTCTGTACGCGTCGCTGCCCGTTCTGCGATGTGGCGCATGGCCGCCCGTTGCCGCCGGATGCGCAGGAGCCCGCCAATCTCGCCCGCACCATCGCGGCGATGAAGCTGAAGTACGTGGTCATCACCAGCGTGGATCGCGACGACCTGCGCGATGGAGGGGCTACGCACTTCGCCGATTGCATTCGCGCCGTGCGTGAAGCTTCGCCGCAGACGCGCATCGAGGTACTCGTGCCTGATTTTCGTGGCCGGCTGGAAGTGGCGCTGGACAAGTTGTCGGTGAGTCCGCCGGACGTCATGAACCACAATCTCGAAACGGTTCCGCGCCTCTACAAGCAGGCGCGTCCTGGCGCGGACTACCTGAATTCGCTGAAGCTGCTGAAGGACTTCAAGGCGCGTTTTCCCGCCCTCCCGACCAAGTCAGGACTGATGCTTGGACTCGGTGAGACCGACGAGGAGATTCTGCAGGTGATGCGGGATTTACGCGAGCACGATGTCGAGATGCTTACCCTTGGCCAGTACCTGCAACCCACCCGCGGCCATCTGCCGGTGCTGCGCTTCGTCGAACCGGCTCGCTTCGCGCAATTCGAACAGGAAGCGCTGGCCATGGGATTCCGGCATGCCGCTTGTGGTCCGCTGGTGCGCTCGAGCTATCACGCGGATCAGCAGGCGCATGAGGCTGGCATCAGTTGATGCCAGCAAGTGAACAGTAAACGGTGAACGGTAAACGGTGTAGTGCCAAGGAAGGGGCCGAGTTACCCCGGCCAATCGAATCAGTCCTGTACCCGGACACTCTTCTGTAGTCCGCTG
>JBDTTE010000231.1:0-5784 GCA_039930785.1 Betaproteobacteria bacterium | reverse complement strand
CGCGACGAGGCGACCAGCGAACGCCTGGACAATCTCGAGGACCCATACCGGTTGTTCCGCTGCCATTCGATCATGAATTGCGTGGACGTCTGCCCGAAGGGCCTCAACCCGACGCGCGCGATCGGCAAGATCAAGGATTTGATGGTCAAGCGGGCAGTCTAGGACAATGGCCGAGGCTGATCGGCTGCGCTGGCAATGCCGGCGCGGCATGCTGGAACTGGATCTGGTGCTGACGAAATTCCTCAATCGTCACGCTGAGAGCCTGTCGCCGGCCGACATGAAGGCATTCCGACGCCTGCTCGACTATCCGGACAATGATTTGTGGGACCTGGTGAGCGGAAAAATACCGCCACCCGACCCGGAAGCCGCGACAATAATCGAAATGTTCGAGTAACTCTTATTGCGCTGCATCCCATTCTTGGTGAATTACAGGAAGCTGCTAAACTCAAGGCTTTAACGAGCCGTATATCAAGCGGGGAATCATGGACAAACAGCGCACCGCAACATTCTCGTTCAACGACGGTGGCCAGGCCGTCGAGTTTCCCGTCCTGAGCGGTTCTGCCGGTCCCGACGTGGTCGATATCCGAACCATGCTCGCCAAATCCGGAAAATTCACGTTCGACCCGGGCTTCATGTCGACGGCGAGTTGTCGCTCGGCTATCACCTACATCGATGGCGACGCCGGCGTGCTGCTGTATCGCGGTTACCCGATCGAGCAGCTGGCCGAGCACTGCGATTTCCTGGAAGTCTGCTACCTGCTGCTGGTCGGTGAATTGCCGAACAAGGAGCAGAAAGAGCAATTCGTCACGACCGTCACGCGGCATACGATGGTCCACGACCAGTTGAGTAATTTTTTTCGCGGCTTCCGTCGTGACGCCCACCCGATGGCCGTCATGGTCGGCACAGTCGGCGCGCTCTCTGCCTTCTATCACGACTCGCTGGACCTGAATAACCCGGCGCATCGCGAGATTTCCGCATACCGGCTTATCGCAAAGATGCCGACGATCACGGCGATGGCCTACAAGTACACGATGGGCCAGCCGTTCGTTTATCCGTTGAATTCGCTGTCGTACAGCGCGAACTTCATGCGCATGATGTTCGCGGTTCCAGCCGAAGAGTACAAGGTCAACCCGGTGCTGGTGCGCGCGCTGGACCGGATTTTCATCCTGCACGCGGACCACGAGCAAAACGCGTCGACGTCGACCGTTCGTTTGTCGGGTTCCTCCGGCGCCAATCCGTTTGCCTGCATCGCGGCCGGTATCGCCTGCCTGTGGGGCCCAGCGCACGGCGGCGCCAACGAAGCGGCGCTGAACATGCTGGAAAGCATCGGCGATGTCTCGAAAATCGGCGAGTTCATCGCCAAGGTCAAGGACAAGAATTCCGGCGTGAAGCTCATGGGCTTCGGCCATCGCGTCTACAAGAACTACGACCCGCGCGCCAAGCTGATGCGCGAAACCTGCTACGAAGTGCTCAATGAACTCGGCCTGCAGAACGACCGGCTGTTCAAGCTTGCCATGGCCCTGGAAAAGATCGCCCTGGAAGACGAATATTTCGTCAGCCGCAAGCTATACCCGAATGTCGATTTCTACTCCGGCATCGTGCAGCGCGCGCTCGGCATTCCGGTGGCCATGTTTACCTGCATTTTCGCGCTGGCCCGCACCGTGGGCTGGATCGCGCAGTGGAACGAGATGATCGCCGACCCCGAGCAGAAAATCGGGCGGCCGCGCCAGCTCTACACCGGCGCGCCCAAGCGCGACGTTCTGCCTATCGAAAAACGCTGAGTGCCGGCGTGGCGCGCGAGCGTTGCATTCGGATTAGCCGGCCCCACATTGGAGGGGAGTAAAACGCCATGATGAAAGAAGACCTCGGCAGTTCGTACCTCTTCGGCGGCAACGCGCCTTTCATCGAGGATCTCTACGAGACGTACCTCGATAACCCGGAATCGGTGACGCCGGAGTGGCGCCGCTATTTCGACCAGTTGCAGCAGCAATCGGCAGGCGCCCGCGATGTTGCGCACGCGCCGGTAGTTGAATCTTTCATTCGCCTCGCGAAAAAGCGCGGCAATGGCAACGGGCAGGTCCATGTTCCGGCCACCACCGCCTCGACGGTCGAGAAAAAGCAGGTCTCCGTCCTGCAGATGATCAATGCGTATCGCTTCCTGGGCGTGCGCCATGCCAGCGTCGATCCGCTGAAGCGTTTCGAAAAACCGATCGTTCCAGAACTGGACCCCACGCATTACGGGTTTACCGAAGCCGACATGAACCTCGTGTTCAACAGCGGCTCGCTGGTCGGCCCGGAACAAATGCCGTTGCGGGAAATCCTGCGCGCGGTGAAGGATACGTATTGCGGTTCGATCGGTGTCGAGTACATGTACATCACGGATACGCAGATCAAACGCTGGATCCAGCAGCGTTTCGAAGGTGTGCGTTCCCAGCCTAGCTTCGACGCGGATTCCAAGCGCCACATCCTCGAACGCCTGACCGCGGCCGAGACGCTGGAAAAATACCTGCACACACGCTACGTGGGCCAGAAGCGTTTCTCGATGGAAGGCAGCGAAAGCGTCATCGCGCTGCTGGACCTGGCGCTGCAGCGCGCGGGGACCAAGGGTATCCAGGAAACCGTGATCGGCATGGCCCATCGCGGCCGGCTGAACGTGCTGGTCAATACTTTCGGCAAGATGCCGAAGGATCTGTTCTCCGAATTCGAAGGCAAGCAGGCTGAACAGCTGCCGATGGGCGATGTGAAATATCACCAGGGCTTTTCATCGGACATCATGACGCCCGGCGGTCCGATGCACTTGACCCTGGCGTTCAATCCCTCGCACCTGGAAATCGTGAATCCCGTGGTCGAAGGTTCGGTTCGCGCGCGCCAGCACCGCCGCAAGGATCGCAACGGCACGCAGGTGCTGCCGATCGTATTGCATGGCGACGCAGCGTTTGCAGGGCAGGGTGTCGTCATGGAAACGCTGAACTTGTCGCAAACCCGCGGCTACGGCACGGGCGGCACCTTCCACGTCATCATCAACAACCAGATCGGCTTTACGACTTCCGATACGCGCGATACGCGTTCCACGCTGTATTGCACGGATGTGGCGAAGATGATCGAAGCGCCGATTTTCCACGTCAATGGCGACGATCCGGAAGCGGTCGCGCTGGTGACCGAGATCGCGCTGGATTTCCGCATGGAATTCCACAAGGACGTGGTCATCGACGTGGTGTGCTTTCGCAAGCTCGGCCACAACGAGCAGGACGAGCCGATGGTCACGCAGCCGCTGATGTACAAATTGATCGCCCAGCATCCCGGCACGCGCAAGCTATACGCGGAAAAACTGGCGGCCCAGGGTGTCATCAAGCCGACGGACGCCGACGACATGATCAAGACCTACCGCGATGCGTTGGACGCGGGATTCCATACCAACAAGACCATCCTCTCGAACTACAAGCCGCCATTCCAGGTGAACTGGGCGCCGTTCAAGAACATCCCGTGGACCTATAAAGCCGTTACCGGTCTGCCGATGGAAGCGCTCAAGCAACTCGCTACCAAGCTATCGACGGTCCCGCAGCATTTCAAACTGCATCCCCGTGTCGAGAAAATTGTCGCCGACCGGCGGGCGATGGCGGCGGGTACGTTGCCGCTCGATTGGGGCATGGCGGAAAACCTGGCGTATGCCGCTTTGTTGAAGGATGGCTTCGCGGTGCGCCTGTCGGGCCAGGACAGCGGTCGCGGCACGTTTTTTCACCGCCATGCGGTCTGGCATGACCAGAATCGCGAGAAATGGGATGCTGGAACGTATATCCCGCTGCAACACATCAGCGAGAACCAGCCTGACTTTGCCGTGATCGATTCGGTGCTGTCCGAGGAAGCGGTGCTGGGCTTCGAGTACGGCTATGCGACCGCGGAACCGAATGAACTCGTGATCTGGGAAGCCCAGTTCGGCGATTTCGGCAACGGCGCGCAGGTTGTGATCGACCAGTTCATCGCGGCGGGTGAGGTCAAGTGGGGGCGCATCTGCGGACTCGCGCTGATGCTGCCTCACGGATATGAGGGCCAGGGGCCGGAACATTCGTCCGCGCGCATCGAGCGTTACCTGCAGTTGTGCGCCGACTACAACATGCAGATCTGCATTCCCTCGACACCGGCGCAGATGTTCCATGTATTGCGCCGGCAGATGATCAGGCCATTCCGCAAGCCGCTGATCATCATCAGCCCGAAGAGCCTGCTGCGCCATAAGGAGTCCGTCTCTTCGCTGGAGGATCTCGCCAACGGCGAATTTCAGTGCGTGATTCCGGATGCCGGCCTGCAGAACACGCAGAAGGTCAAGCGGGTGGTGTTCTGCAGCGGCAAGGTTTATTTCGACCTCGTCGCCGCGCGCCGCGAAAAAGGCATTGAAGACATCGCCATCGTCCGCCTAGAGCAGCTGTATCCATTTCCGCACGAACAATTCAAGATCGAGATCGATCGTTACAAGGATGCCAAGGAAATCGTGTGGTGCCAGGAAGAGCCCGGCAACCAGGGCGCATGGCACCGCATCCAGCACTACCTGCAACGCCAGATGTTGCCCCATCAGAAACTGTCGTATGCATTGCGGCCGTCGTCGTCGTCTCCCGCGGGCGGCTATCTGGCCTTGCACAACCAGCGCCAGAAGGCAGTCGTCGATGCAGCGCTGACCCATGGTGTCTAATGGAAGCGGCGTTTGAGACATGCATAGCGCAAACGCGGAATAAACAAGGGATCAAACCATGCTAGTTGAAGTCAAGGTTCCCGTGCTCTCCGAATCCGTAGCCGAAGCCACGTTGCTGACGTGGCACAAGAAGGCCGGCGAATTCGTGAAGCGCGACGAGAACCTCATCGATATCGAGACCGACAAGGTCGTATTGGAGCTGCCGGCCCCCGTCGCAGGTGTGTTGAGCCAGGTAATGAAGGGCGACGGCGGCACCGTGACCAGTAATGAAATCATCGCCACCATAGACACCGAAGCCAAGGCACCGGCCGGGGCGCCAGCTGCGGCAGCCGCTGCGGCACCGGCAGCCGCGAAACCGGCTCCAGCGCCCGCGGCCACGCCGAAAGCGGCGCCGCCGCCCGCCGCGAAAGCTGACGCGCCTGCGATCATGCCCGCGGCAAAAAAAATTGCCGCCGACAACAATCTCGACACGTCCCAGATCAGCGGCACCGGTCGCGGCGGTCGCGTCACCAAGGAAGACGTGACGAACCAGCTGCAGGCGCCGGCGGCAAAACCCGCAGCGCCGCCCGTTTCGCCGGTGAACATCGACAGCATCCTGGGTGACCGCCCCGAGCAACGCGTCGCAATGTCGCGCCTGCGTCAGCGCGTCGCGCAGCGCTTGGTGGAGTCGCAGGCTACCGCCGCGATCCTGACAACGTTCAATGAAGTGAACATGCAGCCGGTCATGGACATGCGCAACCGGTACAAGGACAAGTTCGAGAAGGAGCACGGCGTCAAGCTGGGCTTCATGTCCTTCTTCGTCAAAGCGACCGTTCACGCGCTGAAGAAATATCCCGTCGTCAACGCATCGGTCGACGGCACGGACATTGTCTACCACGGTTATTTCGATGTCGGCATCGCGGTCGGCAGTCCGCGCGGCCTGGTTGTGCCGATTGTGCGCAACTGCGACCAGCTTTCGTTTGCCGACGTGGAAAAGCAGATCACCGATTTCGGCAAGCGAGCGCAGGATGGCAAGCTGACGCTCGAGGAACTGACCGGCGGCACGTTTTCGATTTCCAACGGCGGCGTGTTCGGCTCGATGCTGTCGACGCCGATCATCAACC
>JBDTTE010000230.1:0-5795 GCA_039930785.1 Betaproteobacteria bacterium | reverse complement strand
TCGCCGGGCCGGATCAGAGCATGCTCGCTCGCTGTTCGTCATTGGAACGATGAAGGCGGGCGATGTGTTCGACGCGCACAATGTACGCGCGATACGGCCGGGGCTTGGTCTCCCACCGAGGACGCTTTCCAGCGTTCTCGGGCGAAAGGCTAAACGAGACATCGAGCGCGGCGAGCCGTTGCGCTGGGAAGATATCGAATGAGTGAAGCAAGCACACCCACGCGTGTACCTCACTGTCCAGTTTGTGGCGGTGTTCCCAAGGCTCTACTGGCGCTTGCGCATCAGCCGATTTATCAGCACCCCGTTCCAGTCGATGCGCAGATCCCGGGACCTTACCATGTCGATCTGCAATGGGTATCGTGTAAAAGCTGCGCACATGCGTGGCAGCCGGAATTCGACCAGCAATTATTGAAGAATATATATACGAGCCACTACTACACACCTGCGCCTGTCGGGCTTGGAGTGGCATTTCGAAATTCGTTTCTTTCAGTTCTTGACAGCTTCAAGATCAGCGGTCGCGCAAAGGTGCTTCTGGAAGTGGGGGCTTCCGACGGCGACGTTTTGGCCGAACTGAAGCGCAAGTCCGGAGCGAGACTGGCCTATGCCTTCGAGCCGAACCAGGAAAATGCGACCATGGCGCGCGATCGTGGTTTGACCGTATTTGAGCGTTTTTTTGGCGACGGAGACAGCTGCGAACTGCCGGAACAGCCTGATCTGATTTACGCGCGGCACGTGATCGAGCATGTGTTCAACTTCGCGGGTTTTTTTTCGGCAGTCGAGTCGATTGCAAAACCATCGACCGATCTGGTCTTGGAGACACCGTCGTTGGACTTTCATGCGGTGCGCGGGTCTCTCGAACCGTTCCACATCGAGCATATCCACGTTTTTTCAGGCTCTTCCCTGTCAAGAATCGCGGAGCGGTATGGATGGCATCTGGTGCATCAGTCAACGACGCAGGCCGGCAACCTGATTGCTCACTTTAAACGCCATCCGGAAACTGATCAGGGGGGCAATCCCGCTCCTCTCATTGCCACGAAGCTGGGGAATCTCCAATCCGCCGCAAATTCCTATAAGACGCGGATGAGTCAGCTGGTCAGTGCCCGGAAGTTCGTGATCTGGGGCGCCGGATCTTCAGGCGCCAATGTAATGAATCTGATCGGTGTTGAACCGGCGTACTGGGTCGATGGAAATCCGAACAAGTTCGGCAAACGATTCATCGGGTGTCATTCAGTTATCGTGGATCCGCAGAGTGCTTTCATGAAGATAAAACAGGATCCTTCGGGCGACTATGTACTGATCATTGCATCGACATTCCTCGATGAGATTGTTCCCCGGCTTAATGAGCTGGAATGGACACAGGCTACGTATGATCTGAGCGGTGCCCCTGTTTCGCTTGACCCGCGGCGTGTGGAAGCTGGCCTGCGGGACGAACGTTCCACCCTCGAAATATCGGCGTCGGACATCGTCGGTACGAAGGCATGAATCGTTCCGAGGGACTTCATCTGCTGATAGTGGGATGGGAGGCGTCGGTCGTCACCGACCTGTGGCACCCCGTGGCCAGCAACGGCGACATTCAATATTCGTTCATACTTCATCCGCGCCATACGCTGGATGATTTTCCAAAACAGTGGCATGACGACCAGATGCATTTCTTTCGCCTACGCAAAAGCGATCCACTCCTACCGCAGGATCTGTCGTTTCTAAATTGGCTCGAGAACGACGGAGTGCCGACGGTTCATAACATGATCCTGGGCGACCGCGTAGTCTCTACCTTGCCGTATCCGGATGCGCTTTCCTATGCGACTTTTCTTGGAAAGCGATTGAAGGAACTCTTCGAACGTATCCGACCCGATGCAATGATTGGTTCGTTCGATGCATTGCACGGGAGCATTGCGCTGGCTGTAGCGAAGCGTTTAAATATTCCTTGGTTCGCCATGAATTTCAGTGTTATACCTCCGGGGTTCGCTTGTTTTTGCAATCAGATGTCACCGGCGGCGCGCGTAACAATGCGTGCACGGTCGGTCGAAGATGGGCGTCTCTTGGCCGAATCTTCATTGTCCGACTTTGAATTGAGGCGGGTCAGCGCGCCTGCCTATTTGGAGCCACCACGGCTGTCAATAGGAGGGCAAATCGCCAGAATTCCCGATCGGATCGCGGCGCTGGTGCGCACGTTGCGAAACGGGCGGGACCGGCATTTTCACCGTTATACCGAAAGCCTCGGGCATTACAACGTCCCTGGCGCTCTGAAATTCTTGCGAAAGGTGGCGTCGGCGCGCAGTGCCGTTGAAAGATTGGAGATGATGGACCTGCCACCTGCCCAGCCGTATGTTTTCTTTGGACTTCATACCCAGCCAGAGTCATCCATCGATGTGTGGGCACCGTACTACTCGAACCAAATGTGGGTAATCGAGACGATTGCACGATCGATACCACCTTCCCACCGACTGTTGGTCAAAATACACAAGAGCGACACGGGCAGCTATTCAGCTTCGCAGTTGGAAAAAATTCGTTTGCTCCCGGGCGTGGATCTCGTCAAACCGTTCGCCGATACGCGCCGATTCATCGAAAGAGCTGCTTTAGTCTTTGCGATTCAGGGAACTATTGGTTTGGAGGCGGCGTTGCTGGGCGTGCCGGTTGTGTTGTTGGGTGATTCGCCCGTGGCGCTGTTTCCCAGTGCGTCCCGAATTGGAACCATCGAGGACTTGCCCAGTGTGGTTCAACGAAAGCTTGCGGAGACTAAGCCCCACCGGACAGCCATTCTCGAGGCCTATGCGACCTATCTATCCCCCTTCGAGCCCGCCGCACACAATGATTGGACGATCAAGAAGAGTGGCGCTGAATTCCAGAAGATCGCGGAAATGATGGACCTTCTGGCACGCTACGTGGCGCGAGGGCAGGTGCCACTGACGGACGAAGAATTGCCGGACCATCGGCCGCAGGCGCCCTTGCAATGATTTCGAGTGTTGCATAGTGACCCCGGAATTCACCAATCCTCCCATCGTCGCAACGTTTGCGGCTACTGACAGGTTGTCGCGACTGATGTTGTGGGCCTTTTCGCTGATGCTGGCTGGCGTGACGGGGTTCGTCCTCACGGTTAGTGCATTTTCAGAGGAGCTCAGGGCCACACGCCTGGGCGTTGCGCTTGCGGGACTTCTCGCATTGCATTTTCTCAAGTTTCGAAAGTTCGTTTGGTTCCGTGAATTCGGTTTTTATCTGGCATTTTTTATATATATGCTCGTATCGTTGCTGTGGACGAGGGACGTGGAGCTTGCATCTAATACCCTGGTCCCTGCGCTCGACTGTATACTGGTTTTCCTCCTGTTTGGATCATTGATGGCATTTCACAGCATCCCGGTGATCTTGATCGGGAACCTGTTGGGATTCTTCGCGGGAATTGCGCTGTACACCCGCACGCAGGGCTTTCCTTTCTCGTATCCGGACGATTTCTCGTACAACGCCATTGCCGGCATGTATCTCTTCGGCTTGTTCCTCACCATTGTCTACGGATGTTTCAAGCGTCTGCAATTAGTCGTGGTCCCGGTCGCGTTGGTTCTCATGCTTCACATCGTTGCGACGACGTCGATCAAGACGAATCTCGGCATCGTGCTTGGTGCGTTCGGTGCAGCGTTGTTCTATTCGAAGCAGGCCGGAGCGTTGTTGAGGCGCAATTTGCTGATGATCGTCCTGCTTGGATTTGGTCTGGTTTACGTCGTGACGTCGAACGAGTCGATCGGCGAAGCGATCGAGAGAGGGACAGATCGCGTTTCGTTGGGTGTGGAAGTTCTGCAGGCGCGTGACGATTTACCCGGGTACTCTGCTTTTCAGGAACGTGACCAGTGGCGTTCGCAAGGAATTGAAGGTTGGCTGCAGAATCCACTCTTTGGCCATGGAGTCGAAGGGTTCAGAGATCGATTTGGAATAACGTCTCATTCCACGCCGGTGGACGTTCTTTATAATTCCGGCTTGATTGGGATCGTTTTGTTTTACCTGGTTTTTGTTTCGCTGCTTTGGCGCATTGCCACGCTACGACGCTGGGGGTCGAACAGCTTAGCTGCCATCGTCTTTGGTGCCACGATTTGCTATGCGTTCATGTCCCTTTCAGGAGTTCTTCACTACAACGTATTCTTTGCGGCGTTCGTCACGATTGCATGCACCTTATTGAGCCGGCTGGAAACGTCGTTTCCTAACCGCACCTCGGTGTAGAAGAAGCTGACTTCATCCATGCGCACGTCCTCCCCCAAGATTTCCCCGTCCCCGACTCCAGATCCCGCGTCGGCTCGCTTGCCAAAAATTGTCCTCGTGACTGGCAGTCTGGAGGCAGGAGGGGCGGAGCGCGTGATGGCGGATCTCGCCAACTATTGGGGATCGCGCGGATGGCAGATAGTCGTTGCAACGTGGAGTTGCGCCGACATTCGCGATTTCTACAAATTGGACAATCGCGTTCGCCGCGAATGGCTTGACGTATATTCGCCGAACAATTCGTTGATCGGCAAGATTCGCTCCACGCTCCATCGGGTTTCGAAATTAAGGCGGCTGCTGCGGCGTGAGAAGCCTGACGCCGTCTTGAGCTTTATCGACGTTCCCAATATGCTGACATTGATGGCCACCGCGGGCCTTGGATTGCGAGTCGTGGTATCGGAGCGGGGTTGCCCGGATCCTGTGCCGTCGGCCAGCAACGCTGCGTGGGCGTATACGCTATCGCGTCATTGGAAAATTCTGAGGCGTGTTTTGTACCGACGCGCGGCAACCGTCACCGCTTTGAATCATGAGTCTGCAAGGTGGATTGAGTCCGAGTGCGGCGTGCCTGTGAGGGTCATCCCGGTCGCCGTGCGCGAACTTGCTGAAGTTCAAGTGGATCGAGAGCTGATGGTGCTGGCTGTGGGGCGCCTTCATGCCGTGAAAGGTTTTGATGTATTGCTGAAGGCGTTTGCAAAAGTCCGTGATTCCTTTCCGTCGTGGAACTTGACCATCATTGGTGCCGGCCCTGAAGGACCCGCCTTGGTTCGGTTGAGCGCGGAACTTGGCATCTCCTCTCGCGTGACTTTTCTGGACCCGGTGCAGGACGTCGAGACATGGATGGCTCGAGCAAGTCTCGTGGTGCTGCCGTCACGTTCGGAAGCGTTTGGCAATGCTGTTCTGGAGAGCATGGCGATGGGCACGCCGGTGGTCGCTACACGATGTGCGGGCCCAACGTCCCTGATCGAAGACGGTAAGAATGGTCGACTCGTCCCGGTGGGCGATGTCCATTCACTGTCCGTCGCGATGTCCGAATTGATGGCCCGGCCGGCTTTGCGTGCCCAACTGGGGTCGCAGGCGACATTGGTGCGGAAAACTTATGAGCAGACAGTGATAATGCGTCAATGGGAAGATTGCTTGATTCCTCGGCGCCTGTCGCATACTACCGGCGTCTTGAAGAATGAATGATTTTCATCAGGACGCGACCCGGGAGATTTCTCAAGGCGCCCGATTTGAATTCGGATCGAATTGGGCGCGGTTTCTCGGCGTCGTTAATGAAGAGCGCATCGCGGAAGCAGAGAAATCATTGACCGAGATGCTGGGCACGGAACGACTGGACGGCAAACGCTTCCTGGACATCGGAAGTGGTTCGGGTCTGTTCAGCCTTGCGGCCCGACGATTAGGCGCTGATGTTCACTCGTTTGATTTCGATCCGCAATCGGTGGCATGTACGATTGAAATGAAGCGCCGGTATCGTCCCGGTGATCTGCAATGGACGATTGAGCTAGGCTCGGCGTTGGATCAAACGTACCTCGAATCGCTGGGAAACTTTGACGTTG
>JBDTTE010000229.1:0-5803 GCA_039930785.1 Betaproteobacteria bacterium | reverse complement strand
TACTCAAGGAACTGGAGCCGATACGCGAACGCGCGCAGCTATACCTGGACGACCCGGCGCTCGTGCGCAATATCATTGCAGATGGTAACGACAAGGCGCACAAGCTTGCGGAAGACACCATGCGCGATGTGCGCAATGCGATGGGGCTGACCTATTCCTGATTTTCTGGAGTATTACCTACGCCCAACGCAGAGGCGCGGAGAAAAACAAGAGAACACGGAGAACAGCAAAAAGGGCGGGAATTGTTTGATACTTTGGCGTGCGGAGTAACTTCCCATACTCAGATCCACTGGGACGGTGCGACAGCGCAGCTATTCCTCTGCGTTCTCCGCCCTTCTCCGCGCCTCTGCGTCGGGTGTAAGTAGTAATAAAGTTTTTCGCCGTATCAACCGTTGCTGCTCGCGTTTCCAGGACTTTTCTTTCTCCGCGTCGCGCTTGGGTAGCTCCGGCCGGACGTGTGCCCTTAACTTGCAAGGGCGCAAGTTAGCCTGCACTGCAAACTCGATAGCTCAACGAGGCTTGTTTCGCATGAGCCTTTGTTGCTCACGCTTCCAGTCTTTTTTCCCGTTCGCCATCTCATTTGTAGCTCCGGCCGATGCAGCATTGGTGAGTACCGCGACGGAAGAGTAAGGCCGTGTGCGGCGCTGCCTTTCAGCTAGAGCCCGATCGTATAGGTCAAATAAACGGTCGTCGAAGCAGTGCTCTGGAAGGGCAGTTCCTGATATAAAACCTCGGCCGAAAGTCGCTGCGTTTTTGTCAGTGCATACATCAGCCCCAGAGAACCCACCGGCCGCGTCCTCTGAATGTCGTCGTTGAAGTTTTCAGAAGTCAACCCGCTGATGCCGGTCGCGGCGTAACGGTCGACCCTATGATCCAGATCCTGCTCGACGCCGAGGCTGGCAGTAAGCGTTACCTTTTGTGCCAGCGTCTGCTGCAGCTTTACTCCGAGCAGCGCCGTGGTGGAGCGGTCTGTTAATGCAGCATAGCTTAGCGGCGTGGAAACACCGGATTCGGTATAGGCATCCTGCTTGATGGCGGTATAACGCAACGCCAAATAAGGGCGCAACAAGGTATTGCGCTTGTAGTTAAATGCGTAACTCAATTCGCCAACGTAGCTTTGCGTGGTCAGGTCTGTATTGCCCTTGCCTGGTTCCGATGTGCCAAACACGTCGCGCGTGGTCGTTACGCCCCTGGACTGATAGGCATTGGCGATCTTGATCTGAAAGCCCATGCCGTCCGCTTGTCGGTTCCACACCACAAACAGGCCCATGAAGGGATTTTTATTCGATAGCTGAATCCCGTCGGGCGAGTCGTTGTTCACGCTCTTATCTAGAAAGCCTCCGATTCGAACGGTCGGCGAAAATCTATAACCAAGGACCAGCACCGCGCTTGTATTCTCGGCGTCAGGATCGTTGGTACTGGTTTCCCGGCCACCCAACGCAACACACATGCCTTTATCGTCGAATAAATCGCATTCATACGTGTTCATGTTGGAAAAATTGGAACTGGCCGCCGCCAAATCGAAGACGCTCCTCAATTTGAGTGCGGACGTCTTCAGCGATAGCTGCGTGTCAGCGGCGGACGGACCTGGCGGCGCCAGCAAAGTAACGAAGCCAAAGAGAGACAGGTTGGCACCGATGATGTTGATCGCGCCACCGTTTGGCCCACAACAATAACTGTTGGATAGCTCTTCGACATAAGCGCCACCAAACCAGTTGGGATCGACGCCATACCCGTAGGCAAAATAGGTATTGTTCGGCGCCAGGTAATTGAGGTCGGTAACAAATCTATTCAGCAACGTGGGATTGCCCCACCAGGGCTGCGACATCAGGAGCGTCTGATTGGGACTGAAGCCGGAAACCGTCGAGAAACTATAGTTTTGGCCGCCGCTGGTAAAGTCAAGTGCCCTCACCGTGGAGGTCAGGCTACACAACAGAAAGAAAAGCAGAACGACCTTTTTCATCGTGACGATCTTCAATGCTGATGCTGGAAGCGCCCGCGAATTTGCGGATGTCAATTGATACTTGTCTTGGAAACGTGAGCCGCACTCATTCGTGACACGCAGCACTGCTGCCCACACACGTTTACGGCGCGCTGCTGACTAACCTGAAGAAACGAAACGGCCGGGCATTCGCCCTTAACTGCAAGGGCGCAAGTTAGCCTGCACTACAAACTCGATCGCTTCCGTCAAGGCCTGTTTCGCATGAGCCTTTGCTGCTCGCGCTTCCAGTCCTTTTCTTTCTCCGCGTCTCGCTTATCGTGCTGCTTCTTGCCTTTCGCCAGACCGATTTCGATTTTCACACGCCCGCCCTTGTAATGCAGGTCAAGCGGCACGAGCGTGTAGCCGGCACGCTCGACCTTGCCGATGAGCTTTTGGATTTCCGCCGCGTGCATCAGCAGCTTGCGGGTGCGCGTGGGGTCGGGGTGGACGTGCGTGGAGGCGGCGGCCAGAGGGGTGATGTGGCAGCCGATCAGCCAGATCTCTTCGCTCATGACGACGACGTAGGCCTCCTTGAGCTGGATGTGGCCGGCACGGATCGATTTGACTTCCCAGCCTTCGAGCGCGATGCCAGCTTCGAATTTTTCTTCGATGAAGTAATCGTGGAAGGCTTTCCTGTTCTGGGCGATGCTCATGCTGCGCGCAGGCCTGACGGCGTGAATTTTTGTTGCATGTCGTGTATTTTACCAACGCTTAAGGTGTCGACCCGGGCGTTTCGCAATGGCGTTGGTGGAGAAATCCGTACTGATCGAGTATTCCGCCGCGCAGATGTACGCGCTGGTCGATGACGTTCCCGCCTATCCGGAGTTCCTGCCCTGGTGCGGGGGCGCCGAAGTCCTGAGCAGCGAGGGCAACACCAAGCGCGCGGCGATCACCATCGATTTTCGCGGTATCAAGCAGCGTTTCTCGACCGAGAATCGCACCGATCCGCCGAACCTGATCGAGATGAACCTGGTGGACGGTCCGTTTCGCCAGCTCGACGGCAGCTGGCGGTTCAAGGCCTTGGGTGAGAGTGCCTGCAAGATCGAGTTCCGGCTGCATTACGAGTTTTCCGGCAAGATCCTGGAAATGCTGGTCGGCCCGGTATTTCACTACATCGCCAATACTTTCGTGGAGGCGTTCGTCAAACGCGCCAAACAGGTTTACGACAAGCCTTGAGAATCCGCGTCGAGGTCGTATACGCGTTGCGGGACACCCAGACTGTCTTGGAGGTGGAACTGGAAAGCGGGGCGAGTGCCGCGGATGCCCTGGCCGCTTCGCGTCTGCGTGAGATGGTGCCGGGCGGGTTGCCGGAGGAACTGGACGTCGGGATCTGGGGCGTGCGCGTTGCGCCGGGAACCGAACTGCACGATGGCGACCGCGTGGAAATCTACCGGCCGCTGGTAGCCGACCCCAAACAGGCGCGTCGCCGGCGCGCCGGGCTGCAGCGGGCGGCGCGTACGCGCCGCTAGATCGCCCGCCGCCTCAGTTGCACCAGGAGGCGGCGGCTTTTTTCCCGCGCTCGATTTCCTGGGAGACTTCCGCGTCGGACAAGAACTCGCGCTCGCCCTTGGCGTTATTGCGCGTGATCCTGCCACCGGCCTGCAAATTTGCCAGCTGGGCCTTGGCGGCGTCGCAATTGGTTTTTTTCTCGGCCGCGTCATCGGCTTTTTTCTTCTCCGCGGCTTCCTTCTCGGCGTTCGCGACCTGCCGCTTGCGGAACTCCGCCTCCTGTTCCTGCGGCGTGGCAGCCCTCGGGCCGGCACCGGGTTTGCCCTTGTCGCCAGGAGCGGCGGCCGTGGGCGGGGGTGGCGCGTTCTTGCCGCGCTTGATTACGGATTCATCCTTCACGGCCGCCGGAGGCGGCTGGTCGGAATAGTGGATCTTGCCGTCCGCATCGGTCCACTTGTAGGTCTGCGCCATTGCGGGAAGCGTAAGGAACAGGCTGCCGACGAGGGCTGCGACTAGCCCGGTGGCGCCCATTGTGTGATCTCTCATGCCCGAACCTCCAGTCGATCTGCGAATCCGGTTATCCGGTGATTTCCGGCTCCAGCCGCCTTGCCGCCAGGGCCGGGAAACAAGCCACTCAGCGCCAGCATCCCGGTATGAACGGACGTGGCGCGCGGAACCTTAGCCGCTGGCGGGTGGCCGGTCAACGGCCAATGCGGCCACTGGCGCTGACTTTGCCGGGCGAAATACGCTCTGTATAATGGCATCTTTGCGAAGGATCAAAAGGCATGCGCGTTCTGCACAAGGCCCTCACGTTCGACGACGTCCTGCTCGTTCCTGCCCACTCCACAGTACTGCCGCGCGACGTCAACCTGACGACGCACCTGACCAAAACGATTGCCCTGAACATCCCGCTGCTTTCGGCGGCGATGGATACCGTGACCGAGGCCCGCCTGGCCATCGCCATGGCGCAGGAAGGCGGCATCGGCATCCTGCACAAGAACATGACGCCGAAGGCCCAGGCCGCCCAGGTCGCCAAGGTCAAGCGCTTTGAAAGTGGCGTGGTCAAGGACCCGATCACCATTTCGCAGGATATGACGGTGCGGGACGTGCTGACCCTGATCCGCACCCACAAGATATCCGGCCTGCCGGTCGTCGATGATTCGAAGGTCGTGGGCATCGTGACGAACCGTGACCTGCGCTTCGAAACCCGTCTGGACCAGCCGGTCAAGGACATCATGACCCCGCGCGAACGCCTGGTCACGGTGAAGGAGGGCGCCAGCAGCGAGGAAGCCATGTCCCTGCTGCACGAGCACCGCCTGGAGCGCGTGCTTGTGGTCAACGACAAATTCGAGTTGCGTGGCTTGATCACGGTCAAGGACATGCTCAAATCTTCCGAACATCCGAACGCCTGCAAAGACCAGCTCGGGCGCCTGCGCGTAGGCGCCGCCGTCGGCGTGGGCGAAGGCACAGAGGAGCGTATCGAATTGCTGATCGATGCGGCGGTGGACGTGATCATCGTCGATACGGCGCACGGCCATTCGCAGGGCGTGCTCGACCGCGTGCGCTGGATCAAGAAAAACTTCCCGAAGACACAAGTCATCGGCGGCAACATCGCCACAGGCGATGCGGCCAGGGCGCTGCTCGATCACGGCGCCGACGGTGTCAAGATCGGCATCGGCCCCGGGTCGATCTGCACGACGCGGATCGTCGCCGGCGTCGGCGTGCCGCAAATTACCGCCATAAACAACGTCGCGATGGCGCTCGCCGGAAAAGGCATACCGATGATCGCCGACGGTGGCATCCGTTATTCGGGCGACATCGCCAAGGCCATTGCCGCGGGTGCGGATTCGGTGATGCTCGGCGGCCTGTTCGCGGGCACCGAGGAAGCGCCGGGCGAGATCGAGCTCTACCAGGGCCGTTCGTACAAAACGTATCGCGGTATGGGTTCAATCGGCGCCATGCAGCAAGGTTCGAGCGATCGCTATTTCCAGGACGATGAAGACAGCGCCGAGAAACTGGTGCCCGAAGGCGTCGAAGGACGCGTGCCGTACAAGGGCAGCGTCGTCCAGGTCATGCAACAACTCACGGGCGGGTTGCGCTCGTCGATGGGTTACCTCGGTTGCCCCTCGATCGAAGAAGTCCAGAAGCGTGCGGAGTTCGTCGAAATCACCTCGGCCGGCATTCGCGAATCGCATGTGCACGATGTGCAGATCGTCAAGGAAGCACCGAATTATCATGTTGATTGAGGCAGGCGCGAGGTTTCGAGGCGCGAGGCACGAGGTTGAATGACAGCAGGCGCACGGCTTTAGGTTCGAAGTGCGAGGAGGGAATACCTCGTGCCTAGCGCCTCGCGCCTCGCGCCTGTTATCGGGC
>JBDTTE010000228.1:0-5815 GCA_039930785.1 Betaproteobacteria bacterium | reverse complement strand
CTTGCATACCATCGCGAAAAGCCCGGTGATAAGGTTCGGCACCCGCGGCGTCCTGAAGCCAGATTTGCCCAATCCGCGCCGGTCGTTGACGATCTTGTGCGACCACGATCTGAGAGTGCACCGTAGTCAGGACAACAAAAATAACGGCGCAAACGGCGGCTAACCGTCGACCTGCGATCCTGGATAATTCGCTCATCTGATCACCTCATCCGCACGCTGCAGGATCGCCTGCGGCATTTTTATGCCGAGTGCCTTGGCGGTCTTAAGATTGATGACGAGTTCGAATTTCGTCGGTTGCTCTATGGGCAGGTCACCGGGCTTTGCGCCTTTGAGGATCTTGTCGACGTAGCTCGCGGCATGCCGGAACAATTCGGCATGGTCGACGGCGTACGAAAGCAGCACGCCCTTCCTCGCCAAAGGTCTATGGGCATAGACAATCGGCAGTTTCGCCTTTGCACCGAGCTGGATGAATGCATCGCCGAGAGTCGACATAAATGCATCATCGACGATGAGTACGGCATCCACCGTGGATCGATTCAGTCCCGAGAACGCGGCACTCAACTCCTCCGGATTTCGTACGCTGAAAAATTTTAGCTCGGTCCCGAGTTCAGGCGCCGCGTCTTTCAGACGACTAAGTATCGTGTTGTTCGGGACCGTATCGGGGTTGAAGAGTACGGCCACCCGTTTCGCTTTCGGAATGGCTTCCTTCAGCAACTGCAACCGCTTGGCGGCGAGGTCAACCGTCTGGTTGGTCAGTCCGGTAACATTTCCGCCTGGATGAGCCAAGCTTGCGACCAGGCCTGATCCCACCGGGTCGCTGACCAATGCCATGACGATGGGAATCGTGCTGGTCGCGCCTTTGGCAACCAGCGCTGCAACGGTGCTTTCAACAACAATCACGTCCGGCTTGTTCTGGGTTATGCCGACGACCGCTTCCGGCACGCGCTCGTAGCGCCCGCCGCCGTACCACCAATCGATCGTGATGTCCTGCCCTTCGGTGTAGCCGGCCTCCCGCAAGCCGCGTCGAAACGCGGCGGCTTCTTCGCTTTGTTCGCTCACGCTTACCGCAATGACCCGGAGCCGAGCAATTTTGTCCGCGGCGTACAAATCGCAAACAGGCACAGCCTGCAAAAATGCTGCGGTTGCGAGCAGGATCGCGCATGAAGCCATCTTCGGACTGCAGACCATGGAATCACCTTGCCCTGTCATCGATGCCGACGTTGGGAGACCCTTTCGGGGCGATTCGCCGCTTTCCCTTTTTAACTTCTGCCTTCGTGGCCTCCAATCAATCCTGCCGGGGGCCAGGAGGCACGAAAGACCCGAATGCAATGAGCCGGCCTCCAGTCATGACGAGCGACTACGGCACCCTACTATCCGAATCGGGTGACAGCAAGACAAAAGGAATGTGAATAAGTCACACACTTCCGGCGTAACAGTTCACGGCGCCGATGCCCCTCGGGCCTTAGAGTCTGTCCATCGCAAACGCACATGGAGGGCCGGACCATGAACAAGCTTCTCACCACTGTGATCCAGATCGCGCTGTTCGCCGCCACCCTGGCCGGCACGAGCGCTTCCGCCGGAGAGCGTCACGAAGCTTCGATGGAGACCGCTAATCAGATGTGCGTGGTCATCGATGACAAGCTGGTTTGCGCGCCGATGGCGGAAGCCGTGATTCGCGTGGCTTCGTCCGAATTCAGCTGAACCCGAATTTCTCCCGGTTTTGGCCCGCCTGATGGCGGGCTTTTTTTTGTGCGACGAAGGGCAAAGCGATCCGGGCGTGAATAAATCACACGCTTCTGCGGCAACAGTTCACCGCGCTGACGCCCCCCCGAACCCTAAAGTCTCTCCAACGCAAACGCACCTGGAGGACCCGATCATGAACAAGTTTCTCGCCGCCCTGATCCAGCTCGCACTGATCGCAGCCGCCCTTGCCAGCAACGGCGCATCCGCCGAAGACCGCTACCGGGTCTCGATGGAAAACGGCAAGCAGCGCGTCGATTTCAGCCTCAACGGCAACGACAAGTGCGTGATGATCGACGACAAGATCGTCTGCGCACCGATGCCCAAAGTCAAAGTACAGTTAGCCTCATCCGAATCCAACTGAACCCCAACCCTCACTCCCTGGATTTGCCCGCCCGAAGGCGGGCTTTTTTTTGCCGTCGGTTCCCTTATCGTCGCAGACCGGCACCCCTTTGAGTATCCCGCAAAGCGGGGCGCCCCTCGTCCCTCGTCCCCCTCCCCTGCAGCGCCGCACGCTAACGCGGCGCTGTCTGCCACCATCAAGACATGGCCGGCACGGTCGTTGTGTAGACTAATGCCGGTCAACCATCGGGCCTTTGCCAGAAACACATGCGAGCGAGCAACTTTTTCCGCAACCGATCCCGCGCCTTGTCATTGAAGCAGGCGTCGAAACCATGACGCAGGCCATCCCCGAGCGTATCGGGAAGTATCCGATCATTCGCGAGCTGGGGCGTGGCGCAACCAGCCGCGTTTACCTCGCACGCGACCCTTTCGCGAACCGGCAGGTCGCGATCAAGCTCCTGCACAAGGATCACGATACGGATGCGCTGATGCGCCACCGGTTCGACCGCGTGTTCATGAACGAGGCTTCGCTCGCCGGCAAGCTCACCCATCCGAACATCATCGGCATCTACGATGCGGCCGCCGAGCAGGACTACACCTACATCGTGATGGAGTACGTGAACGGCGGCACACTGGAGCCGTATGGCGAGGTCGCTGCACTGTTGCCTCTGGACCGTGTCATCGAGATTGCCTTCAAATGCGGTCTTGCCCTCGACTTCGCCAACCGCGCCGGCATCATCCATCGCGACATCAAACCGGCGAACATCCTGTTCGGTTCCAACGGTGACATCAAGGTCACCGATTTCGGCATCGCCTTGCAACGCGATACCGATATGACGCAGCTGGGCGGCGTCGGGTCGCCCCACTACATGTCGCCGGAACAGGCGGAAGATCTCCCGCTTACGCATCAGACCGACATCTATTCGCTGGGCGTGGTGATGTACCGCCTGCTAACCGGCAAGCTGCCCTTCATCGCATCCAACAGTACCAGCCTGCTATACCAGATCGTCAACCTCGAACCGCCGCCCCCGAGCGTGCATCGCGCCGGTCTCCCCGCCGATTTCGATCGCATCGTCATGAAGGCCCTCGCCCGGAAATTGAAGGACCGCTATCAGACCTGGGACGAATTCTCGGCGGACCTGGCCATGACGAACAAGCACCTCGCGGTTCCGGAGGCCTCCATTTCCGACACGGAAAAATTCGGCGCCATCAAGGCCGTGCCGTTCTTTCACGAATTCGCCCACCTGGACATCTGGGAGATGGTTCGCATCGCCCAGTTCCGCCGGCTGGCGCCGCGGGAAGCCGTCGTGAGGGAGGGCGAAACCTGCGAGAGCTTCTACCTGATTGCCGAGGGCGAGGCGCGCGTGACAAATGGCGAGCGCGTGCTGTCCGTGCTGGGTGACGGCGATTGCTTCGGTGAAATTCCGTATTTTGAGGATCGCGGGAAACGCACGAGTTCCGTAATTTCGATCACGCCGCTGACCATCATCGAGGTCAATGCGACAGCACTGCGGCAATCGAGCGACGCCTGCCAGAAACAATTCAACCGCGCCTTCGTGCGCATCCTGCTGGAGCGCGTGGAGCGGCTCTCAAAAGTCAACCAGCAGCTTTCGGAGTCCTTGAGGCGCAAAGCCTGACAGCAAACAAAAAAACGGCGCCGCGCAATGCGACGCCGTTGATTGCCGGTAAACGCGTTACTGCTGCTTCGTTACCGTTTCTTCGATAGCCGCGGTGACGCGACGGTTCTCTGCCCGCCCCTTCGCCGTTTTATTGCTTGCGAGCGGCTTCGTGTCGCCATATCCGACCGACTGCACGCGGTTCGCAGCAATGTTGTGATCGCGCACCAGTGACTGGGCCACCGCTTGCGCACGCTTTTCCGACAACTTCTGGTTGTACTTCGGCGTGCCGGTACTGTCGGTATGGCCCTCGATGACAACGGTCGTCCCCGGATACTGGCGCATGAACGTCGCAACGCGCCCGATCTCGCTGGCCATCCCGGACTTGATGGCAGCTTTGTTCGTATCGAAATTCAGCATGAGCCGGATGCCCACTTTTTCCGTCAACTTCAGCGGGCAACCGTCTGCGTCGACTTTCGCACCGGCCGATGTATTGGGGCACTTGTCCCGATAATCGGGCACACCATCGCCGTCGGAATCGAGCGGGCAACCATGCGCATCGACTGCCACGCCCTTCGGCGTGTTCGGACAATTGTCCCGGGAATCCGGTACGCCGTCGTGATCCGAATCGCTTTCCGCTTCCACGGGTGGCGGCGGCAGGGGCTCGGTCGCGGTAACGCCGGCGGCCGGGGCAGGCCGAGACTCCGGCTCAGGTGCGGGCGCCGCGGCAACAACGGGCGGCGGCGGAGTAGGCGTGGCAGCCTGCACCGGACGCGCCGTCGGCGCGGGCGATGCACCCCAAGACCAGGTTAGGCCGACGAACACCGACATGTCGGTCGCGCCAGAGTCGAGACCCTGGTGGCCGTTGACCTCCGCGCGGAATCCCAGATTCTCATTGATCGGCCGCTTGACGCCTACGCCGCCCAGCAGCGTGGTATCGACACGACCCGGACTGGGATCGGTAAAACCCAGTCCGGCACTGACATAGGGCGTCCATCCGTAAAATTCCCCGAAATGGTACAGGCCGCGCCCACCCCACAAGTTAATGTCATGGCCAATCATGCCGAATGCTTCCGCGCCCCAATGCGGATCGAAGCGATAGCCCAGGGTCAGCAAGCCCGCGACATCAGTATCGATGTTGCGCTTGTTGCCCGGATCGATGAAACCCAGACCGACTCCCGCTTCCCACGGTTGGATTTCAGCGGCGGCGGCAGGCGACAGCACCGATAGACAAAGCAAAACCGCTGCGATCACGCGGATCGCATGGCGATAGATATTCATTTTTTCTCCTGAAGTTACGTACCGCACCGGGCACATTGTCGACGCGCTATGTCCGGACCGTTCGGGATTGGTGATCTCCCGATTGGCATGCAGAAATGGTACACGTCCGCGCATACAGACACCGCACGCGTTCGATAGGTTCAACAAGCTCGGACCGTGCCAGCCGCGCGACCGTCAGAGAGCACGACCCAGAATGACTACGTCTCGCTCGATTCCATCAAGCGAGGTGACGCCCGGTAATGTGCCCCAGCGCACAAAGCCCGCCTTGAGGAACAAGTCGAGGCTGGGCTGGTTATGCGCGTACACGAACCCGATCAGGCGATCGACTTTTATCGATGGCGCGTGCGCGACAGCCTGCTTGAGCAGGTACCCGCCCAGCCCCTGATGGCGGTACTCATCGCCCACGTAGACGCTGATCTCGGCGGTCTTGTCGTAGGCCGGCCTGCCGTAGAAAGTCGAAAAGCTCAGCCAGCCCGCGATGCGCCCGGCTTGTGTCGCGACCCACAGCGGGCGGAAGTCAGGCTTGTGCTGCTCGAACCAGGGAATGCGGCTTTCGAGCGAGACGGGTTCCAGGTCGGCCGTCACCATGCGCGAGGGAATGGTCGCGTTGTAGATATCGACGATGGCCGGCAGGTCTTCGCGTGTCGCGTGACGGTGCATCCAGGGTCCCTGTTGCGCGCTCATCGTTCGAGCTCAGCCGCCTGCGCCGGAAGGCGAAGCCGGTCGATGCAGGTCGGTTGCAGCGAAGGGCCGGTCTGACACGGCTACTTCATCAGGGCGTATTCGCCGCCGCGTTCGATGGCTTTCCGGTAAGCGGGGCGCGCGTGAATGCGCGC
>JBDTTE010000227.1:0-5819 GCA_039930785.1 Betaproteobacteria bacterium | reverse complement strand
CCGGGCGGTATTGATCAGATCACGGTGCAAGGGTGGTTCGGCAGTAACTATCAACACACGCGTATCGAGCTCTTTCAATTTGCGGATGGGACGACCCTGGGCATTGCCGACATCGCACTTGCATTCAACGGCGGGGACGGGCAGGACACGGGCATTTCCAGCTATGTTAACGATACGCTGTCGCTCGGCGGCGGCATCCGGTACGACGACCTCAGTTTTGCCAGGAGCGATGCGAGTCTGGTACTCGGTACCGGCGGCAGCGACCAGATTACGCTGGTGAATTGGTACGACAAAACGGCCTCCCCAAAGGTCATCAACTTGCAAGTCATCACCGAATCGATGGCGGGCTACAACCCGACCGGCAGCGACCCGCTGCTCGACAACAAAGTCGAACAGTTCGACTTCGCCGCGCTCGCCAGCGCGTTCGACGCCGCAGGCCAGGTCAACGGCTGGGCGTTGAGCGATGCGCTGCTCAGTACGCATCTCTCGGGCAGCGACAGCGCGGCGATTGGCGGGGACCTGGCCTACCAGTATGGCAAGGCCGGCAGCCTCACGGGTATCGGAGTCGCACCCGCACAGGACGTGATCAATTCCGCGCAGTTCGGCTCGTCTGCGCAAACACTCCATACGCTCGCGGAGCTTCAGCAAGGGGCAACCAGACTCTCCTGAGATCGAACAAACCGGATAACAATCGAATCCACCCGCTGCAGACAGGGACCCACCATGCGCCTCCTGGTCGTGCATCAGAATTTCCCGGGGCAGTACAAGAATCTCCTGGCGCGTCTCGCGGCCTCGGGAAAGCACGAGATCGTGTTTCTCACGCAGCGGGAGCAGGGGTCGATCGAAGGCGTCAGGAAAATACGCTACTCGCCCGGCCGAAAAATATCAGATAAGACCCATCATTATCTGCGAACGACGGAAGCGGCCGTAGTCAACGCGCAGGCCGTGTGGCGCGCGGCGTCCCAACTTCGTAAAAGCGGCTTCTATCCAGATCTGATCCTCGGCCACAACGGTTGGGGGGAAACGCTGTTCCTCAAGGACGTTTTTCCGGATGCGCCGCTGTTGAGCTATTTCGAGTTTTTCTATCGCCCGAGTGGGTCCGACATCGATTTCGATCCGGAGTACCCGGCTACCGTCGATACGCGATTGCGCTCGCAGGTGCTGAACGCCGTCAATTTGATGGGACTGGAGTGCGCGGATTGGGGTCAGGCGCCGACGATCTGGCAGCGCGATCAGTTCCCGCAGCATCATCGAGACAGGATTTCCATCGTGCACGAAGGCATCGACACCGATGTAGTCAAACCCGATGCGCAAGCCTTCGTGCAATTGCAATCCCGCCTTCGTCTCCGGTTCGGCGATGAAGTCATCACTTATGTCGCTCGAAACCTCGAGCCGTACCGGGGGTTTCATATTTTCATGCGCGCACTGCCGGAACTTTTGCGTCGACGCCCCAAGGCACATGTACTCGTGCTCGGCGCCGATGACGTCAGCTACGGCATGCATCTGCCTCCTGGCGAAACGTTCCGCCAAAAACTGCTCGCGGAGGTGGGTGGCAAGCTCGATATGAGCCGGGTGCATTTTCTCGGGCAGGTTCCGCATGCGTTGTTTCTCAAGATACTGCAGGTTTCCGCGGCACATATCTATCTGACCTATCCGTTTGTACTGTCCTGGTCGATGCTGGAAGCAATGAGCGCGGGCTGCCTGGTCATCGGATCGAACACCGCACCGGTTACGGAATTCATGCGCCATGGGGAGAACGGCCTTCTCGTCGATTTCTTCTCGCCGGGGGAAATTGGCGAGGCGGTGGATTTCGCGATGGCGAACCCGGAGCAGATCGCGACCCTGCGCGAAAAAGCCCGTCGGACCGTTATCGACCGATGCGATTTCGAAACGGTCTGCTTTCCTCGGCAGATGCAATTGATCGAAGACCTGCTTGCGTCGAGGCATACCGCCGTGGCCAGGCAGAGTCTGGACGATGGCGCCCATAACCGTGTATCGACCGCGAAGGTGGATGCAGCCCCTACCGCGGTGTCTTCGACGCGCAGAGGTCGGAGCCTGGCGAGACACTAACCAAAGGCAGGTGTCGTGTAATTCATGGGGTGGCATGCCGTAAACATTCGCACGGAGGAAGCGAGCATGGGCAAAAAGGGGCAATCGACCGAGGCCGGCGCATTGGAGTTCGCGCCGGCCATCCTGCGTTCGCAACACGAGAACGCGTCTCCATTGCCGCGCCGGGTGCTCTACATCGCGCTTGCACTCTTCGCCGTGATGCTGACGTGGGCGTGCTTTGGCCGCCTCGACATCATCGCCGTCGCACAGGGCAAGCTCATTCCCGGCAGCTACGTCAAGATCGTGCAGCCCTCGGATTCCGGCGTGGTACGCGAGATCCTGGTCAAGGACGGGGAGGAAGTGAAAGCGGGCCAGGTGCTGATGCGCATGGATACCCAGGTCTCCGACGCCGACAGCGCCACCGTCGACAACGACCTGCACTTGCGCACGTTGCAGCTGCGCCGCATACAGGCTGAGCTCAATGCAACGGGTTTCGATCTGGCGAAGGGCGATCCGCCCGCGATGGTCCAGCAGGTCGCCTCGCAATTTCGCGCCAACGTGGCCGCGTATCAGAGCCAGCTCGACAACGAGCACGCGACCCTCGCCAAGGCCGAGCAGGATCTGAAGGGCGCAATCGACATGGAGTCCCGGCTGCAGCAAACGGTGCCCATCTATCGCGAGACGGAAGCGGCCCACCAGAACCTCGCCAAGGATGGCTTCATCTCCCGCCTCGCCCTGCTCGACAAGACGCGCGAGCGCATCGAAAAGGAGCAGGAGCTCAAGGCGCAGACCCACCAAGTGGCCAGCCTCAACGCCTCCATCGAGCAATCCCGCAAGCGTCTGGTACAGATCACCTCGACGTATCGCCAGCAACTGGAGAACGAACGTAGCGACGCCAACGCGCAGCATCTTCGACTCCAGCAGGAAGCGGGCAAGCAGGCCTACAAGCGCGGCATGCTCGAGCTCAGGGCGCCGCACGACGGCATCGTCAAGGATCTCGCCACCCATACGTCGGGCACGGTGGTCTCACCGGGCACCATCCTCATGACCCTGGTCCCGCACGACGATCCGGTGAAAGCCGAAGTCTGGATCACCAACGAAGATGTGGCTTGGGTGGCTGTCGACCAGCCCGTCAAGGTCAAGCTGGCGTCCTTCCAGTTCAATAAATACGGCATGGTCAAGGGCCACGTCGAGTCTGTGAGCCCGGACGCTGCGGAACTGCCCGACACCCGCGAGCGCGACCGCAAGGACACGCGCGAACACGTCATGCCCCCCTCGGGATTCCGCACCTTGGTGGCGCTGGAGTCGCCGTACATCGAAGCCGACGGCAAGCGCCATCGGCTGACTGCAGGGATGCTGGTAACGGCCGAGGTGAATCTTGGCAGCCGCACGGTGATGGAGTATTTACTGTCGCCTGTGCAGACCACTGCGCGGGACGCGGGGCACGAGAGGTAGGCGATTTCGACAGGGTTGTCATTCCCGCGCAGGCGGGAATCCAGGAGAAGTCATTCCCGCGCGAGAAAGCACACCGCGAATGAAGCCGGCGCAACGCAGGGTGTTTTTTGGAGACCAGCTAACGCGACTGGATTCCCGCCTGCGCGGGAATGACACCAAGGTCGGGAAAATGAATCAGGACAAACTTATTTTTCGAGTATTGCGATCAAGTCCGTCGCGCGTCCGCTGCCTTCAAATCCTCCAGTGTGTTGATGTTCGCGAACGCCTCCGCACAATCGTCGAACGCGACTTCGGCGACATTCAACGTCGCGAACCATGCGTCGAATTTGCGTCCGCCTTTCTCCAGGAAGGCGATCAGATGCGGCGCCAGGCCTTTGCGCACAATGCAGAAGACCGGGTGAATGCGCGTTCCGGTTCTGGCCATGGTCGCATCGACTCGCGATGCCGCCAGCGGTGCGGCTAGGCGGTTGACAATGTCTTCGGGCAGGAACGGCGAATCGCATGGGACGGCGGCGACCAGATCGTGACGCGCGTGCGTCAGTCCGGCGTGCATGCCCGCCAACGGGCCGGCGAAGCCAGCGTACTCATCGGCGATGACGCGATGGCCGAACGCCGCATAAGCTTCGCGATTGCGGTTCGCGCTGATCAGCACCTCGTCCACCTGCGGCGCCAGCCTTTCGAGCGCCCAGGCAACGAGCGGGCGTCCTTCCAGCAGCTGCAATCCCTTGTCCACGCCGCCCATGCGCCGACCCTGCCCGCCGGCCAGGACGAGCCCCGTTACGGAGGGACGAGGGCCGAGGGGCGAGGGACGAGGGGCCAAGATCGATTCACGCATTTCTCAGGCTAGCACCGAATCCGCCAATGACGTACGCGTAGCGTTTACGCAAAAAGTTTACGGTATGATGCCCCAGCGCGCGGCGGTCCGATGCTGCATCGCGAAAAGCCCGGGCAGGAAGAGCGGGGCGCAAAAAATAGATACGCCGCACAACGGCGACAGCGCAAAAATAACAAGGAGGAATCCGCACCATGGCCGGCTTTCTAGACAAAGAACGCATCATTGCGGGACCGGGGTTCAATCGCTGGCTGGTGCCACCTGCGGCCCTCTGTATTCACCTCTGCATCGGCATGGCATACGGTTTCTCGGTGTTCTGGTTGCCGCTAACGAAGGCAATCGGGATCACAGCTTCCGTCGCATGTCCGGCCGACATGAGCTGGGTGGGGATGCTATTCACGACCACCTGCGATTGGGACAAACCCATTCTCGGCTGGATGTTTACCCTGTTCTTTGTCTTCCTCGGTTCCGCTGCCGCGATCTGGGGTGGCTGGCTTGAGCACGCCGGCCCGCGCAAAGCTGGTGTTGTATCGGCGCTATGCTGGTGCGGTGGCCTGCTTATTTCAGCGGTAGGCGTTTACATGCACCAGCTGTGGATGATGTGGCTGGGCTCAGGCGTCATAGGCGGAATCGGCCTCGGACTCGGTTACATCTCGCCGGTATCGACCTTGATCAAATGGTTTCCCGATCGCCGCGGCATGGCCACCGGCATGGCGATCATGGGTTTCGGCGGTGGCGCAATGATCGGCTCTCCGCTTGCGGACAAGTTGTTGAAGTTCTTCGCCACGCCGACTTCTGTCGGCGTTTGGGAGACCTTCGTGACTCTCGCGATAATATATTACGTGTTCATGATCATCGGCGCGCTCGCGTACCGCGTACCGCCCACGGGTTGGAAGCCCGCCGGGTGGGTCCCACCCGCGAATGCGGCATCGAACGCGATGATCACGATGCGCCACGTTCACCTGAGGAACGCGCACAAGACGCCGCAGTTCTGGTTGCTGTGGGGCATCCTCACGTTGAACGTATCGGCGGGCATCGGCGTGATCGGCATGGCGTCGCCGATGTTGCAGGAAATCTTCGGCGGAGGGTTGATCGGCCTTCCGCTCAAATTCGACGAACTCAGCAAGGAACAGCTGGGCCAGATCGCGGCGATCGCGGCTGGCTTCACCGGGTTGCTGAGCCTGTTCAACATCGCGGGCCGTTTTTTCTGGGCCTCGCTGTCCGACTACATCGGACGCAGGGCGACGTATTTCGCGTTTTTCACGCTGGGTTTTCTCCTGTATGCGTCGGCGCCCACGATGGGACACTCCGGTAATCTGGCGATCTTCGTCGGGATCTTCTGCATCATCCTGACGATGTATGGGGGCGGGTTTGCCACGATCCCGGCGTATCTGGCGGACATGTTCGGCACCCAGATGGTCGGGGCCATTCACGGCCGGCTGTTGACAGCGTGGTCGACGGCCGGGGTGCTCGGCCCGGTCAT
>JBDTTE010000226.1:0-5834 GCA_039930785.1 Betaproteobacteria bacterium | reverse complement strand
GTCACGACGTCACGGCAGTCACGGCCTTCAAATCCGATCGTTCTCCAGCTTCTCTTCCAGCGATTGCAGGATTTCCGCCGCTTCATAGAGCGTTGGATTGATCTCCAGCGCGCGGCGGAAAAATTCCGCGGCCTTGCGGTAGTTGCTACGCGACATCCAGATCTCGCCACTGCTTTGCATGGCGCCAAACTCGTAGGGATTGAGCTTCAGGGCCTGCGCATAGTCCGCGAGCGCGCGTTCTTCGTCGCCGAGCGCAGCGTAGGCATCCCCGCGCTTGTTCCAGACTTCCGCAAAGTCCGGCTTGAGCGCCATGACCTCCTCGAATTTTTTCACGGCGGCGGGCGCATCGTTTTCGGCTATCAGCGCCATGCCGGTCTGGAACAGCGGATCGGCAATGGGGTCGTCGGTGCGGAGCCAGATTCCCCAGACCGATTGCTCGGCGATGCCGCGGATGAGCTCGTCGTCGTCCCAGAGCGCGGCCAGCAGTACGGGCACATCGTCCATCGTGCCGACCTCGGCCAGGCGCGCGTAAGCCAGGCGACGTTCCGCGGATTGCGTGCTGCGGGTCTGCTCCAGCGCCCGCTCCCGACCCATCTGGGTCCAGTCACGCGCGAGCGCGGCCCCACCGACACAGCTCAGGCCCAGCAACAACACCATTGTCGCGACTACCTTATTTTTCACGAGCGCCTTCCGCGTCCAGCCTCTTTTGCAATCGCAACAGTTTTTCCTTCATGGCCGCGCCCATGTACATCTGCGGATTCGACGCCTCCAGGCCTTCCTTTGCTTCGCGGCGCAGGATGGACTCGGTTGCGAACGCGAATGCCTCCTGGAAATTGTGGGTCTTGCGCAATGCGTCGTCGTAGTACGCCTGCGAAAAATACGTGAAGTCGAACAGGTTGCCGCATCCGAACGACGTGTGCTGCGCGTCTGAAGCAGTCACGACCAGCGTATGGGCGTCCCTGAGCGCATCGATGAATCCGCCGGAATAGCAGGCGGAGACCACGATGATCCGCCATTTGATGTGCGCTTCGTCCAGCGCCAGTCGCAGGTCCATAGGCCGGATCGATTGCAGGTCGAGCGGCGGGAAGGAAACGCTGAGTTCGTGTGTTTGCGAGCCGTGCGATGTCAGGTGCAGCATCACGACGTCTTCTTCCGGATTGATGCGCTCCCCCACCGCCTGCAGCGCGTCGCGCAGGCTGGTCAATGTCGCGATCGGATAGCGGTCGAGCAGTCCCGGATGGCTGATGAGCAGGATCGACCGACCGGCCGTGTCGAAACGCTCTTCCATGAGTTTGCCGATGGATTGGGTTTCCTTCATGAAGACGTTCTGGCCGGCGTAAGGCGCAAATGCGACGAAATACAGATCCTCCACGCCGGGACGTTCGGGTTTCAACCGTCGCTCCGCCTCGCGCAACAGGTCAGCCTGCGCGTAGAGCGCTTCCTCGCTGAACTCCGCGTGCGGTTCGGACTCCTTGACCTCCTCCCCTATCCAGAGCGGATCCGGTGGCAGGAAATAAGCCGGCAGGATTATAAGGAGCGCGACGATCCAGGACGGCGCGATCGCGCGACCGGTACCCCGCGGAGTCAACCGCCTGACCCCGAGCCAGACCGCCAGCGCCCACCATGAAAACAGGATGGGATACAACTCAAGGTCGAATGCCGAAATCTGGAGCGTCAGGTCACCGAGCCAGCCGCGCCCCACTGCAAACCAGATTGCCGTCGAAAATACCGAGAGCGCGACGCCGACTACGCCCACCACCACCGGGATGAGCAGGCCGTATCGCGCATCCCCGGTCGACCGGGCGCTGAGATAACCGGCGAACAACGACAATGGAATCCAGGCCGTCTCCGTGGGCAGGGCCTGCAGGTCGAAGCGCCCATCCGGCCCCGTCAGCAAGACGGCTGCCGCAAAGCTGACCAGGATGGATGCGATGGCGATAACGACGAACTGGCCGGCGCTCGCGCGGATGTTCGCGCCGCGCACGCGGAAGAAAAATGCGATGCGGAGCCCCGCAGCAAGATTCTGCGTGAATGCGGACCAGGCGGTCACGCGCGGTGGCCCTGCATCGGGCAGGTCGGTATCCATCAGGCGGGCAATTCCGGTCCACGCGCATCGAGCCTGTCGGCCCGGCTACGCGCATTGGCGATTGCGTCCCCGGGCGCGAACGCCCGCGGTTCAGATATAGCGGCGGCCACGCTTGGCGATGCGCTCGCGCAGCACTTTGATCGATAAACGCACACCCGGCATGTTGGGGTTGATCGCGTCGGCGCGCTCGAAATAGTCCAGTGCGCGCTGCAGGTCGCCGTTGCGCAGGTAGATTTGCCCGTAGCCGGCGAGTACGCCGAAATGCTGCGGGTTGCGCTTGTAGACCTCGTCGCAATCCTTCAGCGAGGATACGTCGTCGCCGAGCAGGAAATAGATCGTCGCGCGCTTGTTCCAGGCCTCGGTAAAGTCGGGCCTCGCGGTAATCACGTCGGTGAAAGTCTTCAGCGCCTTTTGCAAGTCGCCACCGCGCATCTGCGCCACGCCACGCGTGAACAATTTGTCCGTTGCCTTGTCTCCGCCGCGGCTCCAGATGGCCCAGATCGCCGCTTCGGCCACGGCGCGCACGTCTTCGTCGGCATCGAACAAGTGTGTTTGCAATGTGCCGACATCTTCCGGACGGCCTACTTCCGCAAGAACATTGCACGCCGCGACGCGCGCCGTCGCATCCCGGTTTAGCAACTGCGCAACGGCCCCTGCGCGCGCTTCATCCTCGCCCTGGGCCGCGAAGGCGCCCATGCATGCCGCAATCATCGCGACCGTTGCCAGCACCCGCAGCGCGCGTAACGGCAACGCCAACCTTCGGCCCATCATGGAATTCCCCTGTGCAAACGCCTAAAATGCGAGGCCTGAGCGCCGCTGCCCCATTCTACCCGCCACCGCCAACATCGCAAAAACCGGAACTCCAGGAATGTCCAAACTCTGCCTGACCTTGCTGCTACTGCTGACCGCCGCGTCTGCCACCGCCGCGCCCTACCCTCTTGGCTCCATGACCTGCGAAGACATCGGCAAGTTCGCGTCCGAATCCATGGCTGCGCGCAAAGGCGGCCAGACGCGGGAGCAGGCCGTCGCCGCGCTGGACAAGCGCAACTACAGCGACCCTGTCGAAAAAAAGAACCTGTTGATCATCGTGGGCTTCGTGTACGGCTCGTACGGTAACAACTGGAGCGTGGAGAGCGCCGGCAATGTCCTGCGCAAGGATTGCGAGACGGGCCGCTGATCCGAGCGGCCATAAGGCGGAAGATCGTGCAAACCGCCGTTGTCTGAAATACTAGCCATGAAAACCAATCGCGAATGCCTGCCACCGCCGTGCCGTCCGGGTGATCGATTATCAGACGTGGACACCCCGGCACTGCTGCTCGACCTGGAAGCGTTCGAGCGCAACCTCGATCGGCTCGATGCCTCGCTAGCGCAGCACAAGGTGCGGGTGCGCCCGCATGCAAAATCGCACAAATGCCCTGAGATCGCGTTGCGCCAGATGGCCCGTGGCGCCGTAGGGGTCTGCTGCCAGAAGGTTTCCGAAGCCGAAGCCATGGTCGAGGGCGGCGTCATGAACGTCCTCGTGAGCAATGAAGTCGTCGGTGCGCAGAAGCTTGCACGACTGGCGGCGCTTGCCCGGCGCGCGCGCGTGAGTGTCTGCGTCGACGACGCACAGAATGTCGCCGATCTCGAAACGGCTGCGCGCAGTGCGGGTACCAAGCTCGACGTGCTGGTCGAAGTCGACGTCGGGGCGAATCGCTGTGGTGTCGAGCCGGGGCAGCCGTGCGCGCAACTGGCACTGCGCATAGCTGCTGCCAAGCACCTGCGCTTCGCCGGCCTGCATGCTTACCAGGGCGCCGCGCAACATGCGCGCACCCCGGCCGAGCGCCAGGCCGCCATCGCAAAGGCCGTGGAGGGTGTGCGAGCGTCCGTCGAAGCGCTGCGGGCTGCAGGCCTCAGCGCCGACATCATCACCGGCGCCGGCACCGGGACTTACCTGCTGGAGGCCGCGAGCGGCGTCTACAACGAAATCCAGCCCGGCTCCTATGTATTCATGGATGCCGACTACAATCGCAACCTCGGAGACGACGGCGGACCGCTGCGTACCTTTGAGCAAAGCCTGCACGTTTGGACCACCGTGATGAGCCATCCCACGGCAGAGCGCGCCGTCGTGGATGCCGGGCTGAAGGCTTTGTCGGTGGACTCCGGCATGCCGCAGGTCGCCGACCTGCCCGGGGTGACGTACCTGAAGGCGTCGGATGAACACGGCGTGCTGACGATCGCGAAAGACGCCACGATCGGGCTGGGCACGAAGATCCGGCTGATCCCCGGCCATTGCGATCCGACGGTCAATCTCTACGACTGGATCGTGGGCGTGCGCGACGGCAAAGTTGAATGCGTGTGGCCGATTTCCGCCCGCGGGGCTTTTTACTGATTGCACCTTACTGACTACATCTCGACGCAAAGGCGCAAAGGACGCAAAGTGACGCAAAGGAAATCGAGGCAGACAAAATTCCCTGCGCCGGTTTGAGTCTCGGAGTGACGCTACCGAAAACATGAACCGCATCCAGTTTTCGTACTTGCATTTCTTTGCGCACCTTAGCGGCCTTTGCGCCTTTGCGTCGAGATTTTCCGATTGAGAGCCTGACCATGCCCGGACCGAAAACCTACCAGTTCGACACGCTGAGCCTGCATGCGGGGCAGCAGCCCGATCCGCAATTCGGTGCACGTGCGCAGCCGGTGTACTTCACCACGTCGTACGTGTTCAAGGACACCGACCAGGCGGCGGCGCTGTTCAACATGGAACGCGCCGGGCACGTCTACACGCGCATTTCCAATCCGACCAACGCCGTGCTCGAGGAACGCGTCTCTGCACTCGAAGGCGGCGTCGGCGGGATCGCCACGGCCAGCGGCCAGGCCGCCATGCATCTCGCGATCGTCACGCTGATGGGCGCCGGCTCCCATATCGTCGCGTCGCGCTCGCTCTACGGCGGTTCGCACAATTTGCTTCAGTACACGCTGCCGCGCTTCGGCATCGAGACGACATTCGTGGATCCGCGCGACGTCAACGCATTCCGCAAGGAGATCCGGCCGAATACGCGCCTGCTGTTCGGCGAAACGTTGGGCAATCCGGGGCTCGACGTGCTGGATGTGCCGAAAGTCGCCGAGGTCGCGCATGCCGCGGGATTGCCGCTGATGGTCGACTCGACGTTCACGACACCGTGGCTGATGCGCCCTTTCGATCTCGGCGCCGACCTGATTTTTCATTCAGCGACCAAGTTCCTGGGCGGACATGGCGTCGCCATCGGCGGCATCGTGGTGGACAGCGGAAAATTCGACTGGGAGAAATCCGGAAAATTTCCGACGCTGACTGAACCCTACGCCGGTTTCCACGGCATGGTTTTCAGCGAGGAATCGACGACGGCGGCGTTCCTGCTGCGCGCGCGGCGCGAAGGCCTGCGTGATTTCGGCGCGGCCATGAGCCCGATGAATGCCTTCCAGATCCTGCAGGGCGTGGAGACATTGGGCCTGCGCATGGAAAAACATATCGCCAATACCCGCGCGGTCGTGAAGTTCCTCTCGACCCACGAGGCGGTCCAGGCGGTCGCCTATCCGGAACTGCCAGCCCATCCAGACCACGAGCTTGCGAAAAAAATCCTGCCGCGCGGCTGTGGCGCCGTGTTCAGCTTCACGCTCAAAGGCGAGCGCGCGGCCGGCCGCCGCTTCATCGAATCGTTGAAAGTGTTCTCCCACCTCGCCAACGTCGGCGACGCGAAATCGCTCGTCATCCACCCGGCGAGCACCACGCACT
>JBDTTE010000225.1:0-5844 GCA_039930785.1 Betaproteobacteria bacterium | reverse complement strand
ATGCCGCGGGTACCGGCCGGTATGGCGCCGGTTTCATCGGGGATCTTTGCCAGCACCGCGTGGATGATGTTCTCGGAGATGCTGTGATCTCCACCGGAAATCCACATCTTGTTGCCGAACAACCGATAGCGGCCGTCGGACTGTCGGATCGCTCGAGTGCGGATGTCGGCGAGACTCGACCCCGCTTGTGGTTCCGACAGGCACATGGTTCCGAAAAACCGCCCCTCGAGCATCGGTGACACGTAGCGCCGGACCTGATCATCAGAGGCGTGTACGCGGAGCAGGTTCATGTTGGCGATCGTCAAGAAGGCATATCCCGCGGTTCCTGGATTCGCCGCGGTCAGGTAGGCGATCCCGGCGCGCTCGATGGCGTGCGGCACGGCGAAGCCGCCGTCCTGCTCCGACTGCGTGGCCGCAAGCAATCCCGACTCGGCGAGCGCTTGCAGCGCCGGTGCGGCGGCCGGATGCACGGTGACTGTCTCGCCATCGAAACTCGGCTCTTTCGCGTCTGCCTCAGCCGCGTGGGGCAGGAAGTAATCGGTCGCGAGCTTCTCATAGAGATCGAGGATCGCCTCGTAGGTGGCACGATCCTGTCCTTGGTGGCGTTCGAACCGTGACAGGTCCTCGACCTTCAGGACCTCGTACAGGAGAAAGTCAAGGTTGCGGCGGGACAGCAGGATTTCGCTCATGATAGTTGCTTGTCGCGTCGATGCATTCGCACTAATTCCGCGGCGCGCTCACGTTGCAGAGTACATGCGATGAGGAGGGTCGATCGCCATCCCACCGTCGACCGGTACGATGGCACCGGAGATATAGGCGCCGCCGCGGCCGCACAGCAGCAGCAACGCCGCGGCCAGGTCATCCGGGTTTCCCAACCTCGTCATGGGCACCGACTCATGGCCGACGTCTGGGTCCTGCGAGGTCGCGAACGCCGTCATGCGCGTGTGAAAAAGTCCTGGCGCAAGTGCGTTCACGTTCACGTGTTCACGGACAAATTTCCTGGCCAGCACCTGGGTGAGGTGATGCACTGCAGCCTTGGAGGCAACATAGCTGTAGCCGTCATCAGCGAAGGGCACCGTGCCCATCACCGACCCCATATTGATAACTCTAGAGGGGTCCGTGTCCGACGCGGCGCGCTTGAGCAGCGGCATCATCTCGCGGGTGAGCGTGAAACTGCCGTAGACGTTGACCGCCATCACGCGCTCCCATCCCTGCCACGGAAACTCCTCGAAAGGGGCACCCCAAGTTGTGCCGGCATTGTTGACCAAGATGTCGAGTTTGTCGGTAAACCGTCTCACGGCACCCGCGAGCGCAACAACGCCGGCCTCGTCGGCGACGTCTCCCTCCAGCGCGGTCACCGCGTTGCGACCGATCGTATCGTTTATTGCCGCGGCGGCCGCCTGGCATACCTGTAACTTACGCGAACAAATCACCACCTTGGCTCCCGCTTGGGCAAGTGCGGTGGTGGCGATCAGTCCGAGACCGGCGCCACCACCGGTGACCAGCGCGATTTTGCCTTCAAGCCCGAACAGGGAATGCAGATATTCGGCAGCGCTCATTTGGTTGTCAGTAAAAGGAAAACTCTTGAAAGTGTAGTCGGCGCAACCTACAATAACAAGCGTTTGTGAATATACGTTTCCAAGGAGAATCTTGCATGGCCGGACTCAGCGGGCGCAGCAGACTGCAGGGCAAGGTTGCGATCGTCACCGGCGCCGCCGGCGGCATCGGGCGCGCAATCGCGCTCGCATTCGCAAACGAAGGAGCCAAGGTCGTGATCTCCACGGGAAGGAATGAAGCTGGTCTGCGGGAGACCCGCGAACTTGCGCCGCCGAATTCCATCGAGTGCAGGGTCGCCGATTCGTCCGTGGCGGCCGATGTCAAGGGGTTGGTCGAGTTTGCGGAAAAGCGCTTCGGTAAGCTCGATATCCTGTGCAACAACGCCGGCATCCTGACCGATGCGACCTTGGTGGACACTACCGAGGAAGATTGGGACCGGACGATCGACGTCAATCTGAAGGGCACGTTCCTGGGCTGTAAATATGCCATTCCCGCCATGATCCGCGCCGGCGGCGGATCTATCGTGAACATCGGCTCAGTGAACAGTTTCGTGGGCGAACCCCTCCACGTTGCCTACTGCGCCTCCAAGGGCGGCGTGCTGATGATCACCAAATGCGCTGCGATCGAATACGCCAGTCAGAAGATCCGTGCGAATGTCGTCTGCCCGGGTTGGATCGATACGCCGATGAACACTGCGTACATCGAAAATCTCGGCGGTCTACAGCAGGTTGAGAAGATGCTTGAGACCGTGCAGCCGCTTGGCACCGGCCGTCCCGAACAGGTGGCCGCAGCGGCTGTGTTTCTGGCAAGCGATGAGGCGAGCTTGATCACCGGCACCTCTCTTTTGGTCGATGGTGGCCTGACGGCGCAGTAAAGCGCGAATAGAGTCGTCGGCACGTGGCGCACAGGCACGGCGTGCCGGCAGCTGCTGCGCCGGAGTTGGCAGTGGGGCGTGAGTCGAGATTCGTGGCGCTGAATCAGGGCGCCAAATAATCGTGAACAAGCGTGGCCGCAGGTAACTCCAAGTCGGAGTGGCTGAACCAACCGCCGATTAATTCAACCGGCTGGAAATCATGCCAGGGATCGACCTCGGAGTGAGAGTCAATGCGCAGCGCCGGCCTGCCGGACCAGAGTTCATCGGTGCCGAAGGCGCTTTGGTGGTAGCGCTTCTGGTTGCGCGTCGCCAAGAGTTGGCATACCGACGGGCGGCTTCCCGCATCGTGATTTGGGATGATGCGCATGGTAAGCGTCGGGAATGCAATCGCGGCGAACTCTGCAGGCGTCGCCAGGCGTTCCGCCGTGACCGAACAGGAAATGACGGGGTGGCCTGCGGGGCGCTCGGCGGTGAAGCAAATCTGCTCTCCCGCGCGCTCGAAGCGCATGGCGGCGCGTTTCTTCGCAAACCCCCACAATTCCCGCCCCGCGGCGGTGGCGCCCTCGTTGTCGGAGAACATCATCGGAGAATACATGTACGTTTCGCCCCTGAACTGAACCTGTACCGCGACGTAGACCTCCTGATAGGGGCCGAAGGCGGTATGAGCGTAGGAGGCGAAGTTAACGAGGCACAGAGGTGTCTTGTCGATCAAGGTCACGCCCGGTGGCAAGTTACGGCGCACCGCGGCAGCGTCGGCACGAAACAGCAGCAGACCCATCTGGGCATCGCGATAGCTGTACGGTGGGCGCGGATACAGCATGCCACGACCGAACGGTTGGGAAAACGCGTCGGCAATGGCGTCCGAGCCTGGGTTTTCCATCGACGAGTCAAATGCTTTAGCCATGATCCTGCCTGAATTCGAGGAAGCTCCCTTGCGATATTAGTAGTGAACGTTCGTTAACACAAGTGGTCGATAAGTAGGGGCTCCTGCAGTCGAGGCGATTGAATTAACGAACGTTCACACGTATTGTTGAGCCTATCGTATTCGCTCATTTGGAGAACCCTGTGAAAATCCGCTTTGATGATCGCGTCGCCATCGTAACGGGAGCTGGGGGAGGCCTCGGTCGTGCTCATGCGATTGGCCTTGCCCGCCGTGGCGCCAAGGTGGTTGTGAATGATGTTGGTGCTGCGCGCGACGGCAGCGGTGCTTCTGACGCGGCTCTGCGCGTGGTGGAGGAAATACACGCCTTCGGCGGCGAGGCGATCGCCAATGGCGCGGACGTAACGAGTTGGGATCAGGTTCAAGCAATGGTTGCGTCGGCGAAAGGGCGTTGGGGGCGTGTCGATATCGTCGTCAACAATGCCGGCATCCTCCGTGACAAGACATTTTCGAAGATGAGCCTGGAGGATTTCCGGCTGGTGATCGAGGTGCATCTGATGGGCTCGATCAACGTTACAAAGGCGGTGTGGGATCTGATGCGCGAGCAGCAATATGGGCGCATCGTCATGACCACATCGTCCTCGGGTCTGTATGGCAATTTCGGCCAGTCGAATTACAGTGCTGCAAAGTTGGGCTTGGTGGGCGTCATGCAGACGCTGGCACTCGAGGGTGCGAAGTACGGCATCCGGGTGAACAGCATTGCGCCAACGGCTGCGACGCGCATGACGGCGGGTCTTATGTCCGACGAAATGCTGGCAAAGCTCGCTCCCGAGCATGTCACGCCAGCCGTTCTGTTTCTCGCCTCAGAACAGGCGCCCAACCGCTGCATCATCGCCGCGGGCGCCGGCGGGTTTGAGGTGGCACACATCACCATGACCCAGGGAATCTTCGCGATGGGTGAAGGGTCTCCCGAAGCGATCGCGGCGAACTTCGATGCAATGTGCAATCGGCGTGACGAACTCGTGCCGGAGTCGGGTGCGGATCAGCGCGTCCATGAGGTCGCCAAGTTCGATATTAGGTATGCCTCGTGAGCCGCCGAGCCGTCATCGTCTCCACCGCGCGTACGCCCATCGGCAAGGCATACCGTGGCGCTTTCAACAACACCCAAGCGCAGGCGCTCGGTGCCCACGCAATCCGGCATGCCGTGTTGCGCGCGCGGATCGACCCCTCCGATGTCCAGGATGTCTTAATGGGAGCATCGCTTCAGCAGGGATCCACGGGAGTCAATATGGCGCGTCAAGCGGTCTTGCGCGCCGGCTTCCCAACCCATGTCCCGGCCATGAGTCTGGATCGCCAATGTTCCTCGGGCCTGATGACGATCGCCACGGCGGCCAAAGAGATTTTGGTGGATGGTTTGGACATTGCCGTGGCGGGCGGGATGGAGTCGGTTTCACTGGTCCAGAACGAACATCAAAACCGCTTCCGGGCCGAGGATCCTTGGCTCAGTGAACACCGGCCCGACATCTATATGTCGATGCTCGAGACCGCCGAGATCGTGTCGCAGCGGTACGCGGTGAGCCGCGAGCAGCAGGATCGATACTCACTTCAATCCCAGCAGCGCACAGCACGCGCTCAGGCTGACGGACGTTTCAGTGATGAGATCGTTCCGATGGATTCGGTCATGCTGCAGACCGACAAGGCTACGGGTGCAGTGCGCGAAGTCGCTGTCACGCTGTCAACAGACGAGGGCGCACGACCCGAGACTACCTACGAAGCGCTTTCCGCCCTGAAGCCGGTATTCAAGGGAGGACTGAGAGTCGCCCAAGGCTCGTACATCACAGCGGGGAACGCCAGCCAGCTGTCGGATGGCGCTTCCGCCGTAGTCTTGATGTCCGAGTCCCATGCAGCGGTCCGTGGGCTCACTCCCCTGGGCGCATATGTCGGCATGGCAGTTGCCGGTTGCGACCCCGAAGAGATGGGAATCGGGCCTGTGTTCGCGGTGCCGCTGTTGTTGCGCCGGCACGGCTTGCGCGTCGAGGACATCGACCTGTGGGAGATCAACGAGGCCTTCGCATGTCAGGTTCTGTATTGCCGCAACCGCCTGGGCATTCCGGACGAGCGCCTCAATGTGAACGGCGGCGCGATCGCGATCGGCCATCCCTACGGCATGTCGGGCGCAAGGATGGTCGGACACCTGCTGATCGAGGGCCGGCGGCGGCGGGCTAAATGGGGGGTCGTGTCGATGTGCGTCGGCGGCGGAATGGGCGCGGCCGGCCTGTTTGAGATCTTCCCTTGACGCTCCTGCTGCGACGCGCCGAAGTCGACGGGCTGCTGGGAACAGTGCTCGGGGAATCTCGATGGCTCACGGTCACTCAGGACATGATCCACGATTTTGGCGTGCTGACGCACGACGAGCAGTGGATCCATGTTGACGTGGAGCGTGCAGGGCGCGAAATGGGGGGCACCATCGCGCATGGATTCCTCACGCTCTCGCTCCTGTCAACCCTGGTAGCCGACATCTGGACGTTCGAGA
>JBDTTE010000224.1:0-5956 GCA_039930785.1 Betaproteobacteria bacterium | reverse complement strand
ATGCGCACCGGCGAACAAAAACACAACGATGCAACTTTCAATCCGTCGGACCGAATTCGCGCAGACTGCGGTAATTTCCTTGGCGACCATTGCGGCCCTGGCGCTGCTGGGCCTGGTCGGCGCCTATTGGACGTGGCAATGGTTCGCGCCGCGGCCCGAACCCCACGTACCGACCCAGGTGGAGAGTGGGGGCCAGATTGCGTCCGCGCTTGAACTATTCGGACGCGCCCAGAAGGATGGCAGTGCGCCCGCAGCCACGGGAATGGCCATTCGCCTTCTCGGCGTGGTGGCCGCCAGTCAAGGAAGGGTCGGATATGCCGTCGTAGTACTGGACGGTAAGCAGATCGTGGCGACGCGCGAAGGCGAGGAAATCGCATCGGGCGTCCAGCTCTCCGAGGTTGCCGCCGATCATGTCGTCCTTGAGCGCGATGGCGTGCGCCAGACGCTTGCATGGCCCGAAAAACCACCGACCGTGCGCGGCGTGTCCAACTAAGGCAACGAAAACGATGAGTCATCGCGCGAAAACAAGCGGAATGATCCTGTCGTTGACGGCCCTGCTGGCGCTATCCGGCCCGGGTTGGACCGCGGACACTGCAGTGCCCACTACGCCTCGCCGTGCAACCGCGTCGCCAACGCCCACGCCGCAGGCTGCAACACCTGTTTCCAGACCTGCCGCGCCGCAAACCAGACAGCCCGCACGACGGGCAGAACCGGACGTGGTGACATTGAACTTCGTCAACGCGGACATCGAAGGCGTGGTGAAGGTCATGTCCGAAATCACCGGAAAGAATTTCGTTGTCGACCCCAGGGTGAAGGGGACGGTCACCATCGTTTCGGCGAAGCCGATGAATCGCGCGCTGGTGTACGACGTGTTTCTTTCCGCGTTGCGCATGCAGGGGTTTGCCGCCGTTGAGGATCGCGACATAGTCAACGTCCTGCCCGAAGCCGATGCAAAGCTGCATTCGAGCCCGACCTTCATCCAGGGTGAAAACACGCGCGGCGCCGGGGATCGGATCGAGACCCGGATATTCACCCTGAAGTACGAATCAGCCATGCAGTTGCTGCCGGTGTTGCGCCCGCTGATTGCACCCAACAATACGGTCACGGCTTACCAGAACAGCAACACGCTGGTCATCACCGACTACGCGAACAACCTACAGCGGATCGCCAAGATCATCGATTCGGTCGATCAGCCGGGCGGCATAGAGCCGGTCATCATCCCGCTGCAATACGCTTCGGCCGTCGACGTGGCGCAAACCGTCAACCGCCTGTTCACGGAAATAGGGCAAGCCCAGGGGCAGGGCGGCGGGGATCCTAACCAGCGATTCACAGTGGTTGCTGACGCGCGTTCCAACAGCTTGCTCGTGCGTTCGGGCGATGCCTCGCGAGTCAGCAAATTGCGCAATTTCGTGAAAATCCTGGATTCCCCCACCAGCGCGAGTGGCAACATCCATGTGGTTTACCTGAAGAATGCAGAGGCGGTGAAGCTCGCCGAAACCCTGCGCGCGATCTACACCGGTGAGAGTGCCGCACCGGCCGCTTCGCGTCCGCTAACGACAACGCCGCTGGCGTCATCTTCCAATTCATCGACGCAATCGCCCGGTGGATCGACCACGTTTGGCAATAACAACCAGAATGCCAGCCAGCCCTCGACTGCGGCGTCGGGCATCATCCAGGCGGACGCGGCCACAAATTCCATCATCATTACGGCGCCCGATGCGATTTATAACAACATACGGGCCGCGCTCGACAAGCTCGATGTGCGCCGTGCGCAGGTGTATGTGGAAGCACTGATCGTCGAAGTCACGGCCAATCGCGCAGCAGAATTCGGCATCCAGTGGCAGAGCCTGAACGGCCTCGGCAGCAACAGCACGCAGGGTTTCGGCGGCACAAATTTCGGAACGACGGGCCAGAACATCATCGGCATTTCGCAGAACCCGGGAACGGTGGGGCCAGGACTGAACGTCGGCATCGTGAACGGGCAGGTTTCCATACCGGGAATCGGGACGATCGTGAATCTCGGCCTCCTTGCGCGAGCGCTCGAGACGGATTCCAACGCCAACATACTGTCCACCCCGACATTGCTGACGCTGGACAACGAAGAAGCGAAAATCATCATCGGCCAGAACGTGCCGTTCATTACCGGCCAGTACGCGGTGTCCGGGACCGCGACGACACCGACGCCATTCCAGACGATCGAACGACACGACGTCGGCTTGACCTTGCAGATCAAGCCGCAAATCTCCGAAGGCGGAACCGTACGCCTGCAGATCTACCAGGAGGTCTCGAGCATCGATGACAAGGCCAATGCGGCGGGCGTGATCACCAACAAGCGCGCAGTCGAATCGACTGTGCTGGTGGACGACAAGCAGATCGTGGTGATCGGTGGTTTGATCCAGGACACGGTCAACGATGGTATCCAGAAAGTGCCCCTGCTCGGCGACATTCCTTTTCTGGGCGCGTTGTTCCGATACAAGACGCGCTCGCATGTAAAAACCAACTTGATGATATTTCTGAAACCGACGTTGGTTCGCAACAGCGAGGATTCAGGATTGTATTCAGGTGAACGCTACGATTACATTCGCGGTGAACAGATCAAGGCCAAGCCTACGCCGGATGCGACGCTGCCGAATGTCGAATCTCCGATCCTGCCACCACGCTCCGCAGTTCCTTCGCCTGCGGCGCCTACAAAGAACCAGAAACCCGAGCCATGAGCGTGATCTCGCAGAAGGTGCCCTATGCATTCGCCAAGGCAAATGGCGTGCTGGTCACCGCTGCGAATTCAGAGGGTGCCGAAGTCGCGGTACGCACGGATGCCTCCGCCAGTGCCATTGCCGAACTGCGAAGGGTGATCGGGGTACCGGTGAAGGCCCGCCGAATTGGCAACGCGGAATTCGACGACCTGATTGCGACGTTGTACAACGGCGCGGAAGAGGGCGCCGCCGCGCTTGCCGGCGACATCGCGCAGGACATCGACCTGTCGCGCCTCCTGCAGGAAATTCCGCAGATCGAGGATTTGCTGGAAAGCCAGGATGACGCGCCCGTCATACGGCTCATCAATGCGTTGTTCACCCAGGCACTGCGCGATCGCGCGTCCGATATCCACATCGAGGCCTTCGAAGGCCGCTCGGTCGTTCGGCAGCGGGTGGACGGAACGCTGCATGACTTGATCGAACTGGCACGGGCACTGCACGCGGCCGTCGTGTCGCGCATCAAAATCATGGCCCAGCTCGACATCGCGGAAAAGCGCCTGCCGCAAGACGGGCGCATTGCGCTGCGCGTCGCAGGCAAGCCGGTCGATGTTCGCGTCTCTACGATTCCCACAGGACATGGCGAGCGCGTCGTGTTGCGCTTGCTCGACAAACAGGCAGGGCGGCTGGATCTGACCCGTCTGGGCATGGATGATCCCACGCTGGCGATGATGGACCGCCTGATCCAGGAACCGCACGGCATCGTGCTGATCACGGGGCCAACGGGTTCGGGAAAGACGACTACGCTGTACGCTGCGTTGTCCCGCCTCGATGCGACCGCCCTGAACATCATGACAGTCGAGGATCCGATCGAATACGACCTCGACGGTATCAGCCAGACGCAAGTCAACGCGCGGATTGAAATGAACTTCGCCCGGGCGCTGCGAACGATCCTGCGCCAGGATCCCGACGTAATCATGATCGGTGAAATTCGCGACCTCGAGACCGCACAGATTGCGGTTCAGGCCAGCCTGACAGGTCACCTGGTGTTCGCGACGTTGCACACCAATGACGCCGTGAGCGCCGTGACTCGGCTCGTGGACATGGGGGTGGAGCCTTTCCTGCTGGCGTCGAGCCTGATCGGCATCGGCGCGCAACGTCTGGTTCGAAAGCTTTGCACCGAGTGCCGCAAGCCCGTGGCAGCGGATGCGTCCCAACTGAAAGCCATGGGTTTGCCGATGACCGGAGCCACGATCTATTCCGCGCAGGGTTGTCCCGCGTGCAATCGCTCGGGCTATCGCGGACGTACCGGCATCTATGAATTACTGACAGTCGACGATGACCTTCGCAAGCTGGTTCACGACCGCGCTTCGGAGCAAGTGTTGCGCGCGCACGTCACATCCCGGGGCATGCGCTCATTGCGCGACGATGGAATACGCTGGGTCGCGCAAGGCGCCGTCAGCCTGGAAGAAGTCGTCCGCGTCACGCGCGAGTAGCACTGCCAGATGGAAGCCTTTCACTACGAAGCGATGGACAGTGCCGGTCGCACGGTCACCGGCGTCATCCAGGCTGATACACCCCGCCAGGCTCGCGCGCAGTTGCGTGCGCAGGGATTGCTACCTTCAACGCTGGGGCAGGCTCACGCCCGCGAACGAGCGAGCCAGCTTTGGGCGCGTGGCATCTCCGCCGGCGAACTGGGAATGGTAACGAGGCAGCTGGCAACGCTGCTCGCCTCCGGTCTTACCGTCGAACAATCGCTTACTGCATTGATCGAGGAAGCCACCGACCCGAGAACCAAGGAAGTATTGGCCGGCGTCAAGGCCGAGGTGACGGCGGGGCTCTCGTTTGCCGGTGCACTCGGAAGCTACGAAAAAAGCTTTCCCGATTTCTATCGAGCCTTGGTGCAAGGGGGCGAAGATTCGGGCGCACTGCCCGTTGTCCTGCAGCATCTCGCCGATTACCTGGATGCGCGTCAGGCGCTCAAGCAAAAGACCGGGCTGGCGCTGATGTATCCGGCGCTGGTGACGCTGGTGGCAATTATTGTCGTGACCGGTTTGCTGGTCTATGTGGTACCGCAGGTCGTCCAGGTATTCCAGCAATCGCGGCAAAGCTTGCCCTTGTTGACTCGTTCACTGATCGCGCTGAGTGACTTTCTGCGTGCTACGTGGCCGTATATTGTGGCCATACTCGTCGGTGCGGCCGTAGCCGCACGTTATGCGTTGCGCAATGAGGCGACGCGGCGCAGCTGGCATGCGTTTGTGCTGGGTTTGCCGCTGGTGGGTCCGCTCGTTCGTGGCGTAAATACGTCACGGTTTGCGAGCACGCTGGCGATATTGGTAGGAGGAGGCATTCCGCTCCTCTCTGCGATGATTTCAAGCGCGCGAGTCATGAGCAATATGGTCATGCGCGAGGCGGTCGAAAAGGCCATTGAAAGGTTGCGCGAAGGTGCCACCCTCGCACGATCCCTCAGTGCCACGAAAGCGTTCCCGCCGCTGCTGATTCACCTGGTTGCGAGTGGCGAATTGAGCGGTAAACTTGAGCAGATGCTCGAGCGCGCGGCGCGCCTGGAAACCCAGACGCTCGAGCGCAGGCTCTCGGTTTTCCTGACTTTGCTTGAGCCTTTGATGATTCTGCTGATGGGTGGGGTTGTCCTGCTGATCGTGCTTGCCATCCTCCTGCCCATCATCCAGATCAATCAGCTCGTCCGCTGACGGGATCCAAATTCACTTCGTTGAATCATGTGCCTGTTTCGAGACCGGTAACTGAAACGCCCTGCGAGTCATTGATGCCCCTTGGCTGTAAATTCATCCGCCAGTACGCCGTAGAAGGTGGGCAGCCGGTACCCGGCAGGTCGATTGGCAACATGGATATCCTCAATGAACCCCTCGCTAACTCGCTCCAGGCTTTCCGGGTGGGGCAGGGGATAGGCGCGCTTTGCGGCGACGCGACCGGAAATTCATTCCACCATAGTGGCTGGTCGTACCTGGAGCACGCTTTCAAAAACGTCGGGCGTATTTGCTCGAATCTGCTGATTCAAGCCAGGCGACGAACTGCCAGGCCAGATGCACCCATCTGGAAAATTGCCGTGGTACTGCTCGTTTCGATTACGCCGCCGGTTTTGGCTGCGGAAGATCCAACGGCGATCGCATTTCAGATTAGGGACGAATTGGACGAGACCTCGAGAGATTTGCTCAGGGCCATGAACATCTATCTGGAAATTCAATCCAGGGTGCCTAATGAAGAGCTGGTGAATTCGGTTTATGACG
>JBDTTE010000223.1:0-5964 GCA_039930785.1 Betaproteobacteria bacterium | reverse complement strand
AATCCTCAAGACTCCCTCTCCCCTCGTGGGAGAGGGCCGGGGAGAGGGGGGCCTCAGGCTTCTCCCTCGCTCCTCGCCCCTCGTCCCTCGCCCCTTGATTCTTCCCCCTCGTCCCTTGTCTCAACCACCGCGTCCGCAATCATCTGATTGCGCGACTCCGGTGTCTCGAGCGAAACCCGCCCGAGCGTCCCGCTCCTGTAATCGTCGAGCAGGATCAACGCTGCTTTTTCAACGTCGAGTGCACCGCCTTTCAACAGGCAACCACGGCGCTTGGCGACCACTTCGATCAATCGCACGCCGTCCACGCCATCCATCGCGACACCGTAGCGTTCCGCGAGCAGTTTCGGATAGCGCGCGAGCAGGATAGTGCCGAGGAATGCGGCGACATCCGTTTCGATGACGGCGTTGGTGCCAATGGCGTGGCTGGCGGCCAGCATGTAGCCGTCGGCGTCATGTTCGATCCTTGGCCACATCAGGCCCGGCGTGTCGGTCAGCGTCATGCCCGGACCGATATCGATGCTCTGCTGTCTCTTGGTTACCGCAGGTTCGTCTCCGACGTTGGCAATGCGGCGCTTGAGCAGCGCATTCATCAAGGTCGATTTGCCGACGTTGGGTATGCCCATGATCATCATGCGCAGCGGCTTGGTCATGTCATTCCGGTGCGGCGCGATTTCACGGCAATAGCCGATAACACGCGCGACCTCGGTTTTGGATTTGCACGAAATCGCCACCGCCTTCACGCCTTTTTGCTGGTTGTAAAAAGCCAGCCAGGCCTTCGTCGCTACAGGATCGGCGAGATCCGACTTGTTCAGGAGCTTGAGGGCGGGACGCTGGCGCTGCTGCCGCAGCGTCTTGATCATCGGATTGCTGCTGGCTTCCGGCAGGCGTGCATCGACGACTTCAATGACGACGTCGACCCATTCCAGGCTTTCGGCGGCTTTTTTGCGCGCCAGGTTCATGTGGCCGGGGAACCACTGGATAGTCATGAGGCGGTGATGGGTAATGAGCAATGAGTGACGGGGGGATTCTACCCTTCGCGCCTCTCGCTTCGCGCCAAACGAATTACCCCTGACCCCTCACCCCTCTCCCCTCACGCCATCAGGACATTCAGGGATTCTTCGCCAGTGCGATCTTTGGCTCGCGAATCGGGCCATGCACCCGGATCGACGAGTGCAACCTGAGGATGCCGGGTTTCTTCGGGTGCGGCGTCAAGGTGATGTCGAAAGTCTCAGCGCGCAGGTCGATGCTTCCCTGCCCTTCGGTGTGCGTCTGCTCGGTGTCGAGCAGGATGGTCTTCGACGTGCCCTGGCCTTTGTCGAAATCGAACGCCACCTTCGCATCGTTGACCTCGATGATCCGGTCCCCGGTAATCAGCAGCTTGATGGCTTTTCCGCCGTTCAATCCGATGCCGGCGTCGACGAGGTTGGAAATGTCCCCGTCCACCAGTTCGATTTCCGCCGGGCCGGTCGCGCTCGCCGCAATGGCCGCGAGCGAGTTGCCCTGCCCGTTCAATTCGACGTGGCCTTGTAACGGGCCGGTGGCCTTGGCTTTTTTCGACAAGCCGGCGAGCAGTTGCTCGACGCGCACGCCCTTCAATTCGATCTTCGCCTCGGCGGCAAGCGGCTTTTTGGTGCCGTCGAAAGTAAAGCGTCCGGTGACGTGCCCGTCCGCGATACCGAGATCGACGGGCGAGAGCTTCAATACGCCGCCCGCGAGATCGGCAGTCAGCCGCACGCTCTGCAGCGCCGCCCATTTCGCTGCGCGAAATTTTTTCGCATCGAAGCTCACATGCGCATCGAGCTTGCCCAGGCGTTCGCCGTCGAACTTGCGCTCGGAAAAAATGCGCTTGGGCGGCGCAGCCTTTTTGTCTGCTTTCGCCGCGGCTTTCCCGTCGGTACCGTCCTCATCCGCTTTGGCGTCGTCCGCAGCGGCTTTGTTGGGCGCCGCGGCGCGCTGTCCGATCAGCGGCCCGATATCGTCCAGGTCAGCGGACTCGCTGTGCAATTCGACCTTCAGCGTCGGCTTGCCCTTGCCGCGGATCAGCGTGAGGTCGCCAGCCAGGTCGGTGCCGCCGATCTTGCCGCGCAATTTCGCGAACGACGTATTCTCCGCGGTCTGCTTCAGGTGCGCCTTCAAGTCATACGGTCGCGACGCGGGCAGCTTCGCGCGCAGCAGTGGATGCAGGTTGGCCAGCGACGGGCCGCTGACATGGATGTCGCCATCGATGGCCGATGGGTCGAACAGGTCGGCGATCTTGCCGTCGACTTCGAGCCGGCTTTTTCCGGCGGTGGCCGAGCCGCGCATCGCGACGTCGCCCCCGGTGTCCAGGAAAGTCAGCAACGCGCTGGTGTCGATATCGCCTTCGAAAGGCGCGCCGGCAAACTCGCCTTTGAAACGCACGCGGGTGGGATGTTCCGCGTCGGGTTGTTTCTCCCCACGCGCCTGCGCAGGCGATGCGCTCGCCGTCATATCGAGCTTGACGTCGCGCCGCACGAAACGAATGGTCGTATTGTGCGCCTCCAGGCTTTGCAACTTGACCTTGCCCGGTCCCAGGTACTCGGGATGGATCAGCCTGTAGTTGCGCGACCCGTCGGCTTGCCTTTCCATGTCCAGCTCGGCATCGACCAATACCAGCTTCGAGATCACCGGCCGACCCTCCCAGACGCTGCGCAGCGAAAACGTAAAATCGGCTTGCGCGGCGTTGATGAACGGGCGCTTGTCCGCCCACTCAGCGTTCTCGATGTGCAGGTCGCGTACCCGCACCGTCGGTTCAAGCGAAAAAGTCAGGTCCACATCCAGATGGCCGATGCGAACCTCGCGGTGGGACTTGTCAGTGATGTAGTGTTCGACCGGATGGCGCAGCCAGTTCCAGTCGAATAGCAATACGACCGCGCCGATAGCGACGACGATTCCGAGCAATATTTTGGCGGTGAGGCCGAATCGGAATGGGGAGGACATGGTCCGCGTTCGACAAGCGCTTTCGCGCGAAGTGCGAAAAGTCAGGGGCGAGAGACGAGGGACGAGGGGCGAGGGAGACGCTTTAAAGCCCTTGAGCCCTGCTCAGACTTTCCCCTCGTCCCACGCCCCTCTTCCCTCGTCCCTATTTTTTTACATCGAACTCCGGTGCCTGTCCCGCGGTCTCAGTGCGCAGGAACACCGCTTTCTCGCGCGGGAAGCACTGCTTGCCCAGCTTCGCGAAACTGCCCTCGTCGTTGGGAACTTCAACGACGTATTCCACATGTCGGCCGGCGACGAATACGAGAGTGGAGATAGCCTCGCTTGTGGCGATCTTGCTGTACGTCTCGATATCCCAGTTCTTCATGCCGAGCACGGCCGACGCCGTTGCATTGTCAGTGCGGGGACCGAATATGCAGACATGGCCCCAGTCGCGGCTGGTCGGCAGGTGCGCGAGGTCCAGTTCGCGCCCCTGGCGCTGGGCCAGATCGTTCCGCATCATGGATAGCATGTCCTGCTTCCTGTGAGCCGCCATGTAAGGCGTTTCTCCCGTGATCGACTGGTATGCCCTCGCCACCACGCCGATGATGGCGTTCGGAAACGGTCGCAAAGGACGGGCGAACGCACAGACGAAAAACAGGACGACAAAAGCCAGGCCGGCTGCCGAGATCCATTTGAGCACTGCGCCCATGACAGGTATGTCGCGCTGCAATCGCCGCGCCGCAAACAATGCCGCGAGGAGCGCACCGAGGACGATGGGTCCGCCGAGGACGAACAATACGGCGCCCTGCGCATCGCTCGCCGCCGCGAAGCAGCAATACACAAATACGATCTTGGCAGCGATCAGCGCGAGAATGGCGATCGCGCCGGTGACGAACGGTGTGCGGCGCTTCGGCGTGTTTACTGCCAATGACATTTGGCGAAGTACCGGTCGAAAGGGACGGTTGATTTTCTCACAAAGCCTGTCACAAACCTCCCGTACGAATCGTCTAATGATCGACCGATAGCCGAATCCGCATGGAAAACGCCGCCAAACTGTTTGAAAAACATCGACCTCGCCTGTTCGGCGTGGCCTATCGCATGCTCGGCTCACGCGCGGACGCAGAAGACGTGCTGCAGGATGCTTGGTTGCGCTGGCACGAGGCGGACATTGCGGCAATCGAGTCGCACGAGGCCTGGCTGGTGACGGTCGTGACGCACCTTTGCCTGGACCGGTTGCGCGCGACGAAGCAGGACCGCGAACGCTACGTCGGCCCATGGTTGCCCGAACCCATCATCGTCGACCAGATGCCCTCCCCCGAGTTGCAACTGGAACTGGCCGACGAAGTCTCGGTCGCGTTCCTTGCGGTGCTGGAACGCCTCGGCCCGGAAAAGCGCGCAGCTTTTCTGCTGCACGAAGTCTTCGACTACGACTATCCCGAGATCGCACAGATGCTCGGCAAAGGCGAACCGGCGCTGCGGCAGATGGTGCATCGTGCCCGGGAAGAAGTCCGCGAAGGGCGTCCGAAATTCTCGATCGCAGAAGAAGTGCGCGAACGCATGCTGGAGAAATTCATCGCCGCCGCCTCCAGCGGCGATCGCGCCGCGGTGATGGCGTTGCTCACGGCGGACGCCGAATACATCTCGGACGGAGGCGGCAAGGTGATAGCAGCGTTGAAGGTCTTGCACGGAGCGGACCGCATCGGGCGGCTCTACTACTCCATCGCGCGCTATTTCCCACCCCTGAATTGGCACATCATCCGGGTCAATGGCGAACTCGGCATTGCCAACATGACGGGCGACCAGCTGTATTCCGTCATCTCCTTCCAGTTCGACGGCGAGCGCATCGCCGGTATTTACACAATGCGAAATCCCGACAAACTCGCGGGCATTTCGCTGAGCCGACTCGGTATTTGAACCAACCCTGTCACAACCCCGCATGTCGGTTCGTCTAGGAAGCAAACGGCATCCATTGCCCGTTGCCATCTGATGAAAGGACGAACATGCCTGCCGCTCAAGCACGATTGCCATACTGGACGCTATCACCCGAGGCCGTGAAGAACCTGCGCGCCCTCAACGAACAGCTCACCCGCTCCGGACTCGACCCGGTGCTCATCGACCTGGCACGCCTGCGCGCCTCGCAGATCAACGGCTGCGTTTACTGCATGGACCTTCACACGCGTGAAGCACGCGAGGCCGGCGAGACCGATGAACGCCTGGAAGCGCTGGCTGACTGGCGCACGTCGCCGCTGTTCGACGAACGTGAAAAGGCCGCGCTGAACTGGACAGAATCGCTGACCCTGATTGCCGAGACCAACGCGCCCGACGCTGACTTCGAGCGGGTGTCTGCGCAATTGTCGCCAAAGGAAGTATCGGACCTGACCTTCGTCATTGCCATCATCAACGCCTGGACTCGCATCGCGATCGGCTTCAGGCAGCCCGTCGTCAATCCCGTTCGCGCAACCGCAACCCAATAACATCCAACAACAAGGAGACAGCATGACCCGCTTTTCACTCACAGTACTCGCCCTCGCCGCCAGCCTGGTGATCGCACCGGCATTCGCAGACGACGGCCAGAAGATCACGCCAAAACTCGTCAAGGAGCTGACGGACATTCCGGGCAAGGAAGCGATGATGCTCACAGTCGAGCTCGCGCCCGGCTACGTATCCAAGGCGCATCGCCACGACGCGCATACGTTCGTGTACATGCTGGAAGGCGAAGTCGACATGCAGGTTGGCGGAGGACCGCTGACCCACCTGAAGCCGGGCGATACGTTCTACGAAAGCCCGACGGACGTGCACACCGTGGCAACTAATACCAGCAAGACCGAAGCCGCGAAGTTCCTGGTGATGTTCGTCAAGAACAAGGGCGCACCGCCGGTCCTGCCGGCGCGCTAATAGCGCGCCGAGGGATGAGGGACGAGGGATGAGGTAAGGAGCCGGGCTAAGTTGTCATTCCCGCGCAGGCGGGAATCCAGTGAAGAGTAGGCCTCCCGGTTTAGAGTTCTGGATTCCCGCCTGCGCGGGAAT
>JBDTTE010000222.1:0-5974 GCA_039930785.1 Betaproteobacteria bacterium | reverse complement strand
TGTCTCCAGGCGACCTTTCGCCGATAGACCGGTATAAAAGGAAGAAAACGACCCGAGGCGTTCCAGTTCTTCCAGTGCCCCGGCCAGCACCCAATCGCCGAGAGACTCGCCTGGACGCAGGGAATCAAACCGCTCCGAAGGCGCCAGGAACGGCTCGCTCATATCGGCCGGTTGACGCTCACGGAACCGATTGCAAAGCTTTTGCAGCGTGTTTACGGCGAGCATTCGCGCTCCGCAGTCCCGCGCCACGCGCGCGAGGCTTGCCTGCCGCAGGTACGTCGAATTGCGTTCGCACAAGTCCTCCAGCAACTCCAGACTGCCTTCCAGTGCCCCATAGCGCTGCCCTTGGGACAACGCGGAATCGCGACTGCATGCATACAGCGTGAGCGCTTTGTCCACTTCCAGGGTGTCATTTTCCCCGAATATCCGTTTTCGCCAAAGTGCTGCGAGTGTTTCGCCGTACGGCATTTTGGCCAGGGTCTGCCGCCAGTTGTGGGAATCGCTGTCGTTGGACTCGCTGAGGATTCCTCTTATCGAATCGATCCATACGCCGGGGTCGCCGTCCTTTGAATCAAGCAAATGTCCCCCGGCGGCGAGTTGCTCGGCGCGATCGGCCTTGCAGCAAAACAGATTGAGCAGGTATTCATCCGGTATCGATTTCGAGCCGAAGGGCACCAGTAGATCGAGCCCGGGAATCAAGCGGTACGAGTCATAGCCGATCAACCGGAATCGCTCGACAAGCTCGAAGTGCACACTTGAACCGTGCTTGACTTCGTATTGCACGAGCGGCGACTGATCGGCGAAGAATCGTCTGCCGCCCTCGAGAATTTTGGCCTCCTCGCCTTCCGCGTCAATTTTCACGAAGGTGATGTCGCTCCAGGCGAAGCGCTGGCAACACGCGTCAAGGGTGGAAACTCGCACCGTCTCCGTGGCGCCTGCCGGCCTTTCGCCGCGGACCAGCGAATTCAGTTCGGAGTTCACATTGAGCGACAGCTGTGCCTCCCCAGGTTGGCTGGACAAGGCAACAGTTTCGAGAATGACATGGGAAAAGTCGTTGGCCGCGATGCCCTCTGCGAGAAGTTTCGCGGTGTCTGCCGCCGGCTCGAAGGCCCAGACACACCCCAAAGGTCCGACAGTCCGGGCCATGGATAGCGTGTAGAGACCGTAGTTCGCGCCGATATCGATGACGCGATGGCCCGGTTGAAGAAGCCGGCGCAGGAACTTTATCTCATCCTCGAACCAGTCCTGCTGTTCCAAAAGCACGTACGGAGTGATCAAGTCGATCGAGTCCGGGACGACGACCCTCACGCCGTCGAACATGCTCAGGGTAGTTGTTGGCAGCATCTAATTGTGCAGACGGGTAACGGGCACCGTCCATGATACAGAGTAGTCCTGACTGGAGCAGAGAATTAAAGCCATGCTGAGCGGCTCGCAGGTACCCGTGTCCCAATTGATTCGGCTATCATTCCCCAGTGCAATCAGGCGACTATTCTTGAAACATGCCGCTTAGGAGACTCGATGAGCAGCCCCAGGAGTGCCAGCCTTTTCAGCCGGTTGTGGAACGCCGCAAAACAGAGCGACGCCGGCGTTCATACTGTCCTGAATGTCGGCGGCGGTAACAAGCAGATACCGTTACCACCTCAATATGCCGGCTGGGTGCACCTGCTGCTGGATATCGACCCGCGCGGCAATCCCGACATTGTTTGCGACGCCCGCAAGCTGGCCACACTTCCCGCAGGGACCTACGACTCGGTCTACTGCTCACACAATCTCGAACATTACTACAGGCATGATGCGCGCAAGGTGTTGGCGGGATTCATCCATTTGCTGAAGGCGGATGGCTTTGTATTCATCCGCGTTCCGGATATGGGGGAGTTGATGCGGATTGTCGTGAACCAGGGGCTCGACATCGACGATGTAGTTTACGACTCGACAGCCGGGCCCATCGCTGTCCGTGACGTGATCTATGGATATGGCGTCGAGATCGAGAAGAGCGGGCAGGATTTCTACGCGCACAAAACAGGCTTTACGCAAAAGTCGCTGAATGCATTTCTGGAGGAAGCGGGATTCTCGAAGACCTTTACCACTGCTGCCAATCTGGAAATTACGGCGGTAGGATTTCTCGATGAGCCGACGCCGTTCCTGCGGGAGCTATTCGGCCTGCCGGCCGATTCGAAGTCAGTGTGAGTGTTCGTTGTATTGGTTCTGCATCTCGTGATTTCCGAGAGCGTCCCAGGAAGCGCGTGAGATCGGATTCCGCCATGAAGCAACGTTTGGCTTCCTAGTATTTTGCCTACGTCCCCTCGTTACCAAGTTGTTCTTGTTACCCATTACTTCTCGACCCACGGAGGTGGGGTAGAGAGCGTCGCCATCCAGATCGCGCAGCGGGTTGCGGAAAAATACGCGGTCGGCGTCAGGTGGTTCGCGAGCGACTGCGATGCTGTCCCGTCCGCTCGGCGCGGAGTCGGCTTTGAGCCGATGCGCTCCTGGAACGGCCTCGAGCGGCTGGGGTTTCCCTGGCCGGTCTGGGGACTCAGGTCGCTTCTTCGGCTACGGAAAGCGATCGCCGCTGCCGACGTGGTTCACGTACACGATTACATCTATTTTGGAAATCTCGCGGCGTTTTTCTTCGCCAGATGGTTCGGGAAACCGGTCGTCGTCACACAGCATGTTGGGGACATTCCTTACGACAACCGGCTGCTTGGAGTGATTTTGAAGGTTATCAACCGTTCATTCGGTACGTTTGTCCTGGGACGAGCAGAGCAAGTCGTGTTTTACAGCGAAGTCGTCAGAACTCAGTTCCTGCGCTCGGTATCCTTCAAAAGCGAACCCTGCTTCTGGCCGAACGGCGTCGATACGATCGAGTACTCGGGCACCGACGATCTGACCCGCAGTTCCATCAAAAGCCGGCTGGCAGCGAATCCGCAACGGACCGTGTTTCTGTTTGTCGGCCGATTTGTGGAAAAGAAGGGTATGCCGCTGCTGCGGCAGCTGGTGAAGGAATTTGGCGAAATCGAGTGGTGGATCCTGGGTTGGGGAGCCACCAATGCCGCATTTGACCCCGCGACCTGGCAACTTCCGAACATGAAGATCTTTTTTGACCGGTCGGGCGCGATACTGGTCGAACTCTACAGGGCCGCCGATCTCCTTGTGCTCCCAAGCAAGGGCGAGGGATTTCCGTTGGTTGTCCAGCAAGCAATGGCGTGCGGTACCCCGGCAATGGTTTCCAACGCGACTGCCGATGCCGTTCCGGACACACGCCCTTTCCTGATCACATGTGATCTCGACGGGAGTCAGGATGACTTCGGCAAAGCATGCGGGGTGCTGCGGTACTCGCTGGAGACAGGCAAGTTGCTCACCCTGCGCAGTCTCGTGGGCGAGCATGCGCGCAGGGAATGGTCATGGACTCTCAACGCCGATCGGTATGGCACGCTGTATGAAAGACTGGGTGGGATGGCACGGATGCAGGCGGGCTGCACTTGATAAAACAGACTGTCGGCACACGAATCGTAGTCCTTATGTCGACCTATCAAGGCGATCAATTTGTTGCCGACCAGATTCAGTCGATACTCGATCAATTGCCCGCGAACGGCAGAATCCTGATCCGGGACGATGGGTCGCGCGACAGGACAGTTGAAATCGTCGAAGCTGTCGGCGACTCGCGGATCTCGATCTCGCACGGCACGAACGTCGGATTTGCGCAGAGCTTCATGGCGCTGATCCAGGCAGTTCCGGAGGATGCCGATGTGATCATGGTGGCGGACCAGGACGACATCTGGCTGCAAGGGAAGATCGCTCGGGCAGCGCGCTGCCTGCAAGGGCGCGACGCAGTACCAACGCTGTACTGCTCGCGCCTCCAGTTGGTCGATCGGGACCTGAATCCCCTCCGGTTGTCGAACGCATGGCCGTCTGGTCCGTCATTTCAGAACGCGCTGGCCGAGAACATCGTGATCGGCTGTACGGCCGCATTCAACCGCGCGGCATTGAAACTGATCCAGCGGCAGGGCGACGTGCGGATGATCTATTTTCACGACTGGTGGTTCTACATCGTCGTGTCCGCATTCGGCACCGTTCATGCCGACACGGAACCGACGGTGCTGTATCGCCAGCACGGCGGCAACGCGATCGGAATGGGTTCCGGTGCGCAAAGCCTGATCGGGAAACTGCGCTTCCTCGGCAATGCGGACTGGGTGCATGGAATGTTCAGTCAGATCGACAATTTTCGATCCGTGTTCCTGGCGGACCTGTCCAACGATCAGGTACGATTGCTCGACAGGTACTTCGATCATCGAAAACCGTTGGCAATCGCGCGACTCGTTTTCGCTCTCCGGCGCTTCAGGCAAAGGCCCTTCGACGAGATCCTGCTTCGCGCGCTTCTCGGGTACTACGCTCTCAGTGGCCGGGGGCTCGTTTCTCCCACCGCACAAGCTCGAAAAGACAGCGAACGGCAAGCTTGACCTGGCAATTTCTGGCGCCGTACTAACTGATCCACCCCGCGCGCCTGAGTCTGCGATAGAGCGGCAACGCCAACTCGATCAAACGCCATATCAGCGCCGGCCCCCAGCCGAGGTTGGCTCGCAGTATTCGAACCTTGTCCGCAGAAAACCGCTTGTCGCCGGGCGCCGCCGAACCTAGATCGTTGTAGTCGGCTATTACATAGCCAAGATACTTGAACAGCGCTCCGGAGCCCCACAGTTCGATGTTGTACTTGTAGTCTGCAAGCAGCCGATACTCCGTGTCATACGGCTTCGCGAAGGAGCTCTTCGGATAGAAAATGGCTTGATGACAAATGTTTATGCAAGCCAGCTTCGCCTTCGAGAAGCGGCCGCAGTAGATGTCTCCGCTCGACCTGAAGATGACATTTCCGTAGTACACGTGTTGCCCGTTTACCAACCTGGGCGCGACCCGATGGAAACAATCGATCAACACGTCGTCGCAGCCGAGAAACAGACACCAATCGCCTTTGCACTGGCTCAACGCATGATTCATCGCGTCGTAGATTCCGTTGTCTCTTTTCGAGACAAAGTAGCTTGTCCGGCCGATGTACGGTTCAACGATCGCCAACGTCTGATCGCTGGATCCGCCGTCGACGATGAGCAGTTCGGTCTGCGCATAGGTCTGGCAGAGGACGCTCTCAATGGCCCTGCGAATGGTTTTTTCGCCATTGAGGACAACTATGATTACCGAGATTACTGGTTCCACGCTTTTCAATGAGCTCAATTTACACAAAATGGAGATGAGGTCGACGCCCTTCCGGTACCATATCTCGCTGCCCCGGCGTCCCGGGGTGGAGGGCATCAGCATCCGGCATTCGCGTCAAACCAGGAGCCACAATGAGTTTACCGCCTCTGAGTCGCGTCGCGCACGTACTGCGCAAGGTGCGGCTGTTGCAAGTGGCGGATTCGTTCCGGTTTCTTCACTTGTACCGGCTGGCGGGCAAGTCGAACAAACGCTTCAGGCAGGAGCATCCGGAAGTACCCCCGCTACCCCCAAGGAGAAGTATGTTCATCTTAGTATGTCTTCATACAACGCTTGATACCGCTTGGCTATGGTTTCGACACTGTAGCGCTCGACAGCCGTCTGACGGGCGAAGAGCGAGAGGGCGTTGTGCCGACTTTGATCCTCCAACACCCATGAGATGCCGGTAGCCAGGTCGTCCGTTTCGAATGGGAAAGCCAGGTAACCGTTGCGCTGATGTGTAATCAAATCCGTCATTCCGCCAATTGCAAATGCCACGACCGGTGTGCCGCAGGCGAGGGCCTCCATGACGGTATTTGACAGGTTTTCCTGGGTGGATGGCGCTACCAGCACATCGGCTGCGGAATAGAGCATGACTTGACTTACTTCGTCATGCAGGTGGCCAATGTAGTGTACGTTCATGCCCAGATCCGGCGGAGTTGCCGGCATGGACGCGCCGATGATCACCAATTCGATGTTTTGCTGCCGGCCGCTCTGGGCCATGCTTTTCAGCGCG
>JBDTTE010000221.1:0-6001 GCA_039930785.1 Betaproteobacteria bacterium | reverse complement strand
GCTAGTTGAATAATGCTAACGAGTTTCCCAAACGTCCCCCAATGCAGAGAACTACCGGCCTGTCCCGGCGAATTATCCGCTTTTGCCTTTCTTAAGTATACATTTCCCGTCTAGGGGCTAGGGGGAAGAGCGTGGCGACGCGAAGCATGTAGGTTGGTGGCGTTGGACGGTGAAGTTATTCCAATCCCTAGCCCCTAGCCCCTAGCCCCTAGCCCCTAGCCCCTAGCCCCTAGCGCGAGCGCCCGTCGCCCTTCGGGCGACGAACGCGATGAGCGCCGACGCGAAAGAACAAGCGGCGAGAAAGAACACCGCCAGCTCGAAACTCTTGGTGCTGTCCTTTATCCAGCCCACCACGAACGGCCCGACGTAGCCACCGAGGTTGCCGATCGAATTGATGAAGGCAATGCCGACTGCCGCTGCTGCGCCGGTCAGAAACTGCGAGGGCATCGGCCACATGGTCGGACGGCAGCCATAGGTGCCGATGGTGGCGATGCTCATGCCGACGAGTGCCCAGTAGCTGTTGCCTATCCAGCCCGCGATGAAAAAGCCGATGCCACCAATGATGGCCGCGCAGATCAGGTGCCGGCGTCGCTCGCTCATGCGATCCGATGAATAACCGAACGCGAGCAGCCCGAAAACACCAACCACGTACGGGATCGCGCTGAGCAGGCCGATGGTGAAGTTCGACTGGACGCCCACGCTCTTGACGATCTGCGGCAGGAAGAACGTGATGCCGTAGTTTGCCGTCGCGCTGAAAAAATAGATGCCCGATATGGCCAGCACGCGCGGGTCGGACATCACCTGCCAGATCGTGAGCTTGCCTTTCGCTTCGACGGCGCGACGTTCAGCGGCAAGTTCGCTTTCCAGCCATTCCTTCTCGTCGGCAGCCAGCCAGTGGGCCACGGCAGGACGATCGGTCATATACGCGAGCACGACGCCGGCGAGCAGCACGGCGGGAACGGCCTCGATGATGAATACCCACTGCCAGCCGTGCAATCCCCAGATGCCGTCCATCGACAGGATGGCGCCCGAAATCACGGACGACACCGCATTGGCGACCGGCACCGCGATGAACAGCGTCGAGATGACGCGACCGCGATAGGCCGCCGGATACCAATAGGTGAAGTACAGGATCATGCCGGGGAAGAAGCCCGCTTCCGCGACGCCGAGCAGGAAGCGCAGGACGATGAAACTCGTCGGCCCGCTGGCCGTTGCCATCAATCCGGATACGATGCCCCACGTGATCATGATCCGCGCGATCCAGATGCGCGCGCCGACCTTCTCGAGGATCATGTTGCTGGGAATTTCGAACACGGCGTAGCCGATGAAGAAAATGCCCGCGCCGATGCCGTACACGGACGTGCTGATCCCCAGGTCCTTGTTCATCGTCAGCGCCGCAACCGCGATGTTCGTGCGATCGATATAGGCGATGAGATAGGCCACCACGACCAGGGGAAGCAGCCGCCACGAAACCTTGGCCATCGTCCGACGCCGCAACTCCGGCGTGAAGCGTTCCTGCATTGCGGAGTCCTCCCCCGTTTGTTTTTGTTGCGGCAGGTAACAGCCACCGCAATCTATTTTCGCGTGTGATTATGCAGCAATCGGCCCCGGGTCATTTTGCACGCCCGGGAGGCGCATCTTTGCTAACATCGATTGCGTACACGCCTTCTTCGAAATAATTCCTTACATTCTTGCCAGGAGCGCGCGATGACCACTCTCAACGTCAACGGGAAACAGGTGAGTGTCGATGTCGAACCGGAGATGCCGCTGCTGTGGGTTTTGCGCGACGAACTCGGTCTTACCGGCAGCAAATACGGCTGTGGCATCGCCATGTGCGGCGCCTGTACGGTGCATATCGAGGGCAAGCCGGTGCGATCCTGTGTGATGCCGGCCTCCGCAGTGACGGGAAATGTGACGACGATCGAAGGCCTGTCGAAGGACGGATCGCACCCGGTGCAGAAGGCGTGGGTCAGGCTGCAGGTGCCGCAATGCGGTTACTGCCAGAGCGGCATGATCATGGCCGCCGCGGCGCTGCTGAAAGAGCATAAAAATCCGAGTGACGCGCAGATCGACGAGGCAATGACGAACATCTGTCGCTGCGGAACCTACGTGCGCGTGCGTGACGCGATCCACCAGATCGCGAAGTCAGCATAAAGGGGCTGCCATGAACACGAAAACATTCAAGGCCGGTCGCCGCGATTTCCTGGTGAAAACCGCCGCCGTGTCCGGCGGCCTGATGATCGGCGTCAACCTCGCCGGCACGGTGCACGCCGCCGACGCGGCGGGAACGTCCGAAGTCACGCACTGGATTGTCATCCAGCCAGATGACACAGTGGTGATCCGTGTCGCGCGCTCCGAACTGGGGCAGGGCTCCTTCACCGGCCTGGTGCAGCTCGTCGCGGAGGAACTGGAATGCGACTGGAGCAAGGTGCGTCCGGAATACGCGGACGTGAACGAACACATTCGTCGCAATCGCATCTTCGGATCGATGTCCACCGGCGGCAGTCGCGGCATCCGCGACTCGCAGGAATATCTGCGCAAGGCCGGCGCGAGCGCGCGCGAGATGCTGGTGATGGCGGCGGCGACGGAGTGGGGGGTACCGGCAGCCGAATGCAAGGCGCAAAAAAGCGTGATCTCGCATCCGTCCGGCAAACAGACCTCGTTCGGGCGCGTCGCCATCGCAGCGTCGAAACTCGAAGTGCCGAAGGAGCCCAGGCTCAAGGACCCGAAGGACTGGAAGCTCATCGGTACATCGCCGGCACGCTTCGACATCGAAGACAAGACCACGGGCAAGCAGATCTATGCCGCCGACGTGCGCCTGCCGAACATGGTGCACGCGTCCATCGTGCAATGCCCGGTGTTCGGCGGCAAGGTCAAAAGCTTCGATGATTCGAAGGTGAAAGGGCTGCGCGGCGTGAAGAGCGTGGTGGCCGGGGACGATTGGGTGGCGGTGGTGGCCGACAACTGGTGGCGCGCCAACCAGGCGCTCAAGCTGGTTACGGTCGATTGGGATGTCGGCGAGAACGGCAAGGTTACCAGCGCGTCGATCATGCAGTTCCTGCGCACCGGCCTCGACGCGAAAGACGTTCCGGTCGCGCGCAAGGATGGCGATGCGGAGGCCGCCCTGGCTAACGCGGCAAAGGTTATCGAAGCGGAATATCACGCGCCTTACCTGAACCACGCGACGCTGGAACCGCAGACGGCTACAGCGGTGGCGACGGACGATCGGATCGAGGTCTGGGTCGGCACGCAAAATGGCGAATCGACCATTGCTGCCGCCTCCGAAGCGGGTGGTCTGCCGCTGGAGCAGGTCATCGTGCACAAGATGCATGCTGGCGGCGGGTTCGGGCGTCGGGGCGTGCACCAGGAATACACCAAGCAAGCCGTCGCGATTGCTCAGAAGATGCCCGGTACGCCGGTGCGGCTGCAATGGTCGCGCGAGGAAGACATGAAGCAGGGCCGTTACCGGCCCGTCGCGCTGGTCAAGTTGCGCGCCGGGCTCGACAAGGACGGCAACTGGAAAGCGTGGCATGTACGGCAGGCCGACCAGTCGATATTCGTCACCGTCCGGCCCGCCGATATCAAGAATGGCGTGGACCCGGTGAACGTGCGCTGCTTCCAGGACAATCCGTACGCCGTGGAGAATTTCACGGACGAGTACGCGATGCGCAATCCGCATGTTCCGCCCGGTTTCTGGCGCGCGGTCGCGCATACGCACAATCCGTTCTTCCGTGAATGCTTCATCGACGAAGTCATCCAGGCTGCGGGAAAAGATCCCGTCGAATTCCGCCGCGCGCTGCTGCAGGGGAAAAAAGACCTTGGCGTGCTTGATGCCGTGGTCAAGGCTTCCGGCTGGGACCAACCCGCGGCGAAGGGCATCCATCGCGGCATCGCGGTAGTCGATTCCTATGGCAGCTTCTCTGCAGCGGTGGTGGAGATCGCAGTGACGGATGCGACAGTCGTCCAGGTCAAGCGCGTGGTACTGGCGCTCGATAGCGGTTATGTCGTGCATCCCGATGCGGTGATTGCGCAGATCCAGAGCGGCATCGTCTGGGGATTGAGTTCCGCCATGCATGAGGAGATCACCATCAGCGAAGGGCGCGTCGACCAGAGCAATTTTTCTGACTATCGCGTGCTGCACCTGTCGGAGACGCCGAAGATCGAGGCCGTGCTGGTGCCGACTGGCGGATTCTGGGGCGGTGTCGGCGAACCGCCGATCGGCGCGGTGATTCCCGCGCTGGGCAATGCGATATTTGCGGCGACCGGGAAACGGCTGCGTTCGCTGCCGTTCAAGAATCACGGTTTCTCGTATAAGGCGTGAGAAAGGCCATAAGTACCGTGAATATCGTGAATAACGTGAATTTCGGGAAGAACGTAAGAAGCGCAAGGCCGGGTGCCTGAATCCTTGAGTCGCGACAATCACGACATTCACGATTCTCAAGGCATTCACGTCGCGAGCCGAAGGCGAGCGCTTGGCGCGCTCGCGGCCGGCATTGGCCTGATTATCGTCAGGCCCGCGCGCGCGACGCCCGAGGATCTCGTCCTTGCGCTACGCGAAGCGTTCGGCGATCGACAGATCGCTCGTGGCAGGGTCAGCCTCGAGATTCCGCGATTGGCGGAGAACGGCAATGTCGTGCCGGTCATCGTTCGCGTGGAAAGTGCGATGACACCGCAAGATCACGTGACCGGCATTTCCCTGTTCGCGGAGAAAAATCAGCTGCCGCGCATGCTAGACGTGCGTCTCGGGCCTTACAACGGCAAGGCGGTCGTCTCGTCGCGCATACGCGTGGCGACATCGCAACAGATCACAGCCGTTGCGCAACTGAGCGACGGATCGCTCTGGTCGGCGTCCGCCGAAATCGAAGTCGTGACTTCGGATTGCGGCTTGTGAGTCGCCTGGGTCAGGGTCGCGTGCGCATGCCGGAAAGCGCCCGACCCGGCGAGGTCGTGGAGATCCGTGCGCTGGTGGAGCATCCGATGGAATCCGGATTCCGCCTGGACAACACGGGCAAGCTCATTGCCCGCCACATCGTCGAATCGTTCGTTTGCACCTACAACGGCGTGGAAGTGTTCAGCGCGAAACTGCGTCCCGCGGTTTCGACGAATCCATTTTTCTCGTTCTACATCGTCGCCAGCGGCAGCGGGGAATTCGTCTTCACCTGGAAGGACGATCAGGGCGGTGTCGCGACCACGAAGCGCTCGCTGGTTGTTGCGTGAGCGGGAGGGGTGAGGCGGGAGGGGTGAGGCGATAGGCGTGAGGCGTGAGGCGATAGGCGTGAGGCGGGAATCCAGATCTCGAATTGTCTGGGGAGCTATCGTCAATAACGCTTTCGTTCCACCTGGATTCCCGCCTTCGCGGGAATGACAAAATTCCCTTCATGCTTCTCGCCTCTCGCCTCTCGCCTCCCGCCTCACGCCTCACCTCTCCCGCCTACCTCTTCATCTTGCGCAGGCGCTCGGCGATGGTCTTCAGGAATGAGATGGCGAAGCCGGGCTTGGTCTTGACCAGGCTCAGGAAGTCGTTGCGATTGAACGTGAGCAATTGACACTCGGTGCCGGCTATCGCGGTGGCGAGACGCGAGGCCTTGTCGACCAGGGCCATTTCACCGAAGGTGCCGCCTGGCCCCACCGTGTCCATCGGCACGGAGTTGATCGATACGTTTACGCGCCCTCGCATCACAACGTACATCGCGGAGCCGATGTCGCCTTCCTTCATGATGGTGCGTCCCGCCGGAAAAACCTGCGGCGGCTTCGCGTTGAATGCCGCGACCAGATCCTGCATGGTTTTGTCATCGAACACGCGCATTTCATCGCGATTGTCGAGTGCCGGCAGGCTGGAGGTCTGCTTCATCAGCGCGATCGTGACGCGCAGCCGGTTGGTCATGATGTTCATGAGCATCAGCGCAAATTCCGGCGTGGTTTGCAGTGCCTGTTGGAACTGCCGCGCATCCAGCGCCAGCACCTGGCAGGCTTTGCGCGCCTTGGCATCCGCTGTGCGCGT
>JBDTTE010000220.1:0-6040 GCA_039930785.1 Betaproteobacteria bacterium | reverse complement strand
TTGCTCCTGAAATTTGGTGGTGCAGGACTTTATTGGGGCCGGAATGACTTACGCGGCTTCCACGACGCCCATGATGTCTTCTTCACGCATCACGAGCAGTTCTTCGCCATGGACCTTGACGGTCTGGCCGGAATATTTGCCGAAGAGGATCTTGTCACCCTTCTTGACGTCCAGCGGACGGACCTTGCCGTCATCGAGGACCTTGCCATTGCCAACTGCGATCACTTCACCTTGATCGGGCTTCTCGGCGGCGGTATCGGGAATCACGATGCCGGAAGCGGTCTTGCGCTCTTCTTCGAGGCGCTTGACGATTACACGGTCGTGCAAAGGACGAATCTTCATAGTGGTCTCCTTTTGTTATGGACGATATCGAGGGCGAAACCCTCGTTAGCACTCAATGCTTGCGAGTGCTAATAATAAGGGGAGACACTTCTGAATTCAAGGTTATCCGACAAATACAGCACTATTGTGGGCTGTTTGCGTGTAAGCGGGCGCTTACACTAAAAAATAACCTCGCCTGCTGGACCCCTGTTTGGGTTCAGTTGGACCAGCTGGCATCCACCGGTAAACCCAGTCGATAGACCGTATCGACCGCTTCCGTTCCCGTTGGAATCACGAGCTCGACCGGGCATGTCGGCTTGCGCCTGCCTTCCGCAGTCAGGGTCGAGTCGTTGGCAAAGCGCGCGCACAACCCGTGGTAGACCGGCCGGAATTTCCACAGGAGATAGCCGCATCGGGTCGCCATGTTCACGAGGTCGTCGATATCCGGCGCGTCTGTCAGCACGACCGGCGCATTGCCATAGGTTTGCGCTGAAGCGCCGAATGCCTGCAAGCATTCGAGGGTTTCGCTGCTGTCGGCGCCCGGTCGCGCGCAGCCGGTACGCTCGGAGCGGGCCACGTCCCAAGCCCCCAGTTCCCAGCCAGCTTCGACGGCCGCTCGATCCAGCTCCGTCAGTTCGTTCCAGCGATCGTTGATCTGCAACGCGACGCTCGGCAGCGGTTTGAGGGCACGGGATTCGTTCCCGTCCGCGGAAACGCCTTCCTCGACGAAGCCATGCCAGTGCAGAGTAAGAATGACCGGCGTGTCCGGATGGGCCACGGCCGCAACTGTGACGGCGACCAGTGGCAGCGGCTCAGCAAGCAGTCGCTCGTCGATGGTTTGCAGCAGGTCCATGTAATCCCCTCCATGCGAGTGTGTCGACGTCCGGTATACAAGCATCAACGGTGCCCGGCAGCGCGTTTTGAGCCGGCTTGATTCCGTTTTCAAAAAATGTCCTACTCTCGCGCGACCCTCGACCCGCCCGATTTTCGCAATCACGGAGATTCACGATCCCAACCCCCGGCGTTCCGCGCAACCAGGAATGGCTTTCCCGAAGCCTGCAGTCGGTATGGCATCCCTGCACGCAGATGAAGCATCACGAGCAGTTGCCGCTTGTTCCCATCGCGCGCGCGCAGGGCATGTGGCTTTACGACTTCGACGGCAACCGCTATCTGGATGCGATCAGTTCCTGGTGGGTGAACCTGTTCGGCCATGCCAATCCGCGAATCGGCGGCGCTGTTGCCGATCAGCTGCAAACCCTCGAGCATGTGATGCTCGCGGGATTCACGCATGAACCGGTGGTCAGGTTGTCCGAGCGCTTGTCGGCATTGACCGGCCTTTCGCATTGTTTCTTCGGTAGCGATGGTGCGTCAGCCGTCGAGATCGCGCTGAAAATGAGCTTTCACTACTGGCGCAACGCGGGCCGGCCGCAAAAAAACGGCTTCGTGAGCCTGCGCAACGGCTATCACGGCGAGACGCTGGGCGCACTTTCGGTCACCGACATTGCGTTGTTTCGCGATACCTACGCTTCGTTGCTGAGGCCGACCGTGCAACTGCCATCCCCGGACTGGCGCGAAGCTTTGCAGGGAGAAGACGCCGAAGATGTCGCGCTTCGTGCCGTGGCGGGCCTCGAAGCCTTTCTTGCCGCGCACCATGAGAGCACGGCGGCATTGATCGTCGAACCACTTGTGCAGGCAGCCGGCGCGATGGCCATGTACCACCCGCGTTATTTGCGAGAGGCTCGGAAGCTTTGCGATAAATACGAGGTGCATCTGATCGCCGACGAAATTGCCGTAGGTTTCGGCCGCACCGGCAGCTTCCTGGCCTGCGAACAGGCGGACATCCGGCCCGACTTCCTGTGCTTATCCAAGGGCATTACCGGCGGATACCTGCCGCTGTCGGTCGCAATGACCAGCGATGGCATTTACGGGGCTTTCTACGACGATGCACTGGCTCGCGGATTTCTGCATTCCCATTCCTATACCGGCAATGCGCTCGCGTGCCGCGCCGCGCTTGCCGTTCTGGACATTTTCGAACAGGACGGCGTGATCGCCGCAAATCGCAAAACGTCGGCGCGCATGTCGGAACATTGCAAAACACTCGCGCGGCATCCGCGCGTGCGCCAATTTCGCAATACCGGCATGATCTGGGCGTTCGACGTCGACGCGGCGAGCCCGCAGTTTTCGCGTGATTTCTACGCGGCGGCGCTCGGACGCGGATTGCTGTTGCGACCACTCGGCAACACGGTGTACTTCATGCCGCCGTACGTCATCGAAGAAAGCCATATGGCAATGCTCGTGGAAGGCAGCTGCGCGCTTCTCGATACGGTCCAGTAGATGGAGTACTGCTTTCTGAAGAGCATCCGCTGCGTTTTATTTTGCCTCGCCCTGAGCTGTTCGCCGCTGGCAGCGCTGCCGGCGAACAGTACGGAAGCATCGGCATCCCTGCCTGCGAGCCTTATATCCGCGTTGGCGCAGGCGGGCATTCCCGAGGGCGATATCGGCCTCTTCGTGCAAAACCTCACCCGGGACCGCGAGGTTGTGTCTTACGGCGCCGACCGCGCGCTGAATCCGGCATCGGTCATGAAGCTGGTCACGACTTTCGCGGCACTCGAACTGCTTGGGCCGGCTTACAAATGGAAAACCGAAGCCTGGCTCGACGGCAGGATGGACGGCGACCGGCTGGTCGGCAATCTCCTCCTCAAGGGTTACGGGGATCCGAAATTCGATCTCGAAAGCCTTTGGCTATTTCTGCGCGACCTGCGTCATCGCGGCATCCGCGTCATCGACGGCGACCTTTTGCTGGATCGAAGTTATTTCGCCATCGACGCCCACGATCCGGCACTGTTCGACAACGAACCGACACGGCCCTACAACGTCGGGGCCGATGCGCTATTGCTCAACGGCAAATCGTTCCGGTTGCAGTTCGTGCCGAATGACGCACGACAGGCTGTCGACATTTACGCCGAGCCCACCCTGCCCCAGATTCTGGTCGTCAACCGCCTGCGGCTTGTACCGGGCGAATGCGATGCCTGGCCGGAAAAGCCGGCGATCGTAGACAACGTGATGACATTCTCCGGTGCTTTTCCGGCGGGATGCGGCGAGAAGTTCCGCTACTTCAGCCTGCTTTCGCCGGACGATTTTGCGCAGGCGCTGTTTCGGCAACTCTGGGTGCAGGTCGGCGGATCCTGGGCCGGTCGCGCGCGGGAAGCTACGCTTGCGCCCGGGGCGAGGTTACTTGCAACGTGGGAATCTCCGCCGTTATCCGACCTCATGCGCGAGGTCAACAAGCTCAGCGTCAATGTCATGGCGCGGCAGATTTTCCTGACCCTCGGAGCGATGGACGGCGCGCCGGCCACCCTGCAAAAATCGCGGCGCACACTGGACCAGTGGTTTTCCCGTCATGGTTTCTCGTTTCCCGAGCTGGTCATTGAAAACGGTGCCGGATTGTCGCGCGCGGACCGGATCAGCGCCCGTCATCTGGCGCAACTGCTGATCGCCGCCTATCGCAGTCCGTTGATGCCGGAATATGTTTCCTCCCTTTCCCTGACCGCCACGGACGGAACCATGAAAAGGCGCCTGGGCGGCTCAGCCGCGGCCGGTCGCGCGCACGTGAAAACCGGCTACATCGAAGGTGTGCGGGCCATCGCGGGCTATGCCCTGGATAATCGCGGCGACACCCTGGCGGTCGTTTTGGTCATCAATCACCCGGACGCCCGCAATGCGCAATCGGTTCAGGACGCACTGCTCGAATGGGTTCATGCCGGCGCGCCTTTGTGAAGGGAACGCGCGCCTGCCAGTCTCGCGGTCCATGCGCCGCTATGCGATAATTCCCCGCGTCATTTGCGTCCCGTCGCCGTGAAAAAAACACCTCTCAATGTTGTGATCCTTGCCGCAGGCAAGGGAACCCGCATGCACTCCAGCCTTCCCAAGGTGCTGCACGCGATTGGCGGCAAATCCATGTTGCAGCATGTGCTGGACCGGGCCAGGGACCTGAATGCGCAACGCACGATCGTCGTCTGCGGGTATGGCGGCGATGCAGTGGCCGCCGCGGTGGGCGATGCGGCAGTCGAATTCGTGCGCCAGGAACCGCAACTCGGCACCGGACACGCGGTTCAGCAAGCGATGCCTCGCCTGCTTCCGGGCGGAATGACCATGGTGCTGTATGGCGACGTGCCGCTTATACGCGACGCGACGCTTGCCAGGCTCGTGGCCAAGCCCGGCCTCACGCTCGTAACCGCAATGCTCGACGATCCGAGCGGCTATGGCCGCGTCGTCCGTGACAAATCGGGACGCATCGTGCGCATCGTCGAAGAAAAAGACGCGAGCGCTGCGCAGAAGGCAATCCGCGAAATCAATACCGGGATCGTTTGCGCGCCCACGGACATGCTGCGCGATTGGCTGTCAAAGCTCACGCCCCACAACGCGCAGCAAGAGTACTACCTGACCGACATTGTAGAACTCGCGCTTGCGTCGGGATCCGAAGTGACCGCGCTGCAACCGGACGATGAATGGGAAATCCACGGGGTCAACAGCAAGAGCCAGCTGGCCTACCTGGAGCGGGTCCATCAACTGCAGAACGCGCGCAAACTAATGGAACAGGGCGTGACGCTCGCGGACCCGTGGCGTTTTGATCAGCGTGGCGAAGTCGAGTGTGGTGAAGACGTTTACATCGATATCAACTGCATATTCGAAGGCCGGGTCCGGCTCGGCAACGCAGTCAGGGTCGGTGCCGGTTGCGTGCTGCGCGATATCGAGATTGGCGCGGGAACCAGGGTCGAGCCTTACTCGCACCTGGAAGGCGCCGTCGTCGGCGAGCGCTGCCGCATCGGACCTTTTGCTCGTTTTCGCCCCGGCACCCAGCTCGGCGATGACGTGCATATCGGCAATTTCGTGGAAGCAAAGGCAACGCAGATCGCCAACGGCTCGAAGGCAAACCACCTGAGCTACCTCGGCGATACGACCATCGGCAGCAAAGTCAATATCGGCGCCGGCACCATCGTGTGCAATTACGACGGAGCGAACAAATACCGTACCGTCATCGAAGACAACGTCTTCATCGGTTCGGACACGCAGTTGGTCGCCCCGGTAACGGTGGGGCGCGGCGCAACGATAGGCGCCGGCAGCACGATCACCAAGGACGTGCCGGCGGAGGGATTGACCCTGTCGCGCGCGAAGCAAACGTCGATCCCCGGATGGAAGCGCCCGGTCAAAGGCAGCAGCAAGTAAAGGCACGCAAGTCGCTGGCAACGTAATCTTCGGAAACGGGCTGAGAAACCATGTGCGGAATCGTAGGGGCGGTTGCAGGACGTAACGTCGTACCCATATTGATCGAGGGACTGCGCAAGCTCGAGTACCGTGGATATGATTCGGCGGGCATTGCGATCGTCAACAGCAGCCTGCAACGCCTGCGCAGCACCGGGCGTGTCGCATCGCTCGCGGAGATGGTCGACAAGGCGCAGGTAAAGGGCAACCTCGGGATAGCGCATACGCGGTGGGCGACGCATGGCGCGCCCTCGGAACGCAACGCCCATCCCCACATCAGCGATGACGGTCTCGCCGTCGTTCACAATGGCATCATCGAAAATCACGAAGAGATCCGCGCACGACTGATCGCTGCGGGTTATGTGTTTACTTCGGATACGGACACTGAAGTCGTCGCCCACCTGATTCACCTGCATTGGAAGCAGGATCGTGACCTGTTCACGGCGGTGCGCCACGC
>JBDTTE010000219.1:0-6053 GCA_039930785.1 Betaproteobacteria bacterium | reverse complement strand
CTGTGCCTGGTCGAGATCGAAGGCCGCAAGGGCTATCCCGCTTCCTGCACGACGAATGTCGCGCCCGGCATGAAGGTGCGCACGCAGACGTCGAAGCTCGCCGACATCCGGCGCAACGTCATGGAGCTGTACATCTCCGACCATCCGCTCGATTGCCTGACTTGTTCCGCGAACGGCAATTGCGAATTGCAGGACATGGCCGGCGTGGTTGGATTGCGCGAGGTGCGTTATGGCTATGAAGGCGCCAATCACCTGAAAGCCGAGAAAGATCGCTCCAATCCGTATTTCGATTTCGACCCGAGCAAGTGCATCGTCTGCTCGCGTTGCGTGCGCGCCTGCGAGGAAGTGCAGGGCACCTTCGCGCTGACGATCGACAGCCGCGGCTTTGCGTCCATGGTGTCGGCAAGCGAAAATCAGCCCTTCATGGAATCCGAATGTGTGTCTTGCGGCGCCTGCGTGCAGGCCTGTCCGACCGCAACGCTCATGGAGAAGTCGGTCGTTGAGAAAGGCCAGGCCGATCACAGCGTCATTACAACCTGCGCATATTGCGGCGTCGGTTGTTCGTTCCGGGCAGAAATGAAAGGCACGGAGCTGGTACGCATGGTGCCGGACAAGGATGGCAAGGCCAATCGCGGCCATTCCTGCGTCAAAGGTCGTTTTGCTTTCGGTTACGCCACGCACCCGGATCGCATCACCAAGCCAATGATCCGCGCAAAAATAAGCGATCCCTGGAAGGAAGTGTCCTGGGACGAAGCCATCGCGCACACTGCGTCGGAGTTCAGGCGCATCCAGGCGACCTACGGTCGCGGTTCGATCGGTGGCATCACCTCGTCACGCTGCAGTAACGAAGAAACCTACCTGGTACAGAAGCTGGTGCGCGCGGCGTTCGGCAACAACAACGTCGATACGTGCGCGCGGGTCTGCCATTCGCCGACGGGCTATGGATTGAAGACGACGCTCGGTGAATCGGCCGGCACGCAGGATTTCGATTCCGTCATGAAGTCGGACGTGATCATGATCATCGGCGCGAATCCGACCGATGGCCATCCGGTGTTCGCTTCGCGCATGAAGCGTCGCCTGCGCGAAGGCGCGAAGCTGATCGTCGCCGACCCGCGCGTCACGGACATTGTGCGCACGCCGCATATCGAGGCGTCGTTTCACTTGCAACTGCTCCCAGGCACCAACGTCGCGCTGATCAATTCGCTGGCGCACGTCATCGTCACCGAAGGCCTGGTCAAGGATGATTTCGTCGCCGCGCGCTGCGACATGAAGGAATTCGCCAAATGGAAGACGTTCGTTTCCGAGGCGCGCAATTCGCCGGAGGAAATGGAAAAACTCACCGGCGTGCCGGCCGCGGAAGTGCGCGGTGCTGCGCGCCTGTTTGCGACCGGTGGCAATGGCGCGATCTACTACGGTCTGGGTGTAACCGAGCACAGCCAAGGCTCGACGATGGTCATGGGTATCGCCAACCTGGCGATGGCAACCGGCAACATCGGCCATGAAGGCGTCGGCGTGAACCCGCTGCGCGGCCAGAACAATGTGCAGGGCTCCTGCGACATGGGCTCGTTCCCGCACGAGTTTCCCGGCTATCGCCATGTATCCGACGACGCGACGCGTGCGCTGTTCGAGAAGGACTGGGGCGTCAAGCTCGACAACGAACCGGGCCTGCGCATCCCGAACATGTTCGATGCATCCGTCGACGGCAGTTTCCGGGGTTTGTACATCCAGGGCGAGGACATCGCGCAATCTGATCCGGATACGCAACACGTTACGCGTGCGCTGACATCGATGGAATGCGTGGTTGTGCAGGACCTGTTCCTGAACGAGACTGCGAAGTTCGCGCACGTGTTCCTGCCCGGTTCATCTTTCCTGGAAAAGAATGGCACGTTCACCAATGCCGAGCGCCGCATTTCGCCCGTGCGCAAGGTCATGCCGCCGCTAGCCGGAAAAGAGGACTGGGAAGTGACCGTTGCGCTTTCCAATGCGCTGGGCTACCCGATGCACTACAAGCACGCGTCCGAGATCATGGACGAGATCGCACGCCTGACCCCGACGTTCACCGGCGTAAGCTTCAAGAAGCTTGACGAGATGGGCAGCATCCAGTGGCCGTGCAACGACGATGCCCCCGAGGGGACGCCGATCATGCATGTCGACGAATTCGTGCGCGGCAAGGGGCGCTTTGTTATTACGGAATTCATTCCTACCGAGGAACGCACCAACAACAAATTCCCGCTGATACTGACTACCGGCCGAATTCTTTCGCAGTACAACGTTGGCGCGCAGACACGACGTACCGCAAATAATATGTGGCACAACGAAGACCTGCTTGAGATCCATCCGCACGATGCCGAGCAGCGTGGCATTCGCGAAGGCGACTGGGTCGGTATCAGCAGCCGCGCGGGGGAGACGGTGATGCGCGCGAAGCTCGCCGAGCGCATGCAACCGGGTGTGGTGTACACGACTTTCCATTTTCCGGAGTCCGGCGCGAACGTCATCACGACAGACAACTCGGACTGGGCGACCAACTGTCCGGAGTACAAGGTCACCGCCGTGCAGGTGACGCAGGTTACCCAGCCTTCGTCGTGGCAGAAGCGCTTCCAGGAATTCACGGATACCCAGCTGGACCTGCTGCCGAAGCGGGAAACGACCAAGGTCTGACATGACCAAACGCGAACTGGATTCTGCCGTCCGCGTGCATCGCTCCGTGTCGGCTGTTCGCCTAGAGGACGGCGTGGCCACGTTCGTCGCAGAAGAGATCGCGGAAGAAGTCCCGGTCGCGCTGGTTTACAACGGCGTCCCGCACGTGGTCGTGATGGCCACGCCCGCCAACCTCGAAGATCTGGCACTCGGTTTCAGCCTGAGTGAAGGCGTCATTGAGTCGGCCGCGGAGATCGGTGGACTGGAAATCGTGCCCGAACAGACCGGCTGTTCCATTTACCTGAGCGTGCCGCAGGAACGCGTCGCGGAAATCGAGCAGCGCCGGCGCAACATGACGGCTCGCACCGGTTGCGGAATCTGCGGCGCGCAGACCATCGAGCAGGCGATGCGTGAGGTTCCCCGAGTGGCTTTCGCGCGAACTTTTTCCAGTGTTGCTGTCGCCGCCGCAATGAAGCAGTTGCCTCGCCTTCAGGTATTGAATGCGGCGACCGGTGCTGTGCATGCCGCGGGATGGGCCAACGCAGACGGCGAATTGCAGATCGTGCGCGAGGATGTGGGCCGACACAACGCGCTCGACAAACTTATTGGCGCGCTGGTGTCGCAAGGAATCGATCGCACGCAGGGTTTCATCGTGGTGACGAGTCGCGCCAGTTACGAGATGGTGCAAAAGGCCGCGATGGCGGGCGTTGGGTTGCTGGTGGCAGTATCCGCCCCCACTGCGCTGGCGGTGCGTGTGGCACGCGGCGCCGCGCTGACCCTGGCGGGGTTCGCGCGCGGTGAGCGCTGCGTAGTGTATGCGGACGACGCGAACCGGCTCACTGCTAAAGCGAACTGGTCGGAAGGCGCGAAATCATGAACGCCGATCGACTGGTTCGCATGGCCAACGACATCGGCAACTTCTTCAAGTCCGAACCCGATCACGCTACCGCAGTGGACGGCATTGCCGTTCACATCAAACGCTTCTGGGATCCACGCATGCGCAAGGAAATCCTCGAGTACGTCGAGGGTGGTGGTGCGGGATTGATGGACCTTGCTCGCGAAGCAGTTCTCAAATTGCGATAGGCAATTTGAGAACTGCTTCGCGAGCAAGGCAGGCGCGAGGCGCTAGGCACGAGGCGCGAGAGTAAAGATGGAAAGTTCTAGACCCTCGCGCCTAGTGCCTCGCGCCTAGTGCCTGGCGAGTGGTTCCTCTCGCTTTTTCGCCGACCCCGAGCACCGCAATCAGCGACAAGGCCTGGAAGGCGCCGATGCCGATGAAGACCCAGCCCGGGTGATGTCCGTCCATGAGAATGCCAAACATCAGCGGCGCGCCGGACAAGCCGATATCCAGCCCCGAGTAGACAACGCCGTATACGCGACCTGTCGCGTTCTTCGGGGCGGCTGCACGCACGAGCAGGTCGCGTGATGGGCCGGCCACCCCTGAGCCGAATCCGATCAAACCCAGCAGTACGATGACGCTCGCGACTGGCGGCATGGCGCTCGCCACCAAAACGGATACCGCGCCCGCGCCGGCAAATGCGATCGCGATGATCTTGTCGTGCTGCTGCACGCGCGCCGCCAGAAAACCGCCGGCGATGATGCCGCCCGCGCTGGCCAGCATGTAAGCCGTGATGCAGGCCGTCGCATAGGTCAGCGGAATGTCGTACAGCTCGCGTAGCGCCGTGGCGGCAAAACTTTGTATGCCGCCAAACGAAATCGACGAGATGAAGAAGAACGCGAAGCACATCCAGACGGCGGGTACTTTCATGAAGCCGAGGATGGTGGTCGACGCCTCTTGCGTTTTGGCCCGACGCGCCACCGCCTCGTCCACTTCGCGAGGGTCGAGCAGTCGGCGGAAAACGATCAGGATCGCGAGCACCGTGAACGCCAGAATCGAGGCGCCGAGGAGAGCGGCACGCCATCCGGCGACGGTGGTGATGCCGACCAGGAAGACCGGCGCGAGCGCCCAGCCGAGTGTTCCGGTCAAGCCGTGCACGCTGAAGGCGTGGCCCAATCGTGGGACGCTGACACGCTTGTTGAGCAACGTGAAATCGGATGGATGGAATACGCAGTTGCCAAGGCCGGTCACGCCCGAGAAAAACAGCATCGCCGCGTAGCTGTGGCTTGAGGCGAGGCCGATGGCGGACAATCCCAGCAGTGCTATTCCGCCCAACAGAACGGGTAGGGCGCCGAAACGATCGACAACAAAGCCGGCGAGCGCCTGGCCGATGCCGGAGACAATAAAAAACACGGTCATCAGCAAGCCAAGTTCGGCGTAACTGACGGAGAACGCATCTTTCAGCCACGGAAACAGGGGCGCGAGGGAAAGATGGAAAAAGTGCGAGGTACCGTGGGCGAGTCCGACCAGGCCGATGACTTTGGCGTCGCGATGGAAAGGGGTTGTAGCGGTCGACATGCGTGGCGTGCTGGTTGGCAAGAGTGGGAACATAACGCAACGACTGTCGCGCGGCAAACCTGAAGCGAAAGGGAATGGGCAATATGGCGAATTCGGCATAATCACTGTAACAAACGAATTCCTGTCATGGCCGCCCGCAAAAAAATCATCAGGACGAAAGTGGTGCCCGTGCAGACCGATGCGAGTCTGACCGACCAGGCTTATTCGAAGCTGGAGGAGTTGATCGTCACGTTGCAACTCGCGCCGGGCGAGGTCGTATCGGAAGCCACGCTGGGTGACAGGCTCGGCATCGGGCGCACGCCGATCCGGGAGGCGCTGCACCGGCTGGCGCGCGAGCGGCTGGTCATTATCCTGCCCCGCCGCGGCATCATTGTTTCGGAGATCAATGTGGGGGCCCAGTTGCGCTTGCTCGAAGTGCGCCGCGAGATCGAGCGCCTGATTGCGCGTTCTGCCGCCGGCCGCGCCAGCGTGGCGGAGCGGGCACAATTTTCCGCGCTGGCGAAAGCGTTCGAGGCGGCCGCGCGCACGGACGACGAGACGGCTTTCATGCGCACCGACCGCGCTTTCAACGATCTGAGCCTGGTCGCGGCCCGCAATGAGTACGCGACCGGCGCCATGTCCCTCATGCATTCGCTGTCGCGGCGCTTCTGGTTCATCCACTACCGTCAGGCCGCGGACATGGCGCTGGCGGCCAAGCTGCATGCCGCGGTCGCCCGCGCGATCGCTAAAGGCAATGGTGCCGCGGCGGCAATCGCTTCCGACTGCCTCGTCGACTATATCGAGGCGTTTACCCGCTCCACTGTGGCTCCGCTTCCAGGGGCCGCTTGACCGGCCGGCACTGCCGGCGTAACGTTACATACGACTGATATATCAGATGCCACGCGGCCGCCTTTTAGAGGTATGCGGGGCGAATGGGGAGAGAGGCATGAGCACAGGCGTACTGACGCCGAAGCAGGCGGCGTTCCGGCAGGAATACCGGCGCAACATCGCCTCCTGGTAC
>JBDTTE010000218.1:0-6077 GCA_039930785.1 Betaproteobacteria bacterium | reverse complement strand
TGGCTCATGCTGGCCAGAAAGTCGGTCTTGGCGCGATTCGCGCTGTCCGCGGCAGCCATGGCCTCGTGTAAACCCAATTCCGCGCGCTTGCGCACCGAATTGTCGGCAGCGATCAGCAGATAGCCGATGATGGTTTCGTGGTCGTCGCGCAACGCGGTGATGGACACAAGGGCCGGGAAGCGACTGCCATCCTTGCGGATGCACGTGAGCTCGTACACGTCCTCGATCTCGCGCGAAGCCTTGAAGGACAATGCTTCGAAACCCGGTGCGATTGCCGTGGCAAGTTCCAGGCTCAATGCCGTCGCGCGCGCCCTTACCTCTTCGGGATCGTGAATATCGCTCGGGCTGATGCGGTTCACCACTTCCGCCGCCGCGTAACCGAGCATGCGTTCCGCGCCGACGTTGAACAGCTGGATGATGCCTTTCTCGTCCGTGGCGATGATCGAGAAGCTCGCGCTGTGCAGTATCGCTTTCTGCAATGCGCCGGTCTTGAGCATCGCTTTACGGCGTTCCACATCGAAGCCGGACTCGGGTTTGCCCGCGTCGTTGACGAGGCTTAGACCGCTTCCTGCATTCTGCATGACCGTTCTCCGTTCCAGATCGGCGGCGTTACCTCGAAGAAGCGCGAAGTCGCGTCGCCAGGGTTGAAATCGAGAGGAGTCGCCGCGCCGATTCTCCCCTCTTCGATTCAGGAACGAATGTTCGTATTTTTAGTCGGAGGCATCTGTGCGTTGTCGTACATAGAAGCTGGACGGCTGGCCGGCCCTGGATCGAGCGCCCTTGTCGGGCCAGCGTCCGTGTGCCAACGAACATACCGCCTGGAGCAATGTCGATAATCTGACTGTCGATCGGCAATGGGACTACTCTACGGTCCGCAGCGCCGTGCCGCCCTTTTTTTTTGCCCCGTTCACGCCAGAAGAAAGTTTCGTTGACCACTGCAAAGCGCGCCGCCCGAGAAAATCGTCTCCTTGCCTCGCTGCCCCGGAGGGAACGGGATCGAATGCTCGAAAACGGCGAGATCATCGATCTGGCCTTTGAGGAAATACTGTGCGAAGCGGGGGACCGCGTCGATCACGTCTACTTTCCGATCAATGGATTCATTTCGATGGTGGCCCCACTGGACGGCGATGTCGCCCTGGAGGTGGGACTGGTAGGCGACGAAGGGATGGTCGGCATCGCCCTCGTCCTGGGCGTGGAGGTCTCGCCCTTGCGCGCGCTCGTGCAGGGTGCGGGACGCGCGCTTCGGGTGGATGCGGCGGCGTTTCGCCGCGTCCTGGCCGAAAGCCCCACCTTGCAGCAGGCCCTCCATCGATACACCTATGTACTGATGAGCCAGCTCGCGCAAACCGCCGCCTGCACCCGCTTCCACCTGGTTGAAGAACGCCTGGCGCGCTGGCTGCTGATGACGCAGGACCGGGCCCATGCGGACGTTTTCCATATTACGCACCAATTCCTGGGCTACATGCTCGGCGTCCGACGGGTCGGCATCACCAAAGCCGCAACTGCCCTGCAAAACCGCGAGCTCATCCACTACACCCGCGGCGACATCACCGTTCTCGACCGCGTCGGACTCAAGCAGGCGGCCTGCGAATGCTATCTCGCCGACCGCAACGTCTACGAGAAATACCTGGGCTGAAGCCGCACTCCGGCTCCTCCGCCGCTGCAGTGGCACCAGCGTGAAATTCCGTATGGTCCGGCGCTCCGTTCGATTTTTCGGATTCGCGCCGGGCGTTTGTGCGACAACGCACAGACCGGGGGTAATTGTCGGCCCTAGAATTTTCCCAGAGCAACCAAAACAAGCACCTGCGGCAATAGTTGCCTGCGAAAACAATTTACCGGCCTCCACTTAGGGGAGGATGGGCCGGCTGGAATCGGGATGGTGAGGCAAATGATCGTGCGAAACGACGCGGAGCTGAAGCGACCGCTGAACACCAGTCTGGCCAAGCGGTCCGTCGCCCCAGCGCTTTCGTAGCAGCCTTAGCCTCTTCGCACCCATGCGCTCCCAATCCCTCGATTTGCCCGGCATGAAGTCCCGCATGCGATTCGCCCTGGGCGCCGCGCTGCGCCGCTTGCTGGTTGCGTTCGTACCATTCTCCCTCGTGCAGGCGCTCAGGCAGGCACTGGCGCAACGCAATCGCCAATACGACACGGCACAAACCCTCATCGAGCATCTGATCCAGCGCAACGTCATGCTGGAACAGCGAGTTGCGCAACTCAGGCAGAAGGAAGCCCAGTCCCGTGTCCTCGCCTATCACGATCCGCTTACCGGCCTGTCAAACAGAACGCTGTTGCAGGACCGTTTTGGCCAGACCATGGCCCAGGCGATGCGCTATCAAAAACTGGTGGCGATACTGATGATAGATCTCGACGCTTTCAAAACCGTAAACGACCAGCTCGGGCATCCGATCGGCGATAAATTGCTATGCGCGGTTGCCGGGCGCCTGGTTGAAAGCATCCGCGCGACGGACACCGCATCGCGCCTTGGCGGCGATGAATTTGTAATCATGCTGCCAGAGATCGAACACGCTACCGTGGCCCTGACGACAGCGGAGAAAATTCGCGACCACCTTTGCATCCCCCACTTTATCGACGGATACGAGATTCGCATGACGGCCAGCATCGGCACTGCGCTCTTTCCATTCGACGGCGCAACCTATGATGAACTGATCAAGCACGCCGACGCGGCGATGTATCGCGCCAAACCAAAACACAGCCTGGCAGGGATCAATCTATTGACGGATGCCTTCCCGATCCATGCGGTAGACATGATGACAACCGCTACCGGCGAACGCCTCGGCACAAATCGCGACGCGACTTCCCTCGATTCGCTACGGCGGGTTGCGAGCGACCGCTAGGCGCGGGACACATTTAATCACGCATGTGTACGGCAACGAACAGAAAACGCTGAACCAGCGGGAGAATATGACTTTGTGATCCTCGCCCCTCCGCCTCGGGATGACGATCAAGAGTACAGGGCCCGGCAGTGGTGACCTTCCTCCCTCCCGTTTCTGTTGGGCTTCTTTTTCAGATTGCTTTGTGTAGCAGATTGTTCGTGCACCCGTAGCCAGTTGATCAAGAGGATGAAAATCCCAACGGGATAGTCGGAAGCAGGAGGACAAGCATCCTGCGTCCAGCGTTTCTCTTTATCAATTGTCCGGGCATCGCCCAAGATACCGGCAAGGAACCGATCCCCATTCCAGGGGCACCGACACCTGAGACGTGCCATGCCTTTGGGATTGACAGCCGGAGGTGCGCCATGTGCGATCGCTATGTGTCCCCCACCATCGCCGAAATGGAACGCTACTGGGCATTGTCCGATGTACAGCGAGCCCGGCTGATCGGCGGCTACGATCGACACAACATCATGCCGCCGGCGCCGGTACCCATCATATTCATGGGCGAGGAAGAATCCGAAATGTGCCTCGCGAGATGGGGGCTGGTACCGCCAAGATGGCGCCAGCCGAAATTGCCACCCTCCACGTTCAATGCGCGCATCGAGGATGCCGCGACCCAGCCCATCTGGCGCCAGGCCGTGAAGAATGCCCGTTGCCTGATTCCCGCCATAGGCTGGTACGAATGGCAGCCGACCCTGACCGTCGACACGATCACGGGCGAGATGAAGGTCGTGATGAATCAACCGTACTTTTTGCATTTGCCGGGCCGGCAGGTTTTTGCGTTCGCCGGCCTGATGTCCCGCTGGACGGCGGCCGGGAGCGACGCCGCGATTTTCACCACTGCGATCGTCACGCGTGCCGCCGAGGGACCAGCCGCCGAAATTCACACGCGCATGCCGCTCATTTTGCCGAAAGATGCGGAAGCCGCGTGGCTGAATCGCCGGCAGACCGACGGCGAAACGGCATTGCGCGAAGCCCGCACTGCCGCGGTAACCAACGTCCTGCATCATGCCGCCGGATCGCGCGGCAACCATCCGCTCAGGGCCTTCGCTGATTGACCTTCGAAACGCCGCTCCCGCGCCTATGAGTTCGCCGCGACCCCTGTCTCCGAAGCGGGTAACGTCAGGAATTTCGCTTCCAGGACTTCGCCCGGCACCGGCTTGCTGAACAGGAAGCCCTGCATTTCATTGCAATCCAGCAATCGCAGCAGGCGTGATTGCTCCTCGGTTTCGACCCCTTCCGCTATCACGTTCATTTTCAGCGAATGGGCGAGGTTGATGATAGTGGAGACCAGCGCCAATCCCTCCGGCCCCGTGGTCATTTCGACCACGAACGAACGGTCGATCTTCAGCGCATCCACCGGCAGTCTGGACAGGTAACTCAGCGACGAGAATCCCGTTCCGAAATCATCGACCGCGATGCGCACGCCCATGGCGCGAATCGTTCGCAACCTTGTAATGCTGTTCCTGACGTCTTCCATGATGAGGCTTTCCGTGATCTCCAGTTCGAGGCCCTCGGCCGCATGGGTATCGATGCCGATGGCCTGCCTGACCTCGGCGATGAATCCCTCGTTGCGCAATTGCAAGGGCGAAACGTTGACTGCGACGCGCACCGCTGCCAGGCCCTTCGCGCGCCAGCGCAGGAAATCCTCCACCGCTTTGCGCAGCGCCCAGCGTCCGACCTCATTGATGAGTCCGGTTTCCTCCAGGACAGGGATGAATCGCGCCGGCGATACCAGGCCGGTTCGCGGATCGTTCCAGCGGATCAGCGCTTCGACACCCGTGAGCTTGCCGCTCACCAGATTGACCTTGGGTTGGTAGTGCAGGACAAACTCCTCCTTGTCCAGCGCCTGGCGCAACTGGTTTTCCAGCGTGAGCTTCCCCGCCACCATCTCGGTCATTCTTTGCGTATAGAACAGAAAGCGCTCGCCATTCGCCTTGGCTTTCTTGAGCGCGGCCTCGGCATTCCTGAACAAGCCGTCGGCATCGAGTCCGTCATCCGGGAACAAGGCGACGCCGACTTTTGCGCTGACCCGGAACACCGCATCGTTCAGGCGAAACGGGTGTTGCAGGAATGACGCCATCATTGACTCGATGAGTCGCGCCACGTCGCCTTCCTGACGGATCTGAGGCAACACCGCGGCGAAATGATCCGCATCCACCCGTGCCAGCACGCTCGCGTCCCCGACTTTTGCAGTCAACCATTGCGCCACCTGCCTCAGCAACGTGTCTCCCGCCGCCTGGCCCAGGCTGTCGTTGATGTTCTTGAACCGCTCCAGGTCGATCAGGAACAATGCGAGCCTGTGGCGGCCCGTGACAGCGCTGCGGATGTATTGGCCCACGCGTTCAAAAAACAGGCTGCGATTGGCCAGCCCGGTGAGCACGTCGTAGTAAGCGAGGTAGTTGAGTTTTTTGTCCTTGGCGATGAGTTCCATCGCGAACGCGATGTCGGCCGCGAGTTCCACGAGCAGTTTCATTTCCTGCTCATCGAAAAATCCCGGCGTATCGGCGTGCAACGCGAGCACCCCGGCCACTTCGCCGGAAACGAGCAACGGAAGAATCGCCAGCGACGCGATCGAATGTGCGCGATGCTCGTTGGTGAGTGATGCCACCCGCTCGTCATTTGCCACGTCGTTCACCACGACGGGTCGCCCTTCCGCGACCGCTGTGGCGCTCAAGCCGCGTCGCGGTCCGGTTGGATTGAGGACGAACCGGGGTTCGAGCTTTGCAAGCAGCGCTTGCTCCGCGCCCGACCACGCGACGGGATCTATCCTCGATGAATCGGGATTGACCAGCCCGATCCACGCTATCGCGAACCGGCCTTGTTCGACCACGATGCGGCACGCCTCATTGAACAGACCCTGCTGGTCGCGGATGCGCACGATTGCGGAATTGATCCCGCTCAGCACGGCATGGATCCGGCTCAGCCTGCCAATCTTTCTTTCCTGTTCCTTGCGCGCCGTAATTTCCCGCACCGTCACCAGCGCCGCGGGCCGGCCTTCGAGGACAATGGGCGCGGAAGCGACCTCCACCTCCACCGTCGTCCCGTCCAGCCTGAGATAAACCTGGTCGGAGAGGGGCACCGACAGGCCGGCATAGAGCAGGATCCTGCGCTGCTCCGCTAATTCCTTCGATTCCGCAGCGACCAGCGACAGTCCCGGCCTGTCGAGGAGGCTGTCCGTGG
>JBDTTE010000217.1:0-6092 GCA_039930785.1 Betaproteobacteria bacterium | reverse complement strand
AAGGATAACGGCGTGGGCTTCGACATGCAGTACCAGAACAAGCTGTTTGGCGTCTTCCAGCGCCTGCACCGCGATGACGAGTTCGCCGGCACCGGCGTCGGCCTGGCCATTGTCCACCGCGTAGTCACCCGCCACGGCGGAAGGATCTGGGCGGATGCCGCACTGGGTAAAGGCGCCACGTTCTATTTCACCTTGCCTGAGGTAGCAGAAGCATGAACACAACATATGAACACGTGGAAATCCTCCTGGTGGAAGACAATCCCACCGATGCGGAATTGACCACGCGCGCACTGCGCAGAAAGAACCTGGCAAACAACCTGGTGTGGGTCAAGGACGGCGCGGAAGCGCTCGAGTTCCTGTTTTGCACCGGACGTTACGAGAACAGGAGCAACTTCGCACCGAAACTGGTGCTGCTCGACCTCAAGCTGCCCAAGGTCGACGGCATCGAAGTTCTGCGCACCGTCAAGTCGAACGCAAAAACGCGTCACATACCGATCATCATGCTGACCTCATCGCATGAAGAACGCGACATCGTTGAAAGCTACCAGCTCGGCGTCAACAGCTACATCGTGAAGCCTGTGGACTTCGACAATTTCCTGGAAATGGTTTCGCAAGTCGGACTCTACTGGTCCCTGGTCAACAAGGTGCCGCACGGCGCAGGCGGGCCGTAGCAGCTCCGATCGACAAAGGACACTTTTCCTGTGCCTGAAAACGGACTACGCATTCTGGTTGTGGAGGACGTACCATCGGACGCGGAACTCGAGTTGCGCGAGCTGCGCAAAAGCGGGCTGAATTTCGAAGCGCGAACCGTCGATACTGAAGCCGCGTTCCGGCACGAACTGGACGATTTCGAGCCGGATATCGTACTTTCGGATTTCTCGTTGCCGACGTTCACCGGCATGAAGGCGCTGTCCATCGCACGCGAGCTGCGCCCCGACGTGCCGTTCATTTTCGTCTCCGGCACCATCGGCGAGGAAATCGCCGTGGCCGCATTGCAAAGCGGGGCGACCGACTACATTCTCAAGACCAACCTCAAGCGGTTTTCCTCCGCGGTGGAGCGGGCGGTCTCGGAAGCCGAGGAAAAGCGGGCACGCAAACAGGCTGAAGTTCGCGCCGGCACGCTGCAAGTCCAGTTCATGATGTTCATGAACCACCTTCCGGCTTCGGCTTACGCCAAGGACCCCGAGGGCCGGTTTGTTTTCGTCAATCCAACCTTCGAAGCCATGACGGGCCGGGAGAGCGGATCCATCCTCGGAAAAACAAGCGCGGAGATCTATCCGAAGGAATACGTCGACGCGATCGTCACCAACGATCGCGAAGTCATGGCTGAAAAGCGACCCCATCGCACAGTCGAGAGAGTCACGTTCGGGGGCCCCGACCGGTTCTTCCTGGTATCCAAATTTCCCATTCTCGGCAGCGACGGTAACGTTGCGCTGCTCGGTGGCATCGCACTGGACATCACCGATCGCCTGCACATGGAGCAGGCGCTGAAAATAAGCGAGGAGCGCTTTCGCGGCATAGTCGAGACCACCGAGGAACGCGTGTGGGAATGCGACCTGCAACTGCGCATGACATATAACAACCCGGCGCTGATGCGGCTGCTGGGTTACGAACCCACCGAGATGCTCGGCAAAAGCTCGGTCGATATCCTCGATGCGAAGGATCAGGAAGCCCACAGGAAAGCGCTCGAAGCCCGGATTGCTGATCAGACCGGGTGGCGCGGCGTCGTGCTGAAAGCACGCCACCGGGACGGCAGCATCCGCTGGCTGGAAAGCAACGGCATGCCGCTGTTTGGCGAGAACGGCGAGCTGAGGGGATTCCGCGGCGCAGACCGGGATGCCTCGCAGCGCATCGAGCAGGAACAGAAGTTGTCACGCCTGTCGCGCATCCGCGATGTACTGGGCAGTTTCTCCTCCGCGATCATCAGGCTGCGGCAGCGTAACGAACTGATGCAGGAATTCTGCCGGATAGCGGTGGAGGTCGGTGGCATGCGCATGGCGTGGGCTGGCCTGGTCGAAGACGGCGCATTGCGCGTGCGACCGCTGGCGTCGCACGGTTCGGTGGACGGATTTCTCGACGTCATGGATTTCAGCATCGACACCCACGTTTCGGAACGCGACACACTGGACGTGACGGCGGTGCGGCAGGCGACGCAGCAGATCGTCAACGACATTGAGAATTCAGCGACCCCGCCAATGTGGCGAACCCAGGCGCTCAAGTGCGGCTATCGTTCGGCCGCAGCGTTACCCTTCATGTCCGGCGATCGCGTGACCGCGGTCGGCGTGCTGTTCTCGACTGAAACCCATTTCTTCGACGACGACCAGATCAAGCTGCTTGCCGACCTGGCGGCGGATGCTTCGATCGCGCTCGAACGCATGGAGAAACAGGATCACATCGACTACCTGTCCTACTACGACACGATTTCCGGCGTTGCGAATCGCACGCTCCTGCTGGAACGCCTGCAGCAGTTCCTGCACGAAGCGAAGCGCAACAGCCGGAAACTGGCCCTGATGATTCTCGACATCGAGCGCTTCCGCTTCGTGAACGACACCATGGGCCGGGGTGCGGGCGACAGCCTGCTCAAAGCCGTTGCCGATCGCCTGCTCGAAACGCACGAAGCGGAACGCATCGGCCGGGTCGGCATGAACAGCTTTGCGATCATCCTGCCCAACGTGGCCGACGAACTGCACGCCTCGCGCCTGATCGAGGAGAAACGCCACGCCCTGACGTTGAACCCGTTCATCATAGACGGCCGCGAATTGCGCCTGTCGGCGCGCTGCGGCGTGACCATCTTTCCGGACGATGACGACAATCCCGAAGCATTGATGCGCAACGCCGAGGCGGCCCTGACGCGCGCGAAAGAGACGGGCGAAGCGGCGATCTACTACACGCCGAAGCTGAACGCGGACGTCGCGGAGAGACTGGCGCTGGAAACCAAGCTCAGGCAGGCGCTGGAGCAGCGGCAGTTCGTGCTGCACTACCAGCCCAAGGTCAACCTCGACTCCGGCGAGATTGAAAGCATGGAGGCATTGCTGCGCTGGAACGATCCGGAAAGCGGACTCGTGGCGCCTGGACGATTCATTCCGATCCTCGAGGAAACGGGCATGATCGTCGACGTGGGCAAATGGGCGCTGACCGAAGCCGCACGGGTTTTCCGCAAGTGGCGGCAGCAGGGAATGCCCGCGCGGCGCATCGCCGTCAATGTCTCGCAAATCCAGTTGCGGCAGCGCGATTTCGTCGATTTCGTCCGCGACGTCCTCACAGAATATGGTCCCGAGGCGGGTATCGATATCGAAATCACGGAGAGCCTGGTCATGCAGGACATCGATCGCTGCACCGAGGTCCTGCGCGCACTGCGGGACGCCGGCACCCTCATCGCCATGGACGATTTCGGCACCGGTTATTCGTCGTTGAGCTACCTGGCCCGTTTACCCATCGACGCGCTGAAAATAGACCGTTCGTTCATCAACACCATTACCGAGAACCAGGACGACGTGGAGATTGCTTCGGCCATCATCTCCATGGCGAAGTCTTTGGGTCTCAAAACGATTGCGGAAGGTGTCGAAACGCAGGCCCAGTACGATTTGCTGCGTTCACTGGGTTGCGAGCAGGTACAGGGTTATCTCATCAGCCGACCGGTGCCGGAAGACGAGATGTTCAAGCTGCTCACGCGCGGCCGCGCGCTCGTCGCCTGATTTCCCCCCGTGCGTCGCCGCGACCGGTGTCGTCGTGTTTTAACCGCGCAGGAAATCGAAGTCGCAGCCGCCGTCGGCTTGCAGGATGTGTTCGTTGTAGAGCTTTGCGTAGCCGCGAGACGGAACCGGCGTCGCCACGAACCCCTGCCGGCGCTTCGCCAGTTCAGCCTCATCGACGAGCAGATCGAGACGCCTGTCCTTGACCGAAACGCGAATGCGATCGCCGTCCTTCACCAGTGCCAGCGGCCCGCCCGACGCCGCGTCGGGTGTGACGTGCAAAATCACGGTGCCGAATGCCGTACCGCTCATGCGAGCATCGGATATGCGCACCATGTCCTTCAATCCCGCCTGCGCGAGCTTCTTCGGAATCGGCAGGTAACCCGCTTCGGGCATGCCGGAAGGACTGCGCGGCCCGGCGTGCTTCAGTACCAGAAAATCGTCGCGCGTCACATCGAGATTCGGCAAGTCGATCCGCGCGGATAAGTCCTCCAGCGATTCGAACACCACCGCCCTGCCCTCTTTCTCGAACAGGCCGGAGTCCGCCGCAGCGCGTTTCAGGATCGCCCCACCTGGCGCGAGGCTGCCGAACAGCGCGACGAGCCCGCCGACCGGAGAAACCGGAGCGGAACGCGCGCGAATGACGTTGCGATCGACGAAAGGCATCGGACGCGCCAGGCGCTCCGCGAGCGTCTCGCCCGTCACCGTCATGCAATCCAGGTGAAGCAGGTCCTTTAGTTCGAGCAGCAATGCACTCATACCGCCCGCCGCATGGAAATCCTGCATGTAGTGGCTGCCGGTGGGTTTGAGATCGACCAGCACCGGCGTCTCATCGGAGAGCTGGTTCAGGCGGTCGAGTGAAACGCGGATACCCGCGCGCCCGGCGATCGCGGTGAGGTGGATGATCGCGTTGGTCGAACCACCGATGGCCAGCAGCACGCGCATTGCGTTCTCGACGGATTTTTCCGTGACGATCTGCGAGGGTTTCGGCCCCTTGGTCCGGACCATGTTCATGGCGCTGACCCCGGTAGCCTCCGCTGCGCGAATGCGATCGGCGTGCACGGCGGGAATGGCCGCGGTATCCGGCAGGCTCATGCCGAGCGCCTCCGCGATGCAGGCCATCGTGCTGGCGGTGCCCATGACGGCGCAGGTTCCCGCGGTCGTCGCGAGATTGCCTTCGATCTCGTCGATCCCCTCGTCGCTGACCTCGCCGGCGCGATATTTCGCCCAGAAACGCCGGCAATCCGTACAGGCGCCCAGGCGTTCGCCGCGGAATGGCATCGCCATCATCGGACCGGTCACGAGCTGTATGGCCGGCACGTCGGCGGAAATCGCCCCCATCAGTTGCGCCGGTACGGTTTTGTCGCAGCCGCCAATCAGCACGACGGCGTCCATAGGCTGCGCACGAACCATTTCCTCGACGTCTATGGCCATGAGGTTGCGAAACATCAGGCTGGTCGGGCTCAGGAAAACTTCACCGAGCGAGATCGTCGGAAAATCCAGCGGCAGGCCGCCGGATTTGAGCACGCCGCGCTTGACCGCCTCCACCAGCTCCGGAACGTAACGATGGCAGTTGTTGAAGCCGCTCGCGGATTGCGCGATGCCGACGATGGGTCGCGACATCATGTCCTTCGAATAGCCCATCGAGCTCGCGAACGAACGCCGCAGGTAGGCGGCGAATTCGGGATCGCCGTAGTTCGTCAGGTTGCGGCGAATGCCGTTCTTTTCATCCTTGCTTTTTTTGTCGGTCATGTCTGGGTTGATCGTGGCTGATCGTTGAAGGACGAGTCACTGCAAAGGCAGTACGGGATGCTCAGATTCTTTCGACGATGGTCGCCGTTGCCTGGCCGTGGCCAATGCACATGACCTGCAACCCCAGCGAGCCGCCGGTGGCTTCCAGGCCCGCCAGCATTTTCGCCATGAGCCCCGCGCCGGTGGCGCCCAGCGGATGGCCGTGCGCGATTGCTCCGCCCCACGGATTGACTTTATCCATGTCGGGCTTCAGTTCCTTCGCCCAGGACAGCACGACCACGGCAAACGCCTCGTTGATCTCGATCCAGTCTAGATCGCGTATCGTCAGTCCGGCTTTCTCAAGCGCGCGTCGCGTCGCCGGTATGACGCCGGTGAGTTGCAGGGTCGGATCGGAAGCGATTGCCACACGCGCGCGAAATTTCGCTTTCGCCTTGAAGCCGTCCGCGCGTGCCACCTGTGCGTTCGCCACGAGCACGGCAGACGCCCCGTCGGAAATCTGGCTGGCGTTGGCCGCCGTCACGACACCTTTACCCTCGGGTCGGAATGCCGGTTTCAGCGAAGCCATCTTGGCCTCGTCGAGCTGCGCGCGCACCCCTTCATCACGCTCCACGGTCAGTGGTTTGCCCTCGGGGGATATGCCGGTTACCG
>JBDTTE010000216.1:0-6102 GCA_039930785.1 Betaproteobacteria bacterium | reverse complement strand
ATCACGGTGACCCTGACTTCGACCGTCCGGCTTATTTCATGATGGGCGGCAAGGCGGGGCTACATGGTGTCGGGCGAGAGTTTCACCGTGACCGTTGAATTCGCAGTTTCTTATCCCGATAACTTGAGTAATGCAGAGGCTTGCAGCATCTGGGTGCAATATCTGACCGCTAATTATCCATTGGTAAAGCTCCGAAAAATGCACAGATATTCCTCTATGGCCGGCTGGATCCGACACCGGACATCGTGCCGGTCATCGCCATGGTCAAGTCGGTGGCGACGCTGCGGCCCTATTCCGTCTATCACCATCTATGATCCGGTTCAACGTGAGGAAGGAGTAAGGTTCGTCTTCGCGAGCTCGTGATTTAACATGGAGCTTCGCAAGAGATTGGGTACTTTATTTGCACTCCAACCGCTACGACATGAGCGTTGTGAAGAGGCGATGTCGATCCTGATCGCCAACGATGTTCCGTTTTACGTAGTCCGCCGTGATTTCCGAAAATGCGTCGCGGCGACTGTTCGGGTAGTCTTTGTGCATGGCATCTGCATCCAAGGGCCTCGCGCTTGAGTGTTCTGCTGCCGCGCCGTAGATTCAATGGGTGTTTTATGGCTTCGATCCTCCGATGCATCCGCACATATGGCACAGCAATCTCGTGTCGATTGGCGCTTGTCGCCGTTTGCGCAACCCCTGCTTACAGCTACGTCGCGTCATTGAGCTGGGGAGAGATTACCGGCAACTCATCCCTGAATCTGGCGCCGGCGGTGCAGAACCTGCTGGCTCCCCTGCAGTTATCGGCTGACTTGGTGGGCGCTGCCGACGTGGCCACGCCGTTGTCTACCGACGCGCGGACGATTGACGACACTTCGACCGTGAACGGCATACGCCAGTCGGGCCATACGACGCTTACTACCACTACCACCTCGGGCGGCGGCCGGGTCTCCGGCGAAATAAAAGCAGCGGGCACGCACACCTACACGAACGTGGCGACCGGGGTTATCGAGGGTCGAGTAACCAGCAGCGCTCGAGGCACGTTTTCAGTCTCGGCGTGCCCGGACAGCAACGGTATCGCGGCAGGGGATCTCACGGTTGAGTTGCAGATGGATAGTACCCGGACCGATAGTGGACAGCGCGGAGTGGTTTCAGTATTCCAGGGACCATTCAAGCTCATCAATGGCGATGACGCCAAGCTGCAGCGGATCGAAGCCGAGTACCAGGTGACGGCGGGACAACACGGGTTCGCGGCCTCACCCGGCGCCGCTTCGGGCGACTGGGGAATCACGGGCTTCATCGGGGTGGTAGTCCGGCGTGATGGGACTTTGACTGCAAATCCGACGCGCCAGGGCGAAACCAGCAGTCTGGGGCCGGTGCCGGAGGATGCGTATAAGAATACGCCCGCGTATCATTTTCAGGAGTTGACGCTGCAGGCAATCGCCGCGAACGCTGAAAAATTTTGGCGCTCCGGAAAATGCATCGAGCTTAAGCCGACCGTGGAGTCGCGCGAGACCGACGCGGACGAACAGATCACGTTCGGCGTCAATGCGCTTCAGAAGTTCGATGGCCAGGAGGTGAGGGCGCCGTTGCGGGCGACGTTCAGCGGCGTGTCGTCGCTCGAACCGATTGGCGCGCCGGTCGTCCCTCCCGGCAGTTTCGTGTTCCGAGCCGGCCACAATCCGGGCGAGCGCGGCACGATCTCCCTGGAGCAGATCGGCAAGCGCGGCATCGGCAGAAGGTCCGTCGAGTTCATCGTCAAACGTGCCGGCCTCCGCGTGGAATTTCTGATGAAGCTCGGGATGGAGGGCGACGGCGTGCGCGGCACCATCGAACTTGCGTCGCCGGCCGCAACACTGACCGTTCGACCGGACGGCACTTTTTGGGGTCGCAGCACAGTGAGCGTGAAGGGACAGTTCGGCACGGAAGGCTGCATTGCCACACTCGATTTCTCGAGTCCTGCCGACCTCGTGGCGCGACGCGACGAGGCCGATTCCCGCTCGATGCGACTCGATGTCGTTCCCGACAGCCCGCAGCACCCCGTGCGCTTCGTCTGTTCGGAGTTTAATCTGGTGAGAGATGCGTCCGTGCCGTTCGCGAGTTGGGCGCATGGCCTCGCGCAGCAGCCGGTGGCGATCGACGGAACGACACCGCTCACGGGCGCCTGGACCATCGACGGCATCACGCTGCGCGCCGATGGCCGCGTAACTGTCACTTCGACAACCACGGCGCGCTAACAGCGTCCGGGCTGGCCGCAATACACTTTGAACGACTCAGTGCAGATCGCCAATAATCGACTGGTAGCTCTGCGTCAGGGCGTCTGTTGCCTTATTCAATGATTTCATCACCGCTTCATCACGCGCCTGCTCGGTCTGACCAGATTGTTGCTGACAGGTTTCGGTCACGTTTCTGATGGCCAGCTCCTTTTGCTTGGCTAATTTCTCCAACGCCTGCACCTTGTAACCTTGCAGGAGGTGGATTTGATCCAGAATATGACGTTGCTGCTCCAGTGAGAGCGAAGTACCGCCTGCGTTAAACTCGTCTTGCAGAGCTCTAATCGCCCGGTCAATTGCGAGTTCAACGCTTGCTTTCAGCGTGTCGTACTGCGCATCGATGTCCTTTAACCCCGGACAGTTCGACGGGCGATTGAAGTGCAATTTCTTTGTGTACGCCGGTGATTCCACGATCGCCGTATCTCCAGACGTTGGCGGTGACTGGGGCGCTGGATCGGTAGTTTGCTTCGCGCCAATCACTGACCGAGTGCCTGGCGCTGCGCGCTCCAAGACCGGCCGGTTGTCCACGACCGGAGGTTTGGACGTTGGATGACCTAAGGCGGGGGCCCCCGAATCGTTACGATCCAGCGCGAGAAAATCCCATGTACAGGTTGCGGTACCGGTGGAGCCGCCCGCTTGCATCGGGCCTACGCTACCATTGATGGGCTGCGTCTTTGTCCCATTGATGCGTTTGGCCGTTGGCGCCGCGTCGATGGTCGGAAAGAGCCATTCGTAGGCATCGAGGCTCATCTTTGTCCCGCGCTGCGGTTGTCCATCGACGGTCACCACCTGTTCGCCCGTCACCGCGCTTGATGCCCGTAACGCGGCGTGCCCCGGGCGAACAAGCAGTCGTCCATCAGATGCGCGAATGAAAATGTTGATCGGCGCGTTCATCGCAGGCGCCTTGGTCGTCCAAGTCCTCCTGGTAAGTTGTGCGCCTTGCTTCACTTCAACTGAGCCTTCTCCGACCGCGCTCCATGTAGCCGCAAACGCACGCATCGCGCCCTGGCCAGTCGGCGGACCGTCAGCCAACACCCACGAGTGCGTCTCGTCGTACACGTACGCGCCGGGTCCCCTTACGCTCACCTTGCATTGCGCGGATCCCGACCAACGATCGCCCTCTGTACCGCCAACGGCAATTGACACGAACGAAAGCTGCCCAATCAGCGTCCCCAGGAGAGCGAGAAAACGTGGTCTCATCTTGAACCTCGAATTGTCAAAGGACGCTGTCGAACTCAATCTTCCCACAGCCCGCATTGCATGGGAATGGACTGTAGAGGTGGCGAGTGGCCTACCTACTTCTGCGGAGTAAAGTCCGTGACCCAGATCGTGGTGCCGGTGTTGCGGTCCAAATGAAGCACCACATCCGCCGACGGTTGCGGGAGTCGCGCCGGAATATTCAGCGCACAAATCCTACGGCGAATCGAACGACGACTGCGCTATACGCCAGGCGATTCGTTGGACGTCACCCCATCACCGGACTAAAGAACTTTCTAGGTCAAATCGGCAGGGAGGTTTGCAACCAGCCGGAGTGCGTGCGACTGACATTTCGAAAATGCCGTCCGAATCGTTTAATGAAGAAGTCGCCTCATCAAAACTGCGCCGGGCGCCGCGCCATCTCTTTGCTATACAGCGCCTTGATCTTCGTCACATCGCTTTCAACGTCGCCGGTGGGAAAAAACGGCGCATTGAAAACGATGCGGCGCGAGCGGAAGTCGAAGGCAACTGGCACGATCGGAACATTGGCGCCGAGCGCAATGTAATAGAACCCACGCTTCCATTCAGCCACCTTCTTGCGCGTGCCTTCCGGAGTGACGATGAGCATCATGCGTTCACGCTCGGAAAATTCTTTCACATAGGCCTGCACCACATTGCTGGCATTGCTGCGATCGATGGGCGCCGCGCCGAAATGCCTGGCCAGTCCACCCAACGGCCCCTTGATTGCGGATTCCTTGACCAGCCACAACGTGTCCAGACACAAGGCGAAATAGGCGAAGGCTCCGTAGAAAAAATCCCAGTTGGAGGTGTGGGGCGCCACGATCAATACGAATTTCGGCAGGTCGGGCGCATTGCCGGCGATGCGCCAGCCCGTGAGCCGCATCATCAATATCCCAAATGCGCGACGCCACAGACTTCGCACCTGGGGTACGCGGGGCGGGAGCTGCGGAAAGCCGACGCTTTCCAGGGGCAGATCGTCGGTCATCCGGGTGGCTCTTGGGGAGGTGCGCCACGATACTAAGAGACGCGCCCCGTGCGCAACTATCCGCAGTCCTACTCGAACAGGCTAAGGATGTTCTGGTACTTTTCGATATAGCCGATGTTTTCGCGGTTATAGCGAGGGATGCTGACAGCGCGCACCACGGAGGCTTCCTCGCGCCAGACACAGGGGCAGGCGACCGCGGAGCCCGGGGTTTGCGCGCCCGCGCGGCGCAGGTCACCAAGCTGGACGCCCATGCGGTCGAGCGCGCGATAAAGCTTTGCGACGTTGCGCGGGCCGCCGTTGTAGGCGGCAACTGCAAAGATGCCGAGCACTTCCGGGTTCGCGCGATAGGCGGTGCGGATATCACTCGTCATCTGTGATAGCTCAATGTCCAGCAGACACACGGCAGCCTTCATCACATTCAGCAGGTGGGTCGCGCCGCGCTCGAAATTCGGTTCCAATTGCGCCCCTCGGCACCGGCGCACGACGAGCGAATAGGTGCCGTTGCCACGCCGGTTGGTGAACTGCATGGGGCCGAGTGCTTTCGCGCTCGAGACGCTGTAGCGGTAAGCCTCCTCGCGCTTCAGACCGTACTGGCTGAGCACTTCATCGAATGCGTCCCTGCCTTTGTCGACGAAGTCCTCATCGTCGGTCTGCTCGATGACCGCAAGAGTCGTGATCACCTCGGCGGGTATTACGTTGGCGAGCTGTTCGCCCGGGAAGGCCGCGCTCGGCACATTCGCGTTGCGCAACTCCTCCATGGCGCGACGCGCGGTGGCAAGCAGGAAATCCCTGCCGCCGGTGACGAACTGCGGGTCGAGCGTGTCTTCGGTGAAGGGCAGGTAGACGATGGGTCGAGCCGTCGCCGCCGCCTCGCGCCAGCGCTTCTTCTTGATGAGAGTGTTGTTGAAAACCGGGAACTTGCGGCCGTAGACCTTCAGCTCCTCGCCGTCGCGCGAGAACGCGAACATCAGCCGCTCGGCGCCCGTGCCCTTCACGTGCCGCGCCTCAATACCCGGTGTGCGCATGGCGAAGGGCAGTGGCCCGCGACCCGGTTTCCACTTCAACGGCGGGCGGGGGATCTCCAGCTGAGCGATGGTCCAGCTCTTCTTCGATTCGCTCCACAACGCGAAGGCGACCGGCCGGCCGCGCAGCACCTCGCGCCGGCCCTTGCCGGTGAAGGCGTACTGCAGTTCCACCCCGCGCAGCTGCGCCTGACCCTCGGCGACCAGGTCGCGGATGACCACGTGGCGCTCGCGCCCCCTTACCACCACCTCCGGCAGATTGTCAGACTTTGGCTGTGTCTCGAGGTGCTCGGACTCGGCGACAGCGGCCGGAACCTCGACCTCGGCCTCGCTGTCGTCTTCGCTCGCGGCCACGGGAGCGTCCTGCACGTCGGTCGCGGATTCCGCGACGAGCGTCGGGTCGTCCACCTCGTCGGAATCGCCGCCGGAGGTGGCGCACGCCGAGCACAGCAGGAAAGCCAGCAGCGGCAGCGCCGATGATGCGCCGCGAGCGGCGCGTTTGTAGAAACTTGATGACATCGTTCCGATCATACCGACGAACGGCCCGCCGCACGACCTCGAAACGCACGACGCGCGTCGCAGTTTATGGTACGTGCAGCGCCAAGCTCGCGACGCG
>JBDTTE010000215.1:0-6149 GCA_039930785.1 Betaproteobacteria bacterium | reverse complement strand
CGTGTTCGACGCGGTGGGGCGCGATGCGGCGGTCTTGCGTGCGCTGTGGTCGCAACTCGCCACGACGGGAGGATTCTCCGTCGCGGACACGCCGCATTGGGCGCGCGTGCAGAGCGCGGGATTCGTCTCCGGCCGCAGCACGCACGCCGATCGGCTTGCGACGATTCGCGACATCGATGCACGCTACGGTGTTGTCATCGATCCGCATACGGCCGACGGATTGAAGGTGGGCCGCGAGTTGCGCGAGCCGGCAGTGCCGCTGATCTGCATCGAAACTGCGCTGCCCGTGAAGTTTTCCGCCGTCATTCGCGAAGCGCTCGGCCGCGAGCCGGAGCGTCCGGCTGCCTACGCAGGCCTGGAATCCAGGCCGCAACGGTTCACGGTGCTGCCCGCGGATGCCGACCGCGTGAAAGCGTACATCGAGGCGCATGCGGCCGCCACATAGCGCGCCGCCCGCTTCTGCCCGCATGCGCTACGCGCTCGCCAACCTGTGGCGCAATCTCTGCGCCGGCTTGAGACTTGCCTGTTTCTTAAGCGTCGATCGCCTTGCCTTTCGCATCGATCTGGTCCAGTTGCTGCTGCTCTTTGCGCTTTCGGCGGTCATCGACATCGCCGGCGACTGGATTCGCATCACCCCGCCACGCGCGTTCTCGGAACTCGGCGCCGGGCCGGAATTCTATGCCGGTGCGCTGCTGTTGCTCGCAGCGGCGCTGATCGCGCTCTTCAATCGCCAGCGGCACGTCGCATTGGCGTTGCCCGTGATCGTGCTCGCGTCGCTGCCGGTTGCGCAGGCGCTGCATTACCTGCCTTTCCTGCTGGAGCCTGGTTCGGCTCTTGCATCGTGGGTGCCCGGGTTCGAGTACGCGCTGGTCACATGGATTGTCATCATCCTCATCCGCAGTGTCGCCGTGGTCTTCGCGCCGGTGCCCTCGTATGTCTGGCTGCGCGCGATCATCGGCGGGTTGCTGCTCGCGTCCCCGATATGGTTCGGCAATGCACTGCTGCCGAGTGAGCCGTGGTGGCGGGCGGAGGGGGAGGAAGCTCCGACCGCGGGCGGCCTCAACGCGGCGTCGGAGCCCGTGCTGGCCGCGCAATCCTTCCTGCTCAATCACCTCCTTGAAAAGCTGCAGGACGAGCGGCCCGGCATCACCGATCTCTATTTCGTAGGGTTCGCCCCGGATGGCCGCCAGGATGCGTATCGCACCGATGCCGAGACGGCGCAGCACATCATGGACTTGCGCTGGGGCACCGACGGCCGCTCACTGCTGCTTGTCAACAATCCGCAGACGCTCATCACGACGCCTTTTGCGACGGTGACCAACTTGCGCGAAACGCTGAACGAGATCGGCCAGGCGATCGATGGCGACGACGACGTAGTGATGCTGTATCTCGCGGGCCGCGGCACGTCCGAGCACAAGCTCGCTACCGAGCAGCCGCCGCTCTCGCTCGTCGAACTGGGGCCGGCCGGGCTCAAGCAATTGCTCGACGATGCGGACATCAAGTGGCGGATCATCGTCGTCTCCGCGTGCTACTCGGGCGGATTCGTCGCACCGCTCGAGGACGATTACACATTGATCATCACCGACGCGCAGGCCGATCGCGCCGCGTTCGGCTGCGGCGACCGGACGCCGCCCACATTGTTTGGCGAAGCGTTCTTCCAGGCGCTGGGCAAAGGCGACTCGTTTCCCACCGCATTCGAGGCCGCGAAGGCGCGTGTCGCGGAGCGAGAGCGCGAGGCCGGCTATTCGCCGCCGTCGAATCCTCAGATATCCGTTGGCGCGGCGATGGTTGAAAAGCTCAAGACCTTGCGCAAGCGCGGCGCGGGCGGGGCGACAGCGCAGCGCGCGACGCAGCCGTCGAGCGGCTGATCGATCGAAATCAATTGCGTTTCTTGCGCGGATCGCGCAGTGCGCCGGAGCCAACGGCGCGGAACACCATCAATTGACCGGCACGACCCACACGCGTTATAATTGCAACGCGGGGTGGAGCAGTCTGGCAGCTCGTCGGGCTCATAACCCGAAGGTCACAGGTTCAAATCCTGTCCCCGCAACCAACAAGATCAAACGGTTACAGGCGAAAATCTGTAGCCGTTTTTCATTTCTGCCGGCGTATGCAAGCACTTTGTAAAAAGTTTTCGCGAATCGTCGCCGACTCACGACGCAAGAAGCTCACGTGCCACATCACCCGATTTGCGCAGGCAGGGCCCCCGATGCCCCGATCTAAGCCGGACCGCGAAGACGCCCCAGGGAAGAACGCGTTGACAACTTTCACGGCCAATGATGCCCGCCACTATAAGCAAGATGATTGAATTCATTTTTGCTCCTTAACAAGTGGTCTTCACACACGACCACTTAGGCGCAATGATGGGGTTGACGCTGCTTGGCCGCTTGGACGAGGCCATTGCGGAGGGACGAACTGCCTATGCGTTGTTGGTGCGGGAGGCAGACGAATTTCGGTTTGCTCTCTCCGCTCGCGCTGAACGCCGCCCTGCAAGGACGGTTGGCCGACGCGGCACGCATCATCGGCCTCGTCGATGTTGTACATCGGCGCACCGGCGAAGTCCCGCGTCCCGCCGAGGAGCGTCGTCGAGCTCGGCTCGATGCACTCCTGAACGCGGGCTTTACGAGAAGCGTTTACGCAACTCAAGGACGCAGGTGCAACGATGAGCGAGTCCCACGCATTCAAACTGGCATTCGGTGACATCGAATGGTTCCTGCACTTTTCTGTTTGGACCGTTTCGAACTGCAGCCGGACAAACGGTGGCTCGCGCCGCTGCCTGGAAGCCTGGGCACCTCACTCCGACGAGTAGTGGTGGCTTTGGTTGGCAGGATCTGGTCGCGACCGTCGCGCGTGACTGGCCGCTTTCGGGGACAGGTTGCCGCGGTCGTCCGACACTAGAACGGCACTGCGCCACACAGCGATGCTTGCCTCATGCATCAGGGCTCGGCAGGCGGCCGGCGCGTTTACGCGCGCCAGCCGGCAGATTTCCGGCGCGACGGCCTTATCGTAAGGCAATGCGGGCGCAATGGGTACCAAAGCAAGTCCCGGCAACCCATCAAAATCAAGCGGTTACAGACGAGAATCTGTGACCCTTTTTTTGTGCGGAGCCTGAGCACTTTGTAAACATTTTCCCCGCAACGGATGCGCTCTCGGATTGCTTGCTTGGGTGCGCGAGGTCGTCGGCATTGGATGACGGAGCAAAATGCCAGCCATACGGAATCTGCAAGTAGTCGCCTCGTCGACTGATCACGACCTTATGCCTAAACGACAGGCGGCAGTGGAGGCTAATCTTAAGGCAGGCCCCATACCCGACCGTACGACGAACATGGAACAACCCACGGCGTCCCTTGGTAGCCGAAACGACCTGCCTCGCGGCGGAATGGTCGAGTACGCTAGTTCTTGACGATGAGTGCCGATACTTGTCTACTACGTGTCGTGCGCGGCCAGCTGTCCGAAACAACGCCACTTGCAAGGAGGGGGACGACGCTGCAATGCCGGGTTCAGAGGCAAAGGGCAACAATCACCGTGGACTGAGCCGGGATTGTGAAGGCGCCCACCGACTGTCGGCCCGAACGCTCGAAGGGATTCCAGCTCGATACCGGAGCACACGATGGCCAATGTCTACACCGTCTACCTGTCCTCTACGCTCAAGGACTTGGAGGCCGAGCGCGATGCGGTCGAGGAGGTGCTGAAGGGCAAATATCTCGTCAAGCAAAGCTATGACGCGTCCGAGGACAGTCTTATCGAAAGCTGCCGCAAAGACGTCGCCAATTGCCAGCTGTACATCGGAATCCTGGGTCTGCGTTATGGTTACATACCGAGTACCGACTGGAACAAGGACAAGCTTTCGATTACCGAGATCGAGTACAACTGCGCCGTCGATGCGAAAGTCCCGTGCTTCATGTTCATGAAGTCCGAAGACGCGATTTTCTCCACCATGACCGACTCCCACACGAAGGAGCACCCGGAGGAGCTGATTGCGAAGTTTCGGTTGCGTATCGGGAGTGGTGTCGAAAAGCGCTCGACCACTTTCAAGAACATCGAGAACCTCAAGACGCAGGTCCTGCGCGCATTGATGGATTTCGAGGCGACTCGTCCACGCGAGCCGGCGCTCTTTCAATCAAGGCATGTCCACGCGCGGACGCTGCGCCCCGACATCGTCGTTGGTTGTGTGCGCGGCACCGACGATGCATGCGTCAATGCGATCCGCAACCTGGGGGACCCGAGATTCGGGGTGGTCGAACTTAGTCCCAACGACCCGTCGTATCTGGCCACCTTCGACACCGCGCTGCGCGGTGCTCGCGTTGGTTGCCTGCTCGTGACGCAGGCATCGCTCATCCGCCTGGTCGAGGCGGACAAGGGCGAGAAGGTCGCGGCCGCGCTGAAGATGCTCGACGACAGAACCCTGCGCCCCGAGCAGCGATCCGCGTTCCTCGTTCTCGATGGCGTCGCCTTTGCCGACGTACCGGTTTCCTGGTCCATTGGCAAAGCGGTCGAATTGCCAGCTGGCAGCGTGGCCAACAACACCGGGCAAGCCCTCGATACGCTTTTTTCCGGAGTGCGCGCGGCGACGACGCTGGATTTCTCGAACATCGTGATTGGCCTGCCCTACGTCGTGATCGCGCTCAACCGCGACGAAGCCGTCCGGATGAATGCCGCGTCGGGAGAGGTGTTCAACGATTTTTCTGATTCGATGCGACAGGTTCGTTTCAAGCAGTACTCGGACATCGGATCGGTGCTCTCCAAGGATGCGGGCTGGCCGGCGAATTGCTATGGTCCGCGCCGCGATGATTGGCGACCGCTCGGTCACACGGGCCCTACCGTGCAGGAGTTGCTCGAAAGCGTCGTAGAGCGCATCAACCAGAGCAAACCCGGGTCGCGCGAGCAAAAGCTGCTTCGAGGGGCGAAGCTGCAGTTGCAGAGATATACATTCGACGAATTCATCGATGACCGTTTCGGTTCCCGGGGTAACCTGATCACCGTGCGCGAGAACGGCTGTCTCGTGCTCGTCGACGACCTGGCGCTTCTGAAGCCGGCACTTAGAACGAGCGCCGATGAATTGACGGGAGGATCGCGCGCGGCGATCTTATCGATCAGTCCGCTCGATCCGGAGATCCAGCCGATCGGCACCCTGCTCGACGAGACGTCGCGGCTCAGGGTCGGCACCTTGATCGACCGGTTCCGCGGGGCACAGGACCCGCGCTGCGAGCTTGCCCTGCACAGCCGGGAACGGATCGAGCGGTGGCTGCGCTTCGTGTTGCCGGAGCTCATCGCCAGCACCCAGGACCTCGAGGGCCAGCCCGAACTGGTGGCCAATGTGGAGACGCTGTTCTCGTGATTGCGAAGGGACGGGAATGATCTTCACGTTCTATTCGTTCAAGGGCGGTGTCGGCCGTTCGATGGCGGTTGCCGGAATCGCCAATCTGCTGGCGCGCGAGGGCCTGCGGGTTCTGGCCATCGATTTCGATCTGGAGGCGCCGGGGCTGGAGCGCTATTTCTTCGATGCCGACGAGAGTCGCAGGGTCCGAGAAGGCCCGGGGCTGGTGGACCTGCTGCTGACCTACAAGCGTGCGCTCACGAATGAGGCGGCGTTCGAGCGGGCCGAATTCAAGAACTGGCGATCGTTCGTGACGGAAGCCATTCCGCGGGCGAGCGACAAGGGTGGGCTCGTCGACATTATTACGTCAGGGCGACGCGAGCCGCAGGAGCGCCTGCGGGAATATGCGCTCGCCGTCCGGACCTTCGACTGGCAGGACTTCTTCGATAACTGGAAGGGGGAGGGCTTCTTTGAATGGCTGCGCCGCCAGGTTGTCGGCAAGGCCCCGGGATACGACGTCGTGCTGGTCGACAGCCGCACGGGCGTGACCGAGATGGGGGGCATTTGCGCGTACCAGCTCGCCGATGTTGCCGTAATGCTGTGCGCGGCCAACTACCAGAACCTGGATGGCACGGTTGCCGTCGCGAACGACTTTCGCTCCGACGCCGTGCTCGCCCTTCGGCGGGGCCGGCCGCTGGAACTGCTCGTGGTCCCGGCGCGACTGGAAGACAACAATCCGGGCCGCGAGGAGTTTCTGCGTCACTTCGAGGAGCTCTTCGCAAGCTCGGGCATTCCGAAAGCCCTGGCCGATTGCGGACTCAACTACCGCAAG
>JBDTTE010000214.1:0-6219 GCA_039930785.1 Betaproteobacteria bacterium | reverse complement strand
CCCTGCTCCGCCAGATAGCGGTCCACCGTTTTATATCCGGCGATGCGCTTCGCTTCATCGCGTTCGACGAATAGCGGCCCGACCATTTTCTCGACATCGGGCGAGCGCCAGACTGCAAACGGACCGATGAAGGCAAAACCCGTCGACGTGGAGGGGTCGCCGATCGAGTTACCCCAGTTGTAGAACGACACCGGCGCCAGCGCGTGCTGCAGCTGCAAGTCGAAATGCTTGGCGACATCCAGCACCTCGATCTCCGCTGCAATGCCGACCTTCTTCCACATCGCGACGATGGCGGCGACGGACTCGTAATCCTTGGGCTTGTAACCGCGCGTGGTCTGCACAGTCAGCTTGACCGGCTTCTCGGGCGAGAAGCCCGACTTTGCCAGCAGCTGCCTCGCCAGTTCCGGGTCGTACGTAACTTTTACTGAAGGATCGTAGGCTGCGTACTCAGGCGCCTGCAACGTATCGAGCGGCTTGCCGTAACCGCGCATGAGCTTCTCGACGATGGCCTTTTTGTCGATCGCGTGAGCGGCCGCCAGGCGCACGTTCTTGTCGAGCATGGGCTCGCGATCGGTGATGAACAGGATGGCGATGTCCGACATCGGATACGCGGCGCCCGCAAGGCCCGGTTTGGCGATGAGCCGGTCGTATTCCTCATAGGGAATTTCCAGCGTCAGGTCGGCTGCACCGCTTTCGATTTCGGCGACGCGGCTGGCCGGGTCGGGCACGAACTTGAACACCACGGTTTCGAATGCCGGCTTCGGCCCCCAGTATTTCGGGAACGCCTTGAGGCGGATGTAGCCGTCGCGTTCGAATTTCTCGACCGTGTACGGCCCGCTGCCCACGGGTTTCGCGTCCCAGCCCGCCGCGCCGCCCGAAGCCGTGAACGCATTCTTCGGCAGGATGTACGCGGTGAGAAAGCCCAGCCACTTCAGTAATGCAGGCTCGAACTCAGTGACCTTGACCACGACGGTATTGCCCTTCGCCGTAATCTCGCCTAGCTTGCGCCACATGAACTGCATGGGGTTGCCGTTCTTTTCGTCGCCCGCGCGCTGCAGCGACCAGATCAGGTCCTCGACGGTCACCGGCGTGCCGTCATGCCAGAACATGCCCTCGCGCAACGTCAGCTCGATCGCGGTCTTGTCCTTGTTCCATCCCCATTTCGTCAACGCGCCTGGCTTGAAACTCAAGTCCGGATTCTGGTCGATATAGGGATCGAAGATGGCCTTGAAGATCGATTGCACGGCCGGGCTGGAGGTCTTCGCGCTGTTGGTGGGATCGAGCGACGGCAATGCGGTGTTGTACGCGATCGTCAGCGTCTTTCCCGACTCAGCACGCGCGGCATTGCCCTGCAAGAGCGCGCCGAGCGAAGTGGCTGACAGAGCGGTAACGCCCGAGACCTCAAGGAATCGACGTCTGGAGAAATTCTTTTTCAATTTCAGGCTTTCAATCCAACGCAGAGGCGCAGAGAAAAACATGAGAACGCAGAGGAAGAACATTTCATGGAGAACAACCGGACATGTGGGTGTCACCAATACTCGTATGCTTTTTCCGTCTATGCCGTTCTCCGCGTTCTCTTGTTCTTCTCTGCGCCTCTGCGTCGGGTGTAATGGGTAGGTACTACGCGGGTTTGATATTCTGGGGAAGAATAAATCCCGCTACATGCGGCGTGAACTTGATGCTGCTCTTGTACACGACCGGTTGCGAATACTGCAGCAGCGGAATCACGTACGCGTTCTCGGCGATGTAGCGATCCACGACCTTCCAGCCGGCGATGCGTTTCGCTTCGTCTTTCTCGCCCCACAACGGCGCGATTCTCAGGTCGACGTCATCGGTCTTCCACCCCGAATGCGGCGAGTGGCTGAACATCGCGAAGCCAGTGGACGTGGACGGATCGCCGATCGAGTTGCCCCAGTTGTAGAACGCCGCCGGTGCTAGGCCGTGGCGCATGCGCAATTCGAAGTGCTTGGCGATTTCGTAGATCTCGACGTTGGCCTCGATGCCGACCTTGCGCCACATGCCGGTCACCGCCTGGATCATTTCGTAATCCTTGGGCTTGAAGCCGCGCGTGGTCTGGATGGTGAACTGCACCGGCTTCGACGTGGAGTAACCGGACTTGGCGAGATACTCCATCGCGAGTTCCGGATCGTATTTGACCTTGATCGAGGGATCGAACGCGGCGTACTGCGGCGCCTCCAGCGTGTCGATGACCGTGCCGTAGCCCCGCAGCAGCTTGTCGACGATGGCCTTCTTGTCGATGGCGTGCACCATGGCCTGGCGCACGTTGGCGTCGAGCATGGGAGCGACGTTGGAGATGAAGATCATGCCGATGTCGGACACCGGATGCGCAACGCCGGCCAGGCCGCTCTTGGCCTTCAGCCGATCGAATTCCTCATAGGGCACTTCCAGCGTGAGGTCCGACGAGCCACTTTCGATTTCCGCCACGCGCGCCGACGCATCGCCGACGAGCTTGAACACCACGGTCTCGAACGCCGGCTTCGGCCCCCAGTATTTCGGGAACGCCTTCAGCCGAATGTAGGCATTGCGCTCGAACTTCTCGACCATGTAGGGACCGCTGCCGATCGGCTTGCTTTCCCAGCCCTCGGCGCCCGCCGCCATGTAGGCCTTCTTTGGCATCACGTAGCCGGTGAGGAAGGCCATCCACTTGAACAGCGCCGGCTCGAATTCCTTGACGTCCGCCGTGACCATCTGGCCGTCGATCTTGAAGTTGCCGATTTTTCCCCAGACGAACTGGATCGGATTGCCGGTTTTCGGATCACCGGCGCGCTCCAGCGACCAGACGACGTCCTCGGGCGTGACCGGGCTGCCGTCATGCCAGAACGCGCCCTTGCGCACTTCCATTTCGACTTTGGTGCGGTCCTTGTTCCAGCCCCATTTGGTGAGCAGGCCGGGCTTGAAGGACAGGTCCGGGTCCTGGTCGATATAGGAATCGAATACCGATTTATAAATCGACTGGATGGTCGGGTTCACGGCGGACGGCCCGGTGGTCGGATCCCACGAGGGCAGCGCGACGTTGTAGGCGATGGTCAGCACCTTGGCGGATTGCGCATGCGCATCGCGGCTGGTGATCAGTGAGCTGGCGAGCGGCGCGGCAAGCGCTGCCGCCCCCGTCGCCTGCAGAAAACGGCGGCGCGTGAACGGAATCATGGTGATACCCCCCCGGTGTGGATTCTGGGAACGCGAGTCGCGCGGACCAACCGGCCGGCGCGCCCGATTTATGACGAACGGACCCGCCGGAATCTAGGTGGCAGGCCCCCCTTTGTCAAGGCGCGGGCGGCGAGCGGCCCCCAATCCGGGACGACCGCTCCTGCGACGGGAATGCGGTTTGACACGTCGCCGGGACGCGCGGTAAAAGAGCGGCTGCCTCGTTGCCAGGCGCGCTCCGCGTCGCAGCAACAAAAACAGCAATGGGAGACCGTCATGGCCGAGTCGAAGTCGAAGGGACAATGGATTGAAATCAAGGCCGCCGATGGCGGCAAGTTCAGGGGCTATCTAGCCTTGCCCGCCGGCGGCAAGGGCCCCGGCATCGTGCTCTGCCAGGAAATCTTCGGCATCAACGGATTCATCCGCGAGACGGCCGACCGCTACGCCGAGGAAGGCTACGTCGTGCTGGCGCCGGACCTGTTCTGGCGCCTCGACAAGGATGTCGAGCTGGGCTACACGGAAGAAGACTGGAAAAAGGCGTTCGACTACTTTCAGCGCTTCGACACCGACAAGGGCATGGAAGACGTCACCGCTGCAGTGCGCACGTTGCGCACGCGTTCCGAAGTCACCGGGAAGGTCGGCGCACTGGGATTCTGTCTGGGCGGGCGCCTGGCGTACCTCGCCGCCGCGCGCTCCGGTGTGGATTGCGCAGTCGGCTATTACGGCGTGACCATCGACCAGTATCTGGGGGAGGCCGCTAAGATCAAGGTGCCGATGGTCCTTCATTTCGCCGCCGACGATAAATACGCACCACCCGAAGCCGTCGAAAAAATCCGCTCCGCGTTCAAGGGCAACACCGCGGTGGAAATCTACGTGTACCCCGGCGTCGACCATGCATTCGCGCGCACCGGCGGCATGCACTTCAACCGCCCGGCGGCGATGATGGCGCACTCGCGCTCGATAGCGCTGTATCGCAAGGTCATGGGGCCGCACTACGATTTATCGGCATTGTGGGAAGCGCACACGATGCACGAGTTCGGCACGCGCGACGTCGAAGCGACGATGAAGACGATGGTGCCCGAGCCCTACGTGAACCACATTCCGACGTTGACCGGCGGCGTCGGTCACGATCACCTGAAGCGTTTCTACAAGCACCACTTCATCCCGACCACGGCGAAAGACACGAAACTCATTCCGGTTTCGCGAACCATAGGCGCGGATCGCCTGGTCGATGAAATGCTGTTCTGTTTCACGCACGACGTCGAGATCGACTGGATGCTGCCGGGCATAGCGCCAACCGGAAAATACGTCGAGATCCCGCTGGTCGCCATCATCAACTTTCGCGGCGACAAGCTCTATCACGAACACATCTATTGGGACCAGGCTTCCGTGCTGGTGCAGATCGGCCTGCTGGACCCGAAGAAGAGCGGCCTGCCCATCGCGGGCGCAGAGACCGCACGCAAGCTGGTCGACGAAAATTTCCCGTCGAACATGCTGATGAAAAACTGGGAAAAGAGCGAAGGCAAGAACTAGAACTCGTAGATCGAAGCGCCAACCGCAGAGGACGCAGAGGGCGCAGAGGAAAGGCACGATCGAGGAAGGAATTGCGTGACAGTGAAGTGCCGGTGTTCGCGATCCGAATATCGGAAAGTTCCCTCACTCTACTAACATGGTTCCTCCGTTTTTCCTCTGCGTCCTCCGCGTCCTCCGCGGTGAGAGCTGGACAAGAAGTATTAAATTAAGGGGAGAACATGACGCAAGTCGAAGAACAGGCGCTTGTACGCAAGATGGCATGGCGCGTACTGCCCTTCCTGCTGCTCACCTATCTGATCTGCATCATCGATCGCCTGAATGTCGGCTTCGCAGCGTTGACGATGAACGCGGAGCTCGGCTTCACCGCCACGATTTACGGTTGGGGCGCGGGCCTGTTCTTCTTCGGCTATTTCCTCGGCGAAGTGCCGAGTAATCTGATCCTGACCAAGGTCGGTGCGCGCATCTGGTTCACGCGCATCATGTTGAGCTGGGGCGTGCTGGCCATCGCGATGGGATTCATCAGCGGGCAGGCGAGCTTTTTCATCATTCGCTTTCTGCTGGGCGTGGCCGAAGCCGGCTTTTTCCCCGGCGTCATCTATTACCTGACCTTGTGGTTCCCGGCGCAGTATCGCGGGCGCATCTTTGGATTGTTTTTGATCATCAGCCCGCTGAACAACACGATCGCCGCGCCGATCGCTGGGCTGATCCTGAAGTTCTTCGACGGCACGATGGGTTATCCCGGGTGGCGCTGGCTATTCATCATCGAGGGCATTCCTTCGATCGTGCTCGGCTTCTTCACGCTGAAAGCCGTGACCGACCGGCCTTCGGATGCAAAATGGCTGACCGACGCCGAGAAAAAACACCTTGCCGATACCCTGGCGCGCGAAGCGGCGGCGCGTACCGAGACCAAGCATCTGACCTTGTGGCAGACGCTTGCGCATCCGAAAATCCTGATGTTCGCGGTGGTCTACACATCGCTCGCAATCGGCATCTATGGACTGGCGTTGTGGATGCCGCAACTCATCAAGGGCATGGGCTTGAAAGACCCGCTCGACATCGGTCTGGTGATGGCGATTCCCTATCTCATCGCAACGATCTGCATGGTGTTGTGGTCGCGCCATTCGGACAAGACCGGAGAACGCACCTGGCATTGCGCCGGCCCCCTCGCCCTCGCGGGTGTCGCCATGTTGTACAGCGCCTACGCCGGCTCGCCGGTATTGGCCATGATCGCGATGACCGTGGTGGCAATCGGCATGTACTGCTCGCAACCGACGTTCTGGGCAATGCCCACGGGTTACCTGACCGGCATCGCGGCGGCGGGTGGCATTGCGTTCATCAATTCCGTCGGCAACCTCGGCGGCTTCATCGGACCTTTCGCGGTGGGCTGGCTCAAGGACAATACCGAGGGCGGATTCCGTACCGGACTGACATTCCTGGCGATGTGCCTGCTTATCGGCGCAGCGGTCGCGTTGATGGTCGGCCGCAAGGTCGAGCGCCTGCGCACGGCAGACCAGCCCGCGT
>JBDTTE010000213.1:0-6263 GCA_039930785.1 Betaproteobacteria bacterium | reverse complement strand
CTCCATCCACTTCTAATCGCGCATCAACCCGGCGTACCATCCCGCAATGGCCAAACCGCAGATGGACGATGGGCAGTTCGCCGAAATGCGCCAGCTCATGGTGGCGGAAATCATCGCGACCACGGTCATGACGGGCGAGAAAATCGGCAAATACAATCTCGATGCGCGAGTCATGGCGGCAATGGGTCGCGTCGCCCGCCACGAATTCGTCCCGGCAGAAATCCAGCCTTACGCCTATCTTGGCCGTCCGCTCCCGATCGGTCACGACAAGACCATCTCGCAACCGTACATCGTCGCGTTGATGACCGACCTCTTGCAGCTTGAGCCGGACCACGTTGTCCTCGAGATCGGTACCGGCCTGGGCTACCAATCGGCGATCCTGGCCGCAATTGCACGCCAGGTTTACAGCGTGGAGATCATTGCGCCGCTGGCCGAACAGGCCGGCAAGCGGCTGGCCCGCGCCGGCATCGGCAATGTCGAGATCCGTGTCGGCAATGGCTATGACGGCTGGCCGGAACATGCGCCCTTCGACCGCATCATCGCCACGGCGGCGCCGGACCTGATTCCGCCGTCGCTGATCCACCAGCTCAAGCCCGGCGGGCGCATGGTCCTGCCCGCGGGATTGCCGGCCGAGCAGCAACTAGTGCTCGTCGAGAAAGGCGCGGACGGGAAGCTGTCCACGCGCAAGATCCTGCCGGTGCGGTTTTCGGAAATGGAGCCGGGGGACTGAAAGCGGTGACGAGTGACGGATCACAGGCGCAATACCGCTAGTGCTTCGAGCGGTTCAGTTTTGCATGCGCCAAGGCGAACGGTCTCCCCATCCCTTCAGGGCTTCGGCCGCCCAAGCCGGCGACTTGTCCTTGTGGCAGACATTGCAGGCGTTCGGGATTTTCAGCGATTCAGTGCTCGCTGGCGTAACGAAGTGAAACGTATGGCTGCGTACATTGACGTCGCCTATGGTCTGCTCGATTTTCGGCATATGGCATTCGATGCACTCGTTGCCAGCGCTGCCAGATTTGTGGTGGGTGTGCTGTTCGATAGTGGGCGCGTGTGGCCCGTTGGGCGATTCGGGTCCATGGCAATCCATGCACAAGGATTTCGCGGGCTTCCACAAGACCGCGTCGTGCTCAGTCCCATGCACATCGTGACAACTGAAACAGGTAACCCCACGCGCATACATCAAGCTCTGGACGAAATCATTGCCCTGCATGCGGTTTTTGTGCGCCGTCCCGTCCGGGAAGTGCGTGAAAGTCTGCTCTCCGAGCTTGTGCTCCTCCAGCTTCCAGACATCGCTGAGTTTGTTGATGCCAACGTGGAAGCCCACAGGCCAGTCGTAGTACTTGCCCTTGATCGGGTTTGTGATTGGTTGCCCCTGGGAATGGCATTGCACACACACGTCGTTCGCCTCTACGTAATTCATTTTTGAAGGATTCGCGATTGCGCCATGCCCGTCTCGTTTCACGTGTTCAGCGCCCGGACCGTGGCAACGCTCGCAGCCGACATTCCATTCCGTGACTTTCTTCGTTTCGATATCGTAGTTCACCGAATGGCAACCGTCGCACAGCGGCCCGGTCGGGCGCTGGAAATTGTCCTCTGGATAAAATTTCACCCACCAGTCCGTGCCATTCGCAACGTGGTACGGCTTCCAGGCTTTGTGCGTGACGTCCCACTGGGCCGGCAGCGGAAAATAGTCGTCGCCGATTTTCTTGAAATAGCGCTGTTTCCAGCGGCTGCCATAGACAAACGCGACCTCGTCCGCGGTGAACTTTACCGGCGGCGGCATCTTCGCCAGGTCGGGAATGATCGCGTCGGGATGCTCACGCGGATCGCGCACGACGTTCGCCATGCGCGTCTTGCTCCAGCGCGCGTAGAGGTCGGCGTGACACACCTTGCATGCGGCCGAGCCGACATATTCCGCGGTTGTCGGCTTGAAAGCGTCCGCCAACGTGACGTTCGCGCCGGGCGATGCTACTCGTGGAAGCTGGTGAAGGTAGGCGACAAGTCGCCAGACCTGTTCGTCAGGCAGGCCCCATCCGGGCATCCCGGTATGCCGGATGCCGTTGCGGATGTGATAGAAGATCTCGCCGTCAGGTAGCGTCTGAATATCCGGTCGCCGCAAATCGGGTGGACGCGGATATTGGCCCGCGCCGATATCCGTTTTACCTGTGCCATCGTAGGCATGGCAAATTTCGCATTTCCTGCGATATAAATCCCTGCCTGCGACGGCATCCGCCGCACCAGTGAAGGGATTTTTCATTTGTCTGAATTCGTCAGGAACGCTGCGGTGCAGGAGCCATTGCGCGACCGCAACTTCGATCGCCGGTGGTTCCCGGCCTCGCGCTACCGACCCGCCAGGGACGATGGAGCGATAGAGAATCCCGGCCACTGCGGCGGCAACAGCAACAATGCCAATGACGGTCCACACAACGCATTTTCTGCAGTTCATGAGTCCCTCGGGACGCTCCAATACAGCCGATGCAAGGCGCGGCAAATGCATTGGCAGTGTGACGTCGGTTGGATATTACCCGCTGCGCGCGTGACAGTCGCAAATGCCGATGACCTACCGCGCGGCTACTCCCTTCTAATGTGCGGCCGGCTTCTAGTTGCCGTAAGGGACGAATGGGCAAAAAAACGGGCACCGATTGGTGCCCGTCTTCCTGCAAGTTTGCTTGAAGCTTAGTAGCGGTATGCGCCGCGATCGTAGCGGTACCAGCCATGATTGTGCGAATGGTAGCCGTAGCCGACGTAGCCGTGGCCATACCCCGCATGCACAGGCACAGCCACTGGCGCCACGACACAACCACCGAGTACCGCGATCAGAACACCGAATAAAGCAAAGCGTTTCATTGATTCCTCCTCGATCCAGCAGATGAACAATTAACGCCTGCCGGGCCGAGGGGAAGACAGTGCTATGTAAGGTAATGTCACGGCGTTCGCGTCACCAGCCTCGCATCAAGCCGTTTCTGCCGCGAACAACTCTCCGATGCGATTGCGGGCGTCCGCAATCGAACGGGTGCGGACTTCTTCGCCAAGGGCCAGCCCGGCCGCGCGCACGACTTCGATGTCCGTGATGCCGATGAAGTTGAGCACCTGCTTCACATAGCCCACGTGCATGTGGTCCACCGGGGAATCCGCGTAACGGCCGCCACTGGTGGCGACGATGATCGCCTTTTTGCCGGTGACAAGGCCTTCCGGGCCCTTCTCGGTATAGCGAAACGTCTTGCCGGCGACCGCGATGCGATCGATCCACGCCTTCAGTCCCGTAGGAACGGTGAAGTTATAGAGCGGCGCACCGATCACGATTACATCGGCAGAAGCCAGTTCCGCGACGAGTTGTTCGTCCAGGCGCGCTTCGCGGCGTTGCAGTTCATTCAGTAATTCGGCTGCCGTGCCGCGCGTTGCAAGCAGTTCGCCGGTCAGGTGCGCGAACGGTTCGCCGCCAAGGTCGCGATGCGAGACTTCCACGTTCGCTTCGTTTTCACGCAGGCGTTGGACGACGTCGCGGGTCAATTGGCGCGAAACGGACGCGTCACCCAGGATGCTGGAATCGAGATGCAAGACTTTCATGATGATTCTCCCTCGTGAACATTTGGCCGGCTTACGATCAGCCGATTGCGTGGGAGTGATACTAATACCGTCACCAATACTGGAATAGCTGGCTAAATCGGGATAGATTGTTCCATTATCAGGACAATCAGGGGCCTCGATGCAGGATTTGAACGACCTCTATTTCTTCGCCAAAGTCGTGGAAAAAGGCGGTTTCGCGGCGGCGGCGCGCAGCCTGAATCTGCCCAAATCGCGGCTTTCACGACGGGTGGCCACTCTCGAAACCGCGCTTGGGGTGCGCCTGCTGCAACGGACCACGCGCCGGCTATCGCTCACCGAGGTCGGCAAGCTCTATTACCAGCACGCACAGAACGTGATGGCCGAAGCGGACGCCGCGATCGAGGCAGTCGACCGCGTGCGCGAAGTGCCAAGCGGCGCACTACGGATCAGTTGCCCGATCCCGGTCGCGCAGATTTATCTCGCGCGCATCCTGCCGCGCTTTCTTGCAGCCTATCCGCAAATCCGCCTGGACCTGATCGTTACCAATCGCCGCATCGACCTGGTCGAGGAAGGTATCGATGTCGCATTACGTGTGCGCACTAGCGACGACGAAGAGCCCAATCTGGTGACACGCCGGTTCGGTCCGGCCCCCGGGCTGATCGTCGTACATCCCGAGTTACTGGAGACCTACGGGCCGCTCGCCGACCCGGAAGACCTCGCCAAAATTCCGGTCATGGGTTTCGGCTCGGCGGATCGGAAACTGCGTTGGCTGTTGATCGGCGCGAATGGCGAGACGCGCGACGTAAACCTGACCGCGCGCCTGACGACCGATGACTTCAACGTGCTGCGCAACGCAGCGCTCGCCGGGCTCGGTGCGACGATGCTGCCGCAGGAATTGTGCATCGAGGATATCCAGGCCGGACGGCTGGCAATCGCGCTGCAGAATTGGTCGACGCCCGTAGCCACTCAGCAGGCGGTTTATGTCAGCCGTCGCGGCATGGTGCCCGCGGTAAGGGCGTTTCTGGACTTCCTCGAGGCAAATCTCGGCAAGGATGCGTCGCCGGAAAAGCACGCGGCATAAGGTTCAGGCGGCGAGCAACGTGCTGCCAACGTCTGCGTTTCCGCAGGCCGCGAAGAGTTCGCGCTCGACGAGCACGGGATCGTTGATGGTGCGCAACGCCGTGTACATTTCCTGCGCCTGGGGATGGCGGCGGCGCAGGAAATTCAACCATTGCTTGAGCCGCCCGGCGCGGTGACGCGGCAAAGTACGCGTGCCGACTAGTTGCCAGAAGTCCGCGACCAGCGGCAACAGATCTTCCCACGTTGGCTCGCGCTCGGTCGAGCCCTGCACGTGTCGCTTGATCGCGAGTGCAAGTCCCGGGTCGGCGACAATGCCGCGGCCAAGCATCAGCGCGTCGCATCCGGAAACTTCAAGGCAACGCAGCGCGTCCGCAACGTTCCAGATTTCACCATTGGCCACCACGGGAATGCCCACCGCTTCGCGAATCTGCGGAATGCGTTCCCAGTAGGCAGGCGGGCGATAGCCGTCGGCCTTCGTGCGCGCATGCACGACAATTTCCGCTGCGCCGCCCGCTTCGATGGCGAGCGCGCACTCGCGCGCGCGTGACGCGTCGTTGTAGCCCAGGCGCATTTTCGCCGACACCGGCATGTCTGGCGGCACGGCACGGCGCACGGCCGCGACGATCTGAGCAATCAGTTCGGGTTCGTCGAGCAGCACGGCGCCGCCGCGATGCCGGTTCACGCATTTCGCCGGACAGCCAAAATTGAGATCGATGCCGGCCGGCCCGAGTTCAGCGAGCTTCGCCGCGTTCTCGGCGAGGCAAACCGGATCCGAGCCGAGCAGTTGCGCGCGCACCGGCACGCCTGCGCGCGTGCGCCCGGCGTGAGCCAGTTCCGGAACAATGCGCAGGAAGGCGCGATGAGGCAGCAGGCTGCCGCTTACGCGGATGAACTCGGAGACGCAGCGGTCGATGCCGCCCACACGTGTCAGCATGTCGCGCAGCACGAAATCCAGCAGACCTTCCATCGGCGCGAGCAGCAGGCTCACGCGAGGCTGTCTTACATTCGCGATGTGCATATCGCGGCCAGCAGCGGCTTCTCATAGGAACGCCGGTCCGCGCCCACGAGTTCCATCACCGCCGATTCCTGCCGCTCCGCCTCGCGGGACACCGGGATGCCGGTTCCGTCGACGCTGGCGTAGCGCTCGAGAATGCGCTGCTGGTATGTCCCGTCCCTGCAATCGAACCAGACCAGAAGCTTGGTCGAGTGATAGGCGGGCGTATCGGATTCAGGCGCCTCGACATAGAGGGCGTTGAGCAGGTAGGCCGAACGAACCGTACCGCTCTCCGTCCGCACCGTTTTGATGAACACATCCGAGACGGGCACGTTCTCCGTCGATTCGGTGCCGGTCACGAAGCGCCACCCTGTCGCCTCGATGGCGACCTTGTGCGCCGCCCGGAATTCGCCCATGGTCTTTGCGGCGCTATCGCGCCATTGCTGGAGGAAATCCTGCGCCGGGGCAACGGCGGAGAGGGACATACAGGCGAAGACGAACAGGAGTTTTTTCATGGGGGCGTAGTGTAGCTTAGGGGCTAGGGGCTAGGGGCTAGGGGCTAGGGGCTAGGGGCTAGGGGCGAGGGGCGAGGGGCGAGGGGCGAGGGGCGAGGGGCGAGGGGCGAGGGAAGAGGGGCGAGGAA
>JBDTTE010000212.1:0-6309 GCA_039930785.1 Betaproteobacteria bacterium | reverse complement strand
TCAAGATCATGCTGGCGATGGCGATCCAGGCCTGCCGCAAGGCGGGGAAATACGTGGGCATCTGCGGACAGGGGCCGTCAGACCATCCCGACCTCGCCGAGTGGCTGATGGAGCGTGGCATCGACGCCATTTCCCTGAATCCGGATACTGTCGTCGAAACGTGGACCTACCTGGGCAAGCTCGCCGAGAGAAAAGCAGCGGCGGCCTGAGCCGGCCACGCCGGGGGCGCGGGATTTGCAGGCTTGAATTGTGATGGCTGCGACGCAATATTTGTGACGCCTCAGGGCCTATTGGGTTAATATTCAGCGGCTAAGTCGGAGCGGGTATGGAATGACAAAATTTATCTTTGTAACCGGTGGTGTCGTCTCTTCCCTGGGCAAAGGTATCGCTTCCGCGTCTCTCGCCGCAATTCTCGAATCCCGCGGCCTCAACGTCACCCTCCTCAAGCTCGATCCCTACATCAACGTCGATCCCGGCACCATGAGCCCCTTCCAGCACGGAGAGGTGTTCGTGACGGAGGATGGCGCAGAAACCGATCTCGACCTCGGCCACTACGAGCGTTTCGTCAATGCCAAGATGACGAAGCGCAACAATTTCACGACCGGCCAGATCTACGAAAGCGTGATCAAGAAGGAACGCCGCGGCGACTATCTCGGCGGCACCGTGCAGGTCATCCCGCACATCACCGACGAGATCAAGCTCTTCATCCGCATGGGCGCAGCCGATGCCGATATCGCGATCTGCGAAATCGGCGGCACGGTCGGCGACATCGAGTCGCTGCCTTTCCTGGAAGCGGTCCGGCAGATGAGCATCCAGAACGGCCGCGGTAACTCGTGTTTCATTCACCTGACCCTGGTGCCCTACATTCCGTCGGCCGGTGAAATCAAGACCAAGCCGACCCAGCACTCGGTCAAGGAACTGCGCGAGATCGGAATCCAACCCGATGTCCTGCTATGCCGTGCCGATCGCATGATTCCCGACAACGAGCGTCGCAAGATCGCATTGTTCACGAACGTCGAGGAAGAAGCGGTTATTTCCGCAGTCGACGTCGATTCGATCTACAAGATTCCCGGCTTCCTGCATGACCAGGGCCTCGACGAAATCGTCTGCCGCAAGCTCGGCATCACGGCGCCGCCGGCCGACCTGTCCAAGTGGGAAAAGCTGCTGCGCGATCGCGAGCACCCCGTGCACGAGATCGACATCGCGCTGGTCGGCAAGTACGTCGACTACGCCGATTCCTACAAATCGCTGACGGAAGCGCTGATCCACGCCGGCATCCACACGCGCACCAAGCTCAAAGTCCATTACGTCGATTCGGAAAGTATCGAGAAGGACGGCGTCGGATGTCTCGACGGCATGGACGCGATCCTCGTGCCCGGCGGTTTCGGCAAGCGTGGCGTCGAAGGCAAGATCGCGGCGATTCGCCTGGCGCGCGAAAACAAGATTCCCTACCTCGGCATCTGCCTCGGCATGCAGCTCGCGACCATCGAGTTCGCTCGCAACGTGAGCGGCTTTGCCGGCGCCAACAGCACGGAGTTCGATCCCGACACGCCGCATCCGGTCGTTGCCCTGATAACGGAGTGGCTGGATCGCACCGGCCGCGTCGAACGGCGCAGCGATACCTCAGAATTTGGCGGCACGATGCGACTGGGCGCGCAATCCTGCCCGGTGGATCCCGGCACCCTAGCCGCGGAAATTTATGGCACGCGCGTCAACGAGCGGCACCGCCATCGCTATGAGGTCAACAACGCCTATGTGACGTTACTTGAACCGGCGGGCTACAAGGTCTCGGCGCGGACGCCGAGCGAGAACCTGCCGGAAATGATGGAGCTCGGCGATCATCCATGGTTCGTCGGCTGCCAGTTCCACCCCGAGTTCACGTCGACGCCGCGCGAAGGGCATCCGCTGTTTTCGTCGTTCATCCGCGCCGCCGTGCAGTATCGCGAAAAAGGCAGCGAGGTCGCACGCGAGCCCGCCAAGATCAAGAGCATCGCCTGACATGAAGCTCTGCGGCTTCGAGGTCGGGCTCGATCATCCCCTTTTCATCATTGCGGGCCCCTGTGTGGTGGAGTCCAGGGAAATGGCGATGGACACTGCGGGCAAGCTCAAGGAAATGACAGCCGCGCTCGGCATTCCCTTCATCTACAAGTCGTCCTACGACAAGGCCAACCGCAGCTCCGGCAAATCGTTTCGCGGCCTGGGCGTGGACAAGGGCCTCGAGATCCTCGCCGACGTCAGGAAGCAGATCGGCGTTCCCGTGCTGACAGACGTGCATTCCGAGGACGAAATCCCGCAGGTTGCGCAGACGGTGGACGTGCTGCAAACGCCAGCGTTCCTATGCCGTCAGACGGATTTCATCCACGCGGTCGCGCGTAGCGGCAAGCCCGTCAACATCAAGAAGGGCCAGTTCCTCGCGCCTGGCGATATGAAGAATGTCGTCGACAAGGCACGCGAAGCCAGCGGCACCGACAACATCATGGTGTGCGAACGCGGCGCCTCGTTCGGCTACAACAATCTCGTGTCCGACATGCGTTCTCTGGCAATCATGCGCGAGACGCAATGTCCCGTTGTGTTCGATGCCACGCACTCGGTGCAATTGCCGGGCGGGCAGGGGACGTCGAGCGGCGGACAGCGTGAATTCGTACCTGTGTTGGCGCGTGCCGCCGTGGCGACAGGCGTCGCCGGCGTGTTCATGGAAACGCATCCGAATCCCGAGAAGGCCATGTCGGACGGCCCGAACGCATGGCCACTGCATCTCATGAAAGCGTTGCTGGAGACGTTGAAGTCCCTCGATGAGCTGGTGAAGTCCCGCGGCCTTGCCGAGACTGCACTCATGGCGGCGCGCACCGGCAATCCAACGAAACGATAAATCAAGGAAAGGTCCGAATGAGCTCTATTGTCGACATCGTTGCGCGAGAAATTCTGGATTCACGCGGCAATCCCACCGTGGAAGCCGACGTCCTGCTGGAGTCCGGCGTCAGCGGCCGCGCAGCTGTGCCTTCCGGCGCATCGACCGGCTCCCGCGAAGCAATCGAATTGCGCGATGGCGACAAAAGCCGCTACGGTGGCAAGGGCGTGCTGAAAGCCATCGAGCACATCAATACGGAAATCTGCGAATCGATTGTCGGCCTCGATGCGGTGGAGCAGTCGTTCATCGACCAGACCCTGATCGATCTCGACGGCACCGAGAACAAATCGCGCCTCGGCGCCAACGCCTTGCTGGCGGTGTCGCTGGCCGTTGCTAAAGCCGCTGCGGACGAATCGGGGCTGCCGCTATATCGCTATCTCGGCGGCGCGGGCAGGATGCAGCTGCCGGTGCCGATGATGAACGTCATCAACGGCGGCGAGCACGCGAACAACAGCCTCGACCTGCAGGAGTTCATGATCATTCCGGTCGGCGCGGAAAGTTTTCGCGAAGCGATGCGCTGCGGCGCCGAGATTTTTCAGACGCTGAAGAAGCTCATCGACAAGAAGGGCATGCCTACCACGGTGGGTGACGAAGGTGGCTTTGCGCCGAACCTGGCAAGCAACGAGGCTGCGCTGGAACTCATCATTGAGGCGATCGATGCGGCGGGCTATACGCCGGGTTCGCAGGTCGCCATCGGGCTGGATTGCGCCAGCTCGGAGTTCTTCAAGGACGGCAAGTACGACATTGCCTCCGAGGGCCTCATGCTCACTTCGAGCGAGCTGACCGATTATCTGGCGGCTTGGGTCGACAAGTACCCGATCATCAGCATCGAAGACGGCATGGCCGAAGGGGATTGGGAAGGTTGGAAAATCCTCACCGATCGCCTGGGCAAGAAGGTGCAAATTGTCGGCGACGATTTATTCGTCACCAACACGCGCATCCTTGCCGAAGGCATTCGCAAGGGCATCGCCAATTCCATCCTGATCAAGGTCAACCAGATCGGCACGTTGACCGAAACCATCGCCGCGATCGAAATGGCAAAACGCGCGGGCTACACCGCCGTGGTATCGCATCGCTCCGGCGAAACCGAAGATACGTTCATCGCCGATCTCGCGGTCGGCACGAACGCCCTGCAGATCAAGACCGGTTCGCTGTCGCGCTCCGACCGCGTGGCCAAGTACAACCAGTTGTTACGCATCGAGGAAGACCTCGGCGACTCGGCGAGCTACGCCGGTCGCGATGCGTTCTATCAGTTGAATCGCGGCTAACGGATGCGCTTTCTCGGCCTCGCCCTCGTACTGCTGATCGCGCTGATCCAGAATCCCCTCTGGTTCGGCAAGGGCGGGCTCTTGCGCGTGCACGAGCTCAACAACCAGATCGATGCGCAGCGCGAGACCAACATCAAACTGGCGGTGCGAAACGAAGCGCTCGACGCTGAAGTACTCGATTTGAAAAAAGGCTATGACGCGATCGAAGAGCGCGCGCGCTCCGAGCTCGGCATGGTCAAGCAGGACGAAGTGTTCTTCCAGTTGTTGCAGCCCGCACGCACAGTGACGGCTCGGACTCCCGAACAGCGCTGACGCAAGGCCGGCGGCACTCCCGCGGAGGCCCCGATGAAGAAGGCGGCGAAGAAGCGGACGTTGCAGGCAATCGCCCTGGCGATTGCCATTCTTGTCGCCATCGTGCTGTTCAATACCGCCCGTTTCGGCAGCCGCCAGATCGATGTGGCGCGCAACGACGAAACCGCACCCGACACCGGCGCGGCCGTGCAGCGCCTATCCCCTGCAATCCGTTTCCAGACCGTTTCGAACCAGGATGCCGCGAAGTTCCCGCGTGCCGAGTTCGACGCCTTCCACGCCTTCCTCGCGCAAAGCTTTCCTCGGTTGCGCTCTGCACTGAAGTCGGAGCGCATCAACGGCTACAGCTTGATCTACGAATGGTCGGGCGCGGATGCAACGCTCAAGCCCGTGTTGCTCATGGCGCATCAGGATGTTGTGCCGGTCGAATCGGTTTCCGCGGACAAATGGCAACAGCCGCCCTTCGGAGGGACGGTGTCCGACGGTTTCGTCTGGGGGCGTGGCTCGCTCGACGACAAGGCCTCATTGATGGCCTTGCACGAAGCCGTCGAAACCCTGGTGTCGCAGGGTTTCCGGCCGAAGCGCACCATATATTTCGCTTTCGGGCACGACGAGGAAATCGGAGGCCGCGACGGCGCCGCGAAAATCGCGCAGGCCTTCGCGGCGAGGAACGTCCGCTTCGATAGCGTGCTCGATGAAGGCCAGGTCGTCACGCATGGCATCGTGCCGGGAATCGATCGGCCAGTCGCGCTGATCGGTGTGGCGGAGAAGGGTTATCTCAGCCTCGAGCTCGTTGTCGAATCGGAAGGCGGGCATTCATCGATGCCGCCCGCCCAAACGGCAGTCGGCATCCTCAGCGCCGCGATCGCGCGACTCGAGAGCAATCCTTTTCCCGCGGCGATTTCAGAACCTGTGCGTCAGCAGTTCGCGTTCCTTGGTCCGGAGCAGAGTTGGATAAAGCGCGCGGTATTCGCCAATCTGTGGCTGTTCACGCCGCTAGTCGAAGTACAAATGGACAGGATGCCTTCGACGCGGGCGATGTTGCGCACCACGCTCGCACCGACGATGCTGGAGGGCAGCGTCAAGGAAAACGTACTGCCGATGCGTGCGCGCGGCGTGGTGAATCTGCGCCTGGCGCCGGGTACCAGCAGCGACGCGGCAATCCGTCGCGTACAGGCCGTGATCGCGGATGCACGCGTCCAGGTTGTGGCGACCGGCACATCGCTCAGCGAGCCGTCGCCGGTATCGAGTGTCGACAGCGAGGCGTTCGCCAAATTGCATCGTGCCGTGAAGGCGACTTTTCCGGACGCGATCGTCGCGCCGTCCCTCGTCCTCGGCGCAACCGACACGCGCCACTTCATTCCGATCGCCGACAATATCCTGCGGTTTATCCCGGCGCGCATTGCGCGCGAAGATCTGAGCCGGTTTCATGGGGTCGATGAGCGCATCGGGGTCGACAACTACGCCGAGTTCATTCGCTTCTACATGCGTTATCTGCGCGAGGTGGCGGGGTAACGGGAAGGACGACAGAACGAGCGCCCGACTGACTGGTGCTGACCCGTTCCGGATTGCCAAGAATGCATGTCATTCCCGCGCAGGCGGGAATCCAGCTACTTCCCTGGTTCCTGCCAAACTTCTCGCAGTCAAATAAAGCGTGCCCTATCTCGTCCGTTTTTTCGTTGTATTGATTGGAAATGGCAATTTCAGATTGAACGGTCTGCCGATCTCTGTTCTACGGTTTTGTGTTGAGAAAAAAGACGCGTTCACAAGTATAGGAGTGGCATTTATGCTTTCTGAATCATGTCGTTCAATCGAAGCTATCAA
>JBDTTE010000211.1:0-6329 GCA_039930785.1 Betaproteobacteria bacterium | reverse complement strand
GTGCGCGAGTATTTCGGCAACGGCGACGAGTGCCAGATGGCGTATCACTTCCCGCTGATGCCACGCGTCTACATGTCGATCGCCATGGAGGACCGCCATCCGATCGTCGAGATCATGGCGCAGACGCCCGCGATTCCAGACGACTGCCAGTGGGCGATTTTCCTGCGCAACCACGACGAACTCACGCTCGAGATGGTGACGGACCGCGAGCGCGATTACATGTACAAGATTTTCGCCAACGATCCGCGCATGCGCGTCAACGTCGGCATCCGTCGCCGGCTCGCGCCGCTGATGGACAACAGCCGGACACAAATCGAGCTGGTGACTTTTATGCTGATGACCCTGCCGGGCGCACCTATCCTTTACTACGGTGACGAGATCGGCATGGGCGACAACATTTATCTCGGCGACCGCAACGGCGTGCGCACGCCGATGCAATGGAGCCCGGATCGCAATGCCGGATTCTCGCGCGCGGATCCGCAGCGCCTGTTCCTGCCGCCGGTGATGGATGCGATCTACGGCTACCAGACCGTGAATGTCGAGGCACAAATGCGCAGCTCGTCGTCGCTGCTGAACTGGACGCGGCGCTTGATCTCGATGCGTCGCAGCCATCGCGCATTCAGCCGCGGCAGCCTGTCCTTCCTGTCGCCGGGCAATCGCAAGGTGCTGGCGTTCGTGCGCGAATACGAGGGCGAGATCGTGCTGTGCGTCTCGAACCTTTCGCGCCTTTCGCAGGCGGTGGAACTCGACCTGTCGCGCTTCGAGGGTCGCGTGCCGGTCGAGGTGATGGGCAAACAGGCCTTCCCGCCGATCGGCAAGCTGCCTTACCTGTTGACGTTAACGGGGCACGGATATTTTGCGTTCGACCTCGCGACGAATGTTTCGCCACCGAGCTGGCACGACGAGCGCATGCCCTACAGCGCGCTGCCGGTGCTGGTGCTCTCGCGCGCTTGGAGCGAAGCCAAACCGCAGGCAGTGCATGAGATAGACAACCTGATCGTCAATGTCTCGCACGACCGTTTGCGCGACGAGATCCTGCTGCCTTACTTGCGCAGCCGGGTGTGGTTTGCCGCGAGGACACTGCCGGTCATCGACCTTTGGTTTGATCCGGTGCCGCAGTGGACGACCTCCGAAGGTAACTGGCTGCTGGCGATCATGCGTGCGCAAGTCGGCACCCGTGAAGGAAACGTCCGGACAGAGCGCGATCTGCCACCAGACCAGCGCTATTTTTTCCCGCTCGCCCTCGACTGGGAAACGCGTGAACACGATCCATTGGAAAAGCTGGGGCATTGGAGTTTCGCGAAAGTCCGCCAGAAAGGCCGCATCGGCGTGCTGTACGGCGCGTTCGGCAATCCGGGGTTCGCGCGCGCCCTGGCGCGCGGTATCGGCGAAGGCAGGGAGGTCGTGCTTGGCCGTGGTCGCCTGCGTTTCACCAAGACGTCGCGCTTCGACGAATTCGCGAGCGGTGTCGACGCGGAAGTGAGCATTCCGGCGCTGGAGCAAAGCAACACCGGGGTCTTCTTCGGTAGCGAGCTTTTTCTGAAGGGCTATCGCCGCCTGCTGGCTGGCGTCAATCCGGAAACCGAGATGGGGCGCTTTCTCACCGAGGTATCGCCGTTCGCGCACGCGGCGCCGATGCTCGGTGCGGTTGAATACCTGGCCGGGGACGACAGCGAGCCGGTGACGCTGGCCGTACTGCAGAAGTTCGTACGCAATCAGGGCGACGCCTGGACGTATACGCTGGCGTACCTCGATCGAACCCTGTCGGACCCGGTGGCCGAGGGTGCACCGCAAGGTTTTTACGTTCCGCAAATGCGCTTGCTCGGCCAGCGCGTCGCGGACTTGCACCGCGCCCTGGCGACGACGACAGGCGACGCCGCGTTCGATCCGGAACCCGTGACGGAGGCAGCGCTGGAGGCCTGGCGCACGGACGTTCTCGAATCGCTGCGCCGTTCGATCGACGTTCTGAACCAGGCGAAAGATCGACTGCCGATGCCGGTGCGCAATCTGGTCGAGGCGCTGCCGGGTGACGCCATCGCCGCGCGCATTCGTGCCTTGCCGCTCGATCCGGAAAACCTGATGGCGACGCGTTACCACGGAAATATGCACCTGGGCCAGGTGCTGGTTGCCGAAAACGATTTCGCGTTGATAGATTTCGAAGGCCATCCCTCGCGAGCGCAGGACGACTGGCGCCGCAAGCACTCTCCGCTGCATGACGTGGCCGGCATGCTGACGTCGTTCTCGTATGCGGCGTACGCGGCACGCCTGCAGCGCGCACTCCACAAACCCGAAGGCGACGCGTCCGATACGGTGCGCATCGCGCAATGGCATCAGGCGGCATCTGCGGCTTTTCTGGATGGCTATCGGGAAGCGTCGCGGGGATTGGCCTCGGTGCCCTCCGATACGGCGACCATGCTGGCGATGCTGACGCTCTGCATCGTCGAGCGCGCCTTGCAGGAATTGAATCATGAAATGGAGCACAGACCCGAATGGATGCAAGTATCGTTAGACCGGCTGTTGAGCGTCGCTTCCGCCTGAAACCGTCCGCACGTCCGGTGACGGCGGTGTGGCCGGGCCGTTCCTATCCGCGCGGTGCGCATTGGGACGGCGAGGGCGTGAACTTCGCGCTGTTCTCGGAGCACGCCGAAAAAGTCGAACTGTGCCTGTTCGACGAATCCGGCCGGCACGAGATCCAGCGCATCACGTTCAGGGAACGCACCGACGAAGTCTGGCATTGCTACCTGCCCGAAGCGCGACCGGGACAGTTGTACGGCTATCGCGTCTACGGACCTTACGAGCCGGAACGCGGCCATCGTTTCAATCCGCACAAGCTGCTCCTCGATCCCTACGCCTACAGTATTGACGGCCACCTGCGATGGGGTGACGCGCAGTTCGGCTACACCATAGGCAGCAAGCGCGAAGACCTGTCGCTCGACCGGCGCGACAGCGCCAGCGGCATGCCCAGGAGCAAGGTCATCGACGGCGCGTTCACCTGGGGCGACGACCGCCATCCCGACATTCCCTGGCAGGACATGGTGATCTACGAATTGCACGTCGGCGGCTTCACGCGGCAGCACCCCGATGTGCCGCCCGCGCTGCGAGGTACGTTCGCGGGCCTGGCGTGTCCGCCGGTGATCGACCATTTGCAGCGGCTGGGCGTCACGACCGTCGAGCTGATGCCGGTGCACGCGTTTATCGATGATCGCTATCTGGTGGAGCGCGGGCTGCGCAATTACTGGGGCTACAACACCATCGGATTTTTCGCACCGGACAAGCGTTACTGCGCATCGGGCAAGATCGACGAATTCAAGACCATGGTCAAAACGCTGCACAGCGCTGGCATGGAGGTGATTCTCGACGTCGTCTACAACCACACCGCGGAGGGCAATCATTGCGGCCCGACCCTGTGTTTTCGCGGCGTGGACAACGCGTCCTACTACCGGCTCGCGGCTGAAAACGCGCGCTACTACCAGGACTACACCGGCTGCGGCAACACGCTGAACATGCAACATCCGCGCGTGCTGCAGCTGATCATGGACTCCCTGCGCTATTGGGTCACCGAGATGCACGTGGATGGATTTCGTTTCGATCTCGCCGCGTCGCTCGCGCGAGAACTCCACGAAGTCGACCGCCTCGGCGCTTTTTTCGACATCCTGCGGCAGGACCCCGTGCTTTCGCAGGTCAAGCTGATCGCGGAGCCATGGGACCTCGGCGAAGGTGGCTACCAGGTCGGCAATTTCCCGGTGGGCTGGGCGGAATGGAACGACAAATACCGCGACAGCATGCGCGCATGCTGGAAAGGCGATGGCGGCTTGATCGGTGAGTTCGCACGCCGCTTGACCGGATCGAACGACCTCTACGGCAGCAGCGGGCGCAGCCCCTGCGCCAGTATCAATTTCATCACCTCGCATGATGGCTTCACGTTGCACGACCTGGTGTCATACAACGAGAAGCACAACGAGGCCAACGGCGAGGAGAGTCGGGACGGCACCAACAATAACCTGTCCTGGAACTGCGGGGTCGAGGGGCCAACCGATGACGCGGAGATCAATGCACTTCGGGAGCGGCAGAAGCGCAACATGATCGCGACCGTGCTGTTGTCGCAGGGCGTGCCCATGCTGCTGGCGGGTGACGAGATCGGCCGTACGCAGGGCGGCAACAACAACGCGTACTGCCAGGACAACGAGATTTCCTGGACGAACTGGAATTTCGACGAGGCCGGCCAGCGCCTGCTGGACTTCACCTCGCGCATGATCGCGACGCGGCGTGACCATCCGATTTTTCGCCAGCGCGCGTTCTTCCGCGGCGAGCCAGTCGGAGGGGGCAAGGAGAAGGACATCGTCTGGCTCAAGCCCGACGGCACCGAGATGACGGCGCAGGAATGGGACGAATCGTACGCGCGCTGCCTCGGCGTCTATCTGTCCGGCGATGCCTTTCAGGAGACCGACATGCGCGGGCGCCCGGTGCACGACGCCAGCTTCCTGATCCTGTTTAACGCGCACCACGACACGATCGGATTCTGCTTGCCAGAGTTCGACGCCCGCGCCACCTGGTATGCGCAGGTTGATACGGCGTTTGAAACCGGGCGTCCGCAGCTCGCGGAAATCGAGAGCGGTGTCGAGTATCCCCTGCAGGGACGTTCGCTTGCGCTGTTGCGCCGGGTCGATGGGTCCCGATGAAACGGCAGCACCGCATGCCGTTCGGCGCCGGCATCGATAGCCGCGGCCAGGTCCATTTCAAGCTGTGGGCGCCGGGCGCCACCTCGGTTGGATTGAACCTCGACCCTGGTCGCGACGTTTCGCGCCGGCCGATGCGCGAAACCGGCGGCGGCTGGTTCGGCATCTCGCTGGCGGATGTCCCGCCCGGTACACGCTATACCTTCTCCATCGACGGGCTCCTTGATGTGCCCGACCCCGCCTCGCGCTTCAATCCCGAGGACGTGCACGGCGCCAGCGAGGTGATCGATCCCGGCGCGTTCGAGTGGCCCGACGAAGAATGGCGGGGACGGCCGTGGGAAGAGGCTGTGATCTATGAACTGCACGTGGGTACTTTCACGCCGGAGGGCACGTTCAACGCCGCGATCGAACGCCTGGATTACCTGGTGCGGCTCGGCATCACGGCCATCGAGCTCATGCCGATCGCGGATTTTCCGGGGAAGCGCAACTGGGGCTACGACGGCGTATTGCAGTATGCGCCCGACTCCTCGTACGGGCGGCCCGAAGACCTGAAGAGCCTCGTGGCGGCGGCGCACGCGCGCGGCCTGATGATTTTCCTCGATGTGGTCTACAACCATTTCGGCCCCGAGGGCAACTACCTGCACGCCTATGCGCATGATTTCTTCAACCCGGCCCATGCGACGCCGTGGGGCGCCGCGATCAATTTCGACGCCGGCCGCTCACGCGTCGTGCGCGATTTTTTCATCCACAACGCGCTCTACTGGCTGGACGAATATCATTTCGACGGACTGCGCCTCGATGCCATCCATGCAATCGTCGACGACACGGTGCCGGATGTCGTTTCGGAACTGGCGTGGGCGATACGCTCCGGGCCGGCTCAGGCGCGTCAGGTACACCTGATCCTGGAGAACGACCGTAACGAGGCCTCGCGCCTTTTACGCGATGCCCAGGATGCGCCGCGCCACGCCAGCGCGCAGTGGAACGACGATTTTCACCATGCCATGCATGTGCTGGCGACCGGTGAAGGCCAGACCTATTACCGGGATTTCACGCAGCGACCTTTGTGGCAACTCGGGCGCTCGCTCGCGGAAGGCTTCGCGTTCCAGGGCGAACCGTCCGTGCATCGCAGTGGTCGTGCACACGGGGAGGCCAGTGGCGGCGTGTCGCCGACGGCCTTTGTCAATTTCCTGCAGAACCACGACCAGGTCGGCAACCGCGCGTTCGGCGAGCGCCTGTCCGCACTGGCGCCCGCGGCCATCTTGCGGCTTGAAGTCGTCTGCCTGTTGCTGGCGCCAGGGATCCCGATGCTGTTCATGGGTGAGGAATTTGCCGCGAGTACGCCTTTTCTGTTTTTCTGCGACTTCGGGCCGGACCTCGCGCCCAAGGTCGTGCAGGGGCGTCGCGCGGAGTTCGCGATCTGGGAGCAATTCCGCACGCCGGAGTCGCAGGCCGCGATTCCCGATCCGGGCGCAATCGAGGCGTTCGAAGCGTCGAAGCTGAAGTGGGCGGAGATCGCGCATCCGGTCCACGCAAACTGGCACAGCTTTTACGCCGACCTGCTGGAGTTGCGACGCCGGTTCATCGTGCCGCACCTGTCAGGCACGCGTCACGAGGGCACATTCTCCGTCGATGGCGGACATCTGTGCGTCGACT
>JBDTTE010000210.1:0-6351 GCA_039930785.1 Betaproteobacteria bacterium | reverse complement strand
GCGGCGTGAAAGTTTCGACGCTGTGCCTCGGTGCCATGATGTTCGGCGATCGTACCGATGAAAAAGAGGCGGCGCGCATCGTCAGCTCCGCGTTCGACGCCGGCGTGAATTTCATCGATACGGCCGACCAGTACGCGAAAGGCGAATCCGAGCGCATCACGGGCAGGCTCATCGCGGCCAATCGCGAACATTGGGTGCTCGCCACCAAAGTCGGTAACGCCGCCGGGCCCGGCCCTAACCAGGTCGGCCTCGGACGCAAGTGGATCATGGAGGCAGTCGATCTCAGCCTGAAGCGTCTCGGCGCCGAGTACATCGATATCTACTACCTGCACCGCGATTTCGACGACGCCGTGCTCGAGGAAACGGTCGCGACAATGGGCGACATCATCCGCAGCGGCAAGGCGCGCTACTTCGGGCTTTCGAATTTCCGCGGGTGGCGCATAGCCGAAGTCATGCGCCTGTGCCGGGCGATGAATGTTCCGCAACCGATTGTCTGCCAGCCTTACTACAACGCGATGAACCGCCAGCCGGAAGTGGAAATCCTGCCGGCGTGCCGCTACTACGGCATCGGCGTCGTGCCTTACAGTCCGCTTGCGCGCGGCGTTCTGACGGGAAAATACCGACCGAACGAAGCGCCACCGGAAGGTACACGCGCTGGCCGCGGGGACAAACGCATGATGGAAACCGAGTTTCGCAAGGAGTCGCTCGCCATTGCGCAGAAAATCCGCGCGTTCGCGGAGAAGAAGGGTGCGAATGCCGGCCACTTCGCGGTCAACTGGGTGCTCAACAACTCCATTGTCACCAGCGTCATCGCCGGGCCGCGTACCTTCGAGCAGTGGCAGGATTACCTGAAGGCGCTGGAATACAAGTTCGACGCGAAGGGTGAAGCGCTGGTCAATTCCCTCGTATCGATGGGCCATCCGTCGACCCCGGGCTACAACGATCCGCAGTATCCGCTGACCGGTCGCGTGCCGGTCGCAGGTTAAGCCGCGCATGGATACTCAACGCGTTGCAGTTGTTACCGGTGGTTCGCGCGGTATCGGGCGCGCAATCGTGGAGATGCTGGCCGCGCGCGGATATCGCGTGCTGTTTACCTACGTCAGTCGTGAAAACGATGCAAGTGCCGTCGAGGCAGCGGTGAATTCGGCTGGCGGCGAAGCCAGAAAACTGCGCGCCGACGTTGCGGACGCGCAATCTGCACAAACTGTAGTCCAGGCCGCGCTGGCCGCGTTCGGTCGCGTCGACGTGCTGGTCAACAACGCCGGCACGCACCTTCCTCACGTGTCGCTGGCGGATACGTCGCCGGAAGAATGGGACCGCGTCCTGCGCGTGAATCTGTACGGCACGTTCCACATGATCCAGGCCGTGCTCCCGCAGATGCGATTGCTCAAGGGTGGCAACATCGTGAACCTGTCGTCCAACATCACCAGCCGCTTTGCTGCGAACAATTGCGTGTATACCGTTTCGAAGATTGGTGTCGAAGCGCTGACCCGCATCCTCTCGAAAGAAGAGGGCCGCTATGGCATCCGTGTGAATGCCGTGGCGCCGGGTCCCATCCGTACCGATATGCTGGAAGAAACGATGGTCAAGATCGGATCGGAGCGCGCCAACGCATTCATCAAGTCCGTGCCGTTGGGGCGCAAGGGCGAACCCTCGGAAATCGCGGAAGCCGTCGCCTTCCTGGTGTCGGACGCTGCAAGCTACATGACCGGGCAGGTAGTGTTTGTCAACGGCGGTGGACCCGGCGGCTAGCGCATATGGCCCTGATCCGCCCGGAGCAGCCGCAGGAATTCGACAGGGTGACCGCCCTGCTGCGAACGGCTTTCCGGCGGGAGGCGGAGGCGCGTCTCGTCGATCGCCTGAGAGCATCCGGGAAAATTGTTTCGGCGCTCGTGGCGGAAGATAAAGGGCACCTGTTGGGCCATGTCATGTTCTCGAAAATTGCCGTACCGGGCGCTGCAGGGCAGGCGAATGCGATTGCACTGGCACCGTTGACCGTGATGCCGGCATTCCAGCGGCTGGGCGTCGGCAGCGCATTGGTCAGTGCGGGTCTGGAAACCTGCCGGTCGCAGCGCCAGCCCCGCGTCTTCGTGTATGGCGATCCGGTCTACTACGCGCGGTTCGGTTTCACGGCGGCTGCGCGATTCGGACTCAAGTCCGCAGCCCCGGAGGTCGAGAAATATTTCCTGGCCATGGAGCTGGAGCCCCGCGCGTTTGCCGGTATGTCGGGCACGATCCGCTACGGGCATGAATTCGACGACCTCGAGTGAATCCGGGAATTCTTTCGTCAGTTCGACGCAGCGATGATTTTTTCCAGTGCCCCACGTAAATCACCAGCCAGGGCGACCGAGCGGCGTGAAGCACGATCCACGTACACGTGGATGAAGTGCCCCTGCGCGGAAGCCGTTTTCTCGTCATTCCTGAACAGGCCGATTTCGTAGCGCACGCTGCTGTTGCCGAGTTTGGCGACGCGCAGACCGGCATGCACCACGTCGGGAAACGTGATCGGCGAAAAATACTGGCACTGCGTTTCGACAACGAGGCCGATCACCGTGCTTTTCTCGATGTCCAGCACGCGCTGCTCGATCAGGTACTGGTTTACGACCGTATCGAAATAGCTGTAATAGACAACGTTGTTTACGTGCCCGTAGATATCGTTGTCCGCCCACCGCGTGGCGATGACCTGGAAATGGCGGAAACCGTCGCGTGTCGGTGCAATGGGTCGCGTCAAGGTCGTGCTCTCCTCAGTGGGTTCCGGTCCGATCGTCCGCGTCGCTCAGGCGTCGCATATGCTGCCAATTGACGGCAAGCAGGCCGCCCGCGACGACGACGAACATGCCGAACAGGGTCATGGGTTCGGGAAAGTCGCCGAATACCAGGAACGCCAGCAGGGTAGACCAGATCAGTTGCGAATAAACGAAGGGAGCCAGGGTCGACGGCGAGGCGTATTCCATGGAGCGGATCAGCAGCAGGTGTCCGAGGCCGCCGAAGATGCCGATGCACAACACGAATCCCGCCTGCGTCAGAGTCGGCGTGATCCAGTGAAACGGCACGGCGAAACTGGTGATGGCGCCGCCGACGATGGCTGTGAAAAACAGGGACGTGTACGGGTGATCGCGGCCGGAAACTTTCCGGGTCACGATCTGGTAGACGCTGAACAGGATGGCGGTAGCGAGGGGGAAAACCGCCGGTAGCGAAAGCACGCCGCCACCCGGGCGCATGATGATCAACACCCCGGTAAACCCGATGATGACGGCCACCCATTGCCGGCGTGTGACTTTGTCGCCGAGCATCGGGCCCGACAGCAGCGCGGTCAGGATGGGGCCGACGAAAGTAATCGCCGCCGCTTCCGCGAGCGGCAGATAGCGCAGGGCGAAATAGAAGAACGTGGTGCTGCCGACCAGCAGGACGCCACGCAGGATCTGCATCCAGGGATGCAGGGTGTGGATGAGCCGGAAGCCCATGCTCGGGCCGAGCCACGCAACCATGACGACGACGTGCACCATGTAGCGCGCCCACATCAGCGCCGACATCGGATACGTCTTAAGCATGAACTTCGCGAGCGTATCCATGGACGAAAACAGCAGGACAGCGCCCATCATCAGGCCGATGCCGCGGAAAGTGCGGCGATGATGTGCGGCTTCCGAGTTGTTCTTCATTTCGTCTTTTTACTAAGCAGGCCAGGACCGCAGCACGCCGCGACCCGCGAAGCCCGCGCTATTGCCGAGCTGTTCTTCGATGCGAAGGGCTTCGTTCCATTTCGCCATGCGCTCCGAGCGCGCGAACGATCCGACTTTGAGCTGACCCGCGTCCCATCCGGTTGCGAGATGCACGATGGTCACGTCCTCGGATTCACCGGAGCGCGCCGATACGATGGTTCCCCAACCGGCGGCCTTGCCCGCATCGAGCGCCGCCTTGGTTTCAGTGATGGTCCCAGCCTGGTTGGGCTTGATGAGTACCGCATTGCATGAGGCATTTGCCACGGCATCCTTCACGCGCTCGGCATTCGTCACGAGGAAATCGTCGCCGATGATCTGCACCTTGCGTCCGGCCGCCGCGGTGAATTTCTGCATGCCGAGTGTGTCATCCTCGGCCAGCGGATCTTCGATGGACACGATCGGATAGCGATCGAGCCACGCCAGCAGCAATTCGCACAGCCCGTCGCTGTCGAGTTCGCGGCTTTCGAGGCCCAGCTTGTAGCGACCATCGCGACCGAACTCCGAAGCGGCGACGTCCAGCGAAATGCCGATCTCGTCGCCCGGACGATAACCGGCGTGTTCGATGGCTCGCATGAGCATCGTCAGCGCTTCCTCGTTGGAATCGAAGGCCGGCCAGAACCCGCCTTCGTCAGCCACGCCCTGGAGCTTGCCGGCTTGCGCCATGAGTTCGCCGGCGGCGCGGTAGACCTCCGCGGTCATCGCGGCCGCCTCGCTGAAGCTCTGCGCGCCCACCGCCATGATCATGAAATCCTGGATGTCGACCCTGCGGCCCGCGTGCGCACCCCCACCGAATATCTGGATCTCCGGCATCGGCAAGCGCACGCTTTTTCCCTGTGCGAGGTAGGCATAAAGGGGCATGCGGTGCGCGCCGGCAACCGCGTGCAGCACCGCCATCGATGTCGCGATCATTGCGTTGCCGCCAAGGTTCGACTTGTTGGGCGTGCCGTCGGCGGCGATCAGGGCATCATCGATCTCGGCCTGGCGCAACGCGTTGCGACCCTGGAGCAGGCGCGCGATCTGCTGGTTGACGTTCGCGATGGCTTTCGCCACGCCCATGCCGCCGAAAGCCTTGCCGCCATCGCGCAGGTCTACGGCTTCGTGCGTGCCACGCGATGCGCCGGCCGGCGCGATGGCGCGGCCGACGGCGCCGCCGGCGACATGGACTTCCACTTCGACGGTCGGGCGGCCTCGCGAATCCCAGACGCGGCGGCCGTGGACTCTGGTGATGGTGGTATCGGGCATGGGAACTCTTGCGGAAGCTTTCTTTGTTTTTGATGCTTGTTATGGTCGATTTTCGCGCTGCCAGGCCTCGCGTATGCGGGCGAACGTATCCACGGGTTCAAGCAGCAGGGCGCGTGCGACGCGGCGAACCGGATTGCGCTGAGCGTCGTTGGTGATGTACTCGACCGGCGATTTGCCATCTATGCGCCCGAGGAGCAATCCCGGTAGCAAGTGGGCGGCGCGTTGCTCGATGTCGGCGCGCGGTTCCCACGTCACGGCCGCGAGATAGCTTTGCGCCAGTGCGTCGAAACAATCGAGGTAGCGCGCCTGCCATTGCCCCCGCCATACGCACTTTAGCAACAGATGATTCATGCAGAAGGCGATATCGAATGCCGGATCGCCATACCAGGCGCATTCCGCGTCGAGGAATACCGGTCCGTTTGGACCCGAGAGTATGTTTTTTGGGCTGACGTCGCCGTGCACCAGCGCCTTCTTCGTCGCGCCGGTAACGCGCACCAGGCTTTCGAGGCGCGCGGCGCAATCGGGGTGCTTTGTCGCCGTGGCCGACAGGTAAGGCTCAAGCCGTATCGGATGGAAAATATGATCGGTCGGAAATCTTGCGGCAATATCCAGATTGCCGGCCGTCCGTCCGTGTATGGCGGCGATTCGCGCGCCGACCTCGACCGCTGTGGCGTGCGCGATCTCGCCATCGCGCAACTGCGATTTCCACACCGGATAGCGCTTCGCGTCGAGGAATTCCATGGCGAACATGCCGGTCGCGCGGTCTTCGCCGAGGATTTTTGGCACTGCTTGAGGCACCACTTCACCGGCGACCCGCATCCATTCGATTTCGTACTGGTTGCGCTCGACCGGCGCTTTCCAGTCGGCCTGGACCTTGAGCTTTGGAAGTGCGCGCTTGATGCAGATCGGTCCGCTCGCGAGGTCGACGCGCACGATGTCTGAGGACACGCCGCCGGTCAGTGGCGTAATGGCAGGCGTTTCGTCGGGCTGAAGCAACCCCATGCGCCGCAACGCGATGAGGTAGGAATCGTTGCTCATTGTCTTCTGGGAAATCCTGCGCTCGGCCGAAACGGCAATCGACGCGTACCGCGCGAGAGCAGGGCAAGGCGCGAACTTTATCACAGCCGCATGGGTGTTCTCGCGCAGGATTATTCGAGGGCGCAATCCTGTTTCAAGCATGCGACTTAAGGAAGCTCTGATCAAGTCTCACATGCGCGACCGTGGCGCTTTGGGCCGAGGCCAGATAGGCGAAGATGCAGCGCCCCGGTCCCTCGATGGAGACGAAATTTGTCGGGTTGTGTCAGGTGCGGCGTCTGCGTCGTTGCGCTCCTTGCCAGGTACCTACCTTGGCTGCGTCCCGACGCCTAGCATCCATCCGCACCTGACGCAA
>JBDTTE010000209.1:0-6368 GCA_039930785.1 Betaproteobacteria bacterium | reverse complement strand
CGTCGTAGCCCTTTAGAGCGCCGGCCCCGCCGCGAAATCCTCCCCGGAATTCCGGGTGGGAAACCTGCAGTCCGTCCATCGTATCCCAGTGCCAGCGACGAGCATCCTCAAGCGACGGCATCTTCCGCGATGGCGAGCTTCGCTGGATTCCGCGCAGAACCTGCGCGAGATTCTCGCGCAGTCTCGGGCTGTCCTCGTCCCAATCAGCCATTCAGCAGATCGCGAACCTTGACCTGCGTGCGTCCACGTTTCTGCTTGACCTTACCCTCGGCAGGATCCTTCTTTGCCAACCTCGCCTCGCCGTCGACAAACGCTGTCACGGCATCCTTGAACTCAGGATCACGAGCCTTCCTTGCCTTCAGCAATTGCAATGTCTTTTCCATGCTCGCTACGACTTCCCCGGTTCGCTGGTGCACGAACGCCCGGACCGCTTCGTTGACAAGCCGGTTCAATGGCGCCTTGAGCACCTTCGATATCAGCACCAGATCTTCCTGGACGCCTGGATCGAGGCGCAAGGTGGTCGCCCTGCGCACGGGCGCAGCTTTGCGTCGGGGTGCGGCTTTCAATTGCTTCATCGGCGGTTTCCTCATAAATGACTTCACAACTACATTGTGGTCGCCATTTTCGGGATTCTTACGAAATGGCGTCAAATACAGATTGTGATGTCATTTTACAACAACCCGAACAGCGTCGCGTTCACCAGTACCGGTCACCGACTATAAAGAGCAGCCCGCGGATCATTGACGGTTAACGGTAAAATTGCCCATTCGAAATGCGAAGGGAATCGCGGTTGCGGTTCCCTTCGTGCTTTTACCGATCACCGATTACTGTTCACCGTTCACCAAATAGATGACCGAACGCCGCCTCATGTGGATGCTGATCGCGCTGTGCACGGGCGTCTTCCTCGTCACGTCCGCCGGCGCCAGCACGGCGCCGTTCCTGAATTTCATCGCGCACGACCTGTCTGTTTCACTGCCGGCGGTCGCCCACCTGTTTTCCATCCAGGCGTTGACGTGGGGCGTCGCATCGCTCGTTGCTGGCTTGTTGGCGGACCGCTTCCGCCGCCGCGGAATGCTCGTCGGCGGTATTTTCATCATTGGCTTGATGCGACTCGGATTCGCGACGTCGGACACTTACGCTGCCGCGGTGACGTGGCAGATATTGAGCGGCATCGGGGGCGGCGCTTTCATGGGCCTCGTCTACGCGGTCGTCTCCGAGCATGCCGCACCGGAAATTCGCGGTCGCGCGATGAGCTGGGTCATCACCGGCCAGTCGCTTTCGCTCGTGCTGGGCGTGCCGCTCGTCACCTTGCTGGGATCAGTCGGCGGCTGGCGCGGCGCCATTGCGACGCACGCCGCATGCGTGCTCCTGGCCGCCATCGCCGTGCGGGTCACCACACCGCCGGATCCGCCCGTTCATCCCCATGCCGAACGGCGGAAGACGCCGTACGGGATGCTGTTCAAACCCAAGCTCATGGCGCTGCTCGTTGCCGGCACGACGGAGCGCCTGTGCTTTGCGATCGTCGCCGTATTCTTGCCGGCGTATCTGCAACACGCTTACGACGTTCCGCTAGCGGGGCTGGCGCTGGTCCTGGCCCTCGTCGCGGCGGGAAACCTGACCGGCAACATTCTGGGCGGGCGCATCGCGGATCGCACGCGATCGCGTCCGCGCGTGTTCGCGATCGGTTCGGCGGCAACCGCGACGATTGCCCTGCCGCTGCTGGCTTGGCATCCAGGTCTCGCCGTTTCAGTCGTGCTCGGTTTCGTCTACTCGTTTGTGAATGCCGCGGGCCGGCCTTCATTGATGGCGACACTCGCCGAAGTCCCGAAGGAAATACGCAGCGCGCTGTTCGGATTGAACATCACCATGGCAAGCATCGGCTGGCTGATGGCCGGCTCGGTCGGCGCAACGCTACTGGCCGTCGGCGGCTTCGAAGCGCTCGGCGCCCTCGCGGCGGGCACTGCGGCGCTGGGGTGTGTGCTGGCGCTGTACAGCGCCTCAAGCCCAAAGCCATCTACATCTCACCACGGAGACACGGAGAACACGAAGTAGCACGGAGAAGGGCAAAAACAGGAGAATGGGATCAAGAAATGAAGTCTGCTGTGGCGCCCGGTAAACCCGATCGATTGCCATTTAGCTGAAGCTATTCAAATCAATCTTTGGTCCTGGTTTTCTCCGTGCCTCTTTGTGTTCTCCGTGTCTCCGTGGTGAGTTGTAGGCGGTAAGAATTATTGCGCGGTCCAGCCGCCGTCTATTGAATACGCCGCGCCGGTAATGGACGACGCCTGTTCGCCGGCCAGGAACACCGTCAGCGCGGCTACCTCATTGAGCTTGACGAATTCCTTCGACGGCTGGCGCTCGAGGATGACGTCGCGAACAGTGTCTTCACGCGACAAGCCATGCTCCTTCGCGCGATCCTGTATCTGGGTTTCCACCAGTGCCGTCAGCACAAAGCCCGGGCAGACCGCGTTGCAGGTCACACCCATGCCCGCCGTTTCGAGCGCAACGGTTTTGGTTAATCCGACGAGGCCATGTTTCGCGGCGACGTAAGCCGACTTGAACGGCGACGCAACGAGGCCGTGCACGGAGGCGATGTTCACGATGCGTCCCCATTTGCGCGTCTTCATGCCGGGCAGCGCCGCTCGAATCGCGTGAAATGCGGAAGACAGATTAATCGCGATCACGCGGTCCCATTGGTCGATCGGGAATTCTTCGACCGGCGCCACGTGCTGGATGCCGGCGTTATTGATGAGGATGTCGACGGCGCCGAAACGACGCGCGGCCTGCTGGACCATCGCGCCTATTTCCAGCGGCTTGCCCATGTCCGCCGAGGAATAGACGACGGCGACGTTGTGCGCGGCGGCCAGGTCGGCGCGCACTTTTTCAATCTGCGCGGTATCGCCAAACCCGTTCAACATGACATTGCAGCCTTGCGCGGCGAGTGCCGTGGCGATTCCGAGTCCGATGCCGCTGGTGGACCCTGTGACGATTGCGGATTTGCCTTTCAACATGCTTCTGTTACTCGAAGGTAATGGTCTTCGAGTGTAACAGAGGCGTCACGCCCTTCCGCGCAGCCCTTCGACGAATTCGACTATGGCGGCCGTTGTCGCATCTTTTTGTACGCTCTGGTGCGGCGAGTGCGCACAATCCTCGAGCATCACCGTGCGCACCGGCCCCGACACCTGGCGCTCGATGGCGTGGATCTGGGCGATCGTGCCGTATTGATCGTCCTCGCCCTGGATCAGCAACACCGGGCAGCGCACGCCGGGCAGGTATTCCTCAATGTTCCAGTACCGGAAATCGGGATGCAGCCAGATGTCGTTCCAGCCACGAAACGTCGACGCGACATCGTCATGGTAGCGACCGAGCCGCTCGGGCAGATCGGTGGTGGCGAAAGTCGCTTTGGCTTCCGCGATACTGGCAACCGTCACGTCCTCGACGAAGACGTGCGGCGCCATCGCTACCACGCCGCGCACCGGCCGCGCCGCGCCTGCGGCGTGGATAAGCGCAATCGATGCACCATCGCTGTGACCGATCAGGACCGATGATTCGATACCGAGGCGTTCGAGGAGTTCGGGCAGTACCTCAAGCGCTTCGCGATGCATGTATTCCACCGCGCGCGGCGTGGCCAGCTTTTCGGATTTGCCGTAGCCGTGGCGCGAGTACACCAGCGCCGGGCATCCGCTGGCTTGCACCACTTCACCGGGAAAGCGTTTCCACAGCGCCACCGAGCCCAGGCCCTCGTGCAGGAACACGAGCGTCGGCGCACCGGGGCTCGCGGTTTCGGGTTGCAGCAGCGCGTATTCGAGGCGGTGGCCGCCGGCCTGCAAGAAATTCACGTTCGTGTGCGTGGGAATTTTGTTGTCGTGATGGTAACGCACTAGCGGCTAGGGGCTAGATTCCCAGGTGCCGCTGCAAGGCTTGCGGGTCGCGCCGCAAATCCTCCGCACTGCCTTCCAGCGCTACGCGACCCTTGACCAACACGACGTTGCGATTCGTGAAGGCGGACACCGCCGTGAAATTCTTGTCCACGACGATCGCTGATAGCCCGGCGTCGCGCAGTCGACCGAGCACGGTCCAGATTTCTTTCGCCACCAGAGGCGCCAGGCCTTCGGTGGCCTCATCGAGAATCAGCGCGTCCGGATTGGTCATCAGGGCGCGACCGATCGTCAGCATCTGCTGTTCGCCGCCGGACAACTGCTGGCCGCCGTGATGCAACCGCTCTGCCAACCTTGGAAACAGCGCAAGTACGCGTTCGAACGTCCACTCGCGGCGCCCATCGACACCTGGCCGTGACGCCATGACCAGATTTTCTTTCACGCTGAGCAGCGCAAAAACGCCGCGGCCTTCCGGGATGTAGGCCACGCCCGCGCGCGCAATGCGATGCGGCGCCGCGCCGGACACGTTCTTGCCGCGCAGGCGAACCTCGCCCGATTGCAACGGCAGCAATCCAAGGATGCTTCGCAGCAGCGTGGTCTTGCCCATGCCGTTGCGACCCATCAGGCCCAGCGCTTCGCCTCGCCTGAGCGTGAGGTCGACGCCGTGCAGCACGCGGCTTGCGCCGTAGCCGGCGTGGATGCTTCTTGCCTCGATCAACATCTCAGGCATACGTCTCGACGCAAAGGCGCAAAGGACGCAAAGATCGCGAAGAAGTGCCGAGAAAGTCGATGGGTCTGCGGAAGTCAAAACGACTCGTAGCGCCATTGCCCGCAGAATCACCAATGTCTGGCAATGTTCTCATTGCGCGTGCCTGCCGCGCGCACACCCTTGCGATCTCTGCGTCCTTTGCGCCTTTGCGGTGGGGGTACGCACTAATCCACACCAAGATAAGCCTCCTGCACCGCGCGGCTGCCGCGGATCTGCGCGGGCGATCCGGATTCCAGCACGCGTCCATTCACCATGACCGTCAGCATATCGGCTACGGCAAACACCGCATCCATGTCGTGCTCGACAAGCAGGATCGCGTGGCCCTCCGCCAGCTCGCGGAGCAACTCGACGATGCGAATCGATTCCTCCGCGCCCATGCCCGCCAGCGGTTCGTCGAGCAGCAATACGCGCGGACGCGTCGCCAGCGCCATCGCGATTTCGACCTGGCGCTTTTCTCCGTGCGACAGCGTCGACACCACGACATCGGCCCGGGCATCGAGGCCCACCTTCGCCAATGCGTCGTGCGCTTGCGCGTTGACATCTTTGCGTGCCGCCGCTGGCCGGAAAAAATGCATCGAACTGTCGAGGCGAGATTGCGCGGCAATCCGGCAGTTCTCGAACGCCGTGAAGGGCGCGAACAGGTTGGTCTTCTGGTAGCTGCGGGCGATGCCGAGTATCGAAACCCGCTCGGGTGTCGCGCCAGTGATTTCTTCACTGTCGAACCAGACCCTGCCGGCGCTCAGGGGCAATTCACCCGAGAGCAGATTCACCAGCGTGCTTTTTCCCGCACCGTTGGGCCCGATGACGGCGTGTATTTTTCCGGTTGCGCAGGACAGCGAAACGCCGTCGACCGCGATGAGGCCACCAAATCGGCGGGACAGGTTTTCGGCGCGAAGGACTCCGTCAGCCATCGCGCCTGGCCTTCCACCAGTGGCGAACAATGCCGCGCGGCAGGTACAACGCCACCGCGACGATGACGATACCCAGCGGCAACTGCCAATGCTTGCCTGCGTTGAGGTTGCCGAGCGCCGGCACCGATTGCAGCGCGAGTTCCAGCAGCAGCAGCGCCGCCGCACCAACGGCCGGACCGCCGACTGTGGCCATGCCTCCAAACAACACCATCATCAGCGCCGCGCCCGATAGATGCCAGCCGAGCATATCCGGGTTCACCACGCCGAACTGCGTCGCGGCGAGATAGCCCGCGAGGCCGGCGATCATGCCCGCCAGCACGAAGCAGGCGAGCTTGTAGCGAAACGTCGGGAACCCCAGCGAGCGCATGCGTTGCTCGTTGACGCGAATGCCGTCGAGCACGCGGCCGAACAATGAGGCGCGCAGCCGGATCGACAGGACCAGAACGATGGCGAATAGTGCCAGCACGACCCAATGAAATTGGCCGAATTTCTCCAGATCGAACGGCTGCCACCCCATCAGCGACGCATCAGGCCGCGCATTGATGTACATGCCGTCCGAGCCGCCGGCGATCGCAGTGTCGTGGAACAGGAAGTACAGCATCTGGGAAAAAGCGAGCGTGACCATGATGAAGTACACGCCGCTGGTACGCAGGACCAGCAGCCCGACTGCGAGCGCGCACACGCCGGATACCAGCATGGCAAGCGGCAGGCTGATCCAGAAATTCGCCGCCTCGTATTGCGGCGAGTAAAGCGCTAGCGCGTAACCGCCGACGCCGAAGAACGCGGCGTGGCCGAGGCTGACCAATCCCG
>JBDTTE010000208.1:0-6401 GCA_039930785.1 Betaproteobacteria bacterium | reverse complement strand
CCTTCCAGCTGCCGGACCGAGCCCGCGCCCAGCGAAGCAAGGCGCTCCAGCACGGCTTGCACGAGTACCTCCGGAGCGGAAGCGCCCGCGGTCACGCCGACAATTTCTTTTCCTTCGATCCATTCCGGTTTCAAATCCGCGGCGTCGTCCAGCATGTACGCCGGCACGCCAAGGTTCGCGGCCACCTCGCGCAAGCGGTTTGAGTTGGAACTGTTCGGCGAACCCACCACGATCACCACGTCGGAATTCTTGGCCAGCATCTTGACCGCATCCTGGCGGTTCTGCGTGGCGTAGCAGATATCGTCTTTCTTCGGCCCGACTATCGAGGGAAAACGGCGTTTGAGCACTTCCGTAATGGCGCGCGCATCGTCGACGGACAATGTCGTTTGCGTCACGAAGGCGAGATTGTCGGGATCATTGACTTTGAGGCGCTCGACATCATCGATGGACTCGACGAGGTACATGCCGCCGTTGACCTGGCCCATCGTGCCCTCGACTTCGGGGTGGCCGGCATGGCCGATCATCACCAGTTCGCGCCCACCTTCGCGCATCTTGGCGACTTCCACGTGCACCTTGGTGACCAGCGGGCAGGTCGCATCGAATACGCTCAGGCCGCGTGCCTGCGCTTCGCGCCGCACCGCCTGCGAAACGCCATGCGCACTGAACACCAGCGTCGCACCCGGCGGCACCTCGGCCAGGTCTTCGACAAACACGGCGCCCTTCCCGCGCAGGTCATCCACGACATAGCGGTTGTGGACGACTTCGTGGCGAACGTAAATTGGCGCGCCGTGCAGCTTGAGCGCACGCTCGACGATCTCGATGGCACGATCGACACCGGCACAGAAACCGCGGGGATTGGCGAGCAAGACTTCCATGTTTTCGGCGGGGAAATTGACAGGGAGGATTATACGCGGCGTGGGCCAAAGGCGACTAACCGCAAAGGCGCGAAGGCGCAAAGGGTACGCAAAGGAAACCCATGACTTTCTCGTGCCAAAGGTAGGTAGTGTGCGATGACGTGTAGGCTCATCGACGGCACCAGCATTCTTCCATCGAATCGATCTTGCCTTCCTTTGCGCGCCCTTGGCGCCTTCGCGCCTTTGCGGTGAAGGGTCAGACCTGGGAGGTCTTGGAACGCGGTCGCCGGAAACTATCCCAGATCAGCAGCACCGCGCCGACCGAGATGCACGAATCCGCGAAGTTGAACGCCGGCCACGGATCGAACAACCGCGGCCCGCCTGGCCAGCGCACGAGGACAAAATCCACGACCGCGCCATGCAACGCACGATCGACCAGATTGCCGATCGCACCACCCAGCACCAGCGCCAGCGCGAAACAGAGGAATCGATCCGAGCGGTTGCGCAGCATCATGTAGACGATCAGCACGGATGCCACGAGCGCGATCACCAGGAAAAAATACCGTTGCCAGCCTGACCCCTCTGCAAGAAAACTGAACGCTGCCCCAGGGTTGTATGCGAGCACGAAGGTCAGCACAGGTGGCAGCAAGTCGATGACTTCGCCCAACTTCAGCGCATGCTGGACCGCGATTTTGGTCATCTGATCGACGATCGCCAGTGCAGCGCTGAATACGAGCCAGACCAGGATGCTACGCATGGATGCGCGGCTCCCCGGACCCGTACAGGTTCGACGTACAGCGTCCGCAAATTTCCGGATGTGCGGGGTCCGCGCCCACGTCCGCACGGTAGTGCCAGCAGCGCTCGCATTTCTTCTGTGTGCTCGGATGCACCACTATTCCCGCCCCGCCATGCACGACCTTCGCCTGCGACGTGTTCAACACGAAACGCAGGTCGTCCCCCAGCGAGTTCAGCAGTGCAAAGCGCTCGCCGTCGGCGTGTACTTCGACCTCAGCCTGCAGGGCCGAACCGATCTTGCTCGCAGCGCGAAAATTCTCGAGCTCCCGCTGCACTTCGGAGCGTGCCTCGCGAATCCGGTCCCAGCGTTCGCACAGGTCGCCGCCTGCATCCGGAAACTGGTGCCACGTATGTAGCAGCACGCTGTCGTTCGCGTCGCGCGTCAATATCGGCCACGCCTCGTCCGCTGTGAACGACAGCACCGGCGCGATCAACCGCAGCAAGCCGTGGGCGACGTGATGCAGCGCGTTCTGCGCCGAGCGGCGGGCCCTCGAATCGCGAGCCGACGTGTACAGCCTGTCCTTGGCGATGTCGAGATAAAAGCCGCCGAGGTCTTCGGAACAAAACGCCTGCAGCTTCTGGATAACGTAATGAAACTCGTACTCCTCATAGTCCTTCAATACCTGTCGCTGCAGGCGCTCTGCCATTTGCAGGGCATAACGGTCGATCTCGACCCACTCAACCACTGGCAGCGCATGCGCCTTCGGATCGAAGTCGTCCAGGTTCGCGAGCAGGAATCGCAGCGTGTTGCGAATGCGACGATAGCCCTCGACCACGCGCTTCAGGATTTCGTCGGACAGGGATAGTTCGCCGGAATAATCCGTCGAAGCAATCCAGAGGCGCAATACGTCCGCGCCAAGCGTGTCCATGACTTTCTGCGGAGCGATAACGTTGCCGAGCGACTTGGACATCTTGCGGCCATTGCCGTCGACGACGAAGCCATGCGTCAGCAAGCTCTTGTACGGAGCGCGCCCATCGATCGCGCAACCGGTCAGCAACGACGACTGGAACCAGCCGCGATGCTGGTCGGAACCTTCCAGGTACAGATCGGCGGGCTTGGTCAGTTCTTCGCGCCTTGCCAGCACCGACATGTGCGTCGTGCCGGAATCGAACCATACGTCGAGCGTGTCGGGCACTTTGCGGTAGGTCTGCGCCTCGGCACCGAGAAATTCCTCAGCGTCCAGCGAGAACCAGCCCTCGATGCCCTGCTCTTCCACGCGACGCGCCACCCGTTCAACCAGTTCGTCCGTACGCGGATGCAGGTCGCCCGTTTCCTTATGGACGAAGAACGCCATCGGCGTGCCCCAGTTACGCTGGCGTGAGACACACCAGTCCGGCCGGTTCGAGACCATCGCTTCCAGGCGCGCCTGCCCCCAAGCTGGATAAAACGACGTCGCTTCCACCGCATCGTGCGCGATGCGGCGCAGGTTGCGGTCGCCTTCGAGGTCCATGCCGATGAACCACTGCCGCGTGGCGCGGAAGATCAGCGGCGTCTTGTGGCGCCAGCAATGCGGATAACTGTGCCGGAGCGTTGTCGCGCGCAACAGCTTTTCTTTGTCCTTGAGCGCCTGGATCACGACATCGTTCGACTTCCAGACGTTGAGCCCTCCGACCAGCGGGATTTTCCCGAAAAAGCGGCCGTCATCGTCGACCGGGTTGTCGACTGGCAGCTTATAGCGCAGACCAACCGCAAAATCCTCCACGCCATGTGCGGGCGCGGTGTGGACGAGTCCGGTACCTGTGTCGAGCGTGACGTGTTCGCCCAGCACGACGGGCACGATGCGATCGAGGAACGGATGTTCGAGTTGCAGGTTCTCGATGGCTGCGCCCTTGAACTGCGCGACCAAATCCCGCTCGGCTATGCCATAGCCCTCGAGGTTTTTCTCCGCGAGTTCCTTCGCAAGGATCAGATAGCCCGCGGAAAACTTCGCGATGACATAGTCGAAGTCCGGATGCACCGACACCGCTTGATTGGCGGGCAGCGTCCACGGGGTGGTCGTCCAGATAACGGCGTATACCGGTCCATCGAGTTTTGGACCACCCAACGCTTTCGCCAGCGCGGCGTTGTCGTGCACGCGAAACCCCACGTCGATTGCCGGGGAGGTACGGTCTTCGTATTCGACTTCGGCTTCCGCAAGCGCGGAATGGCAATCGAGACACCAATGCACAGGCTTGGCGCCCTGATACAGGTAACCGCGCCGCCGGATCGCGTCGAGCGCGCGAATCGTGTCAGCTTCGGTTTTGAAAGCCATCGTCATGTACGGCCGATACCAATCGCCCAGCACACCCAGCCGGATGAAATCCTTGCGCTGGCGCTCGATCTGTTCCGTCGCGAAATCCCGGCATAGCTTGCGAAACTGCGCGGCGGGAATGTTCTTGCCGTGTTTTTTCTCGACCTGGTGTTCGATCGGTAACCCGTGACAATCCCATCCCGGAACGTACGGCGCGTCAAAGCCAGCCAGCGTTTTCGACTTGACGACGATGTCCTTCAGGATTTTGTTGACCGCGTGGCCGATGTGAATATCCCCGTTGGCGTACGGCGGCCCGTCATGCAGCACGAATTTCGGGCGGCCTTCACTCGCCTTGCGGATGCGCTCGTAGAGCTTTCCTTCCTGCCAGCTTTGTACCCACGCCGGCTCGCGTTTGGCGAGATCACCACGCATGGGGAACGGGGTGTCGGGGAGATTCAACGTGCTTTTGTAGTCAGCCATTCTTTGTCCGGATACCAATAATCAGATCATGCCTGCGCAACGCGCCCTGCGAAAAATTGCCTTGCCTGCTCCGCGTCCCGGTTCATCTGCGCAATCAGGGCATCGATGCCCGCAAACTTTTGTTCATCACGCAACTTCTCGAGGAAGCGCACCGTGACACGCTTGCCGTAGAGATCGCCGTTGAAATCGAACAAATGCACTTCCAGGGTCGGCTGGCCCCGTTCCTTGACAGTCGGGCGCACGCCGAGGCTTGCCACGCCAGGCAGCGGCTGCGCCCCTAAGCCGAACATTTCGACGACGAATATGCCGGCCAGCGGCGCTTTCGAACGCTTCAACTGCACATTCGCCGTCGGATAACCTAGTTTCGCTCCGAGCTTGTCGCCGTCGACCACCCGCCCCGCGATCGAATAGGGCCGGCCCAGCAACTGCCGCGCGCCGGCGAGATCGCCATCCTGCAAGCGCCGGCGGATGGCGGTACTGGAAACCCGCTCCCCGAACGATTGCACGCTTGCCATTGCTTCCACTTCGAAACCTGATTGAGCCGACGCCGCCTTTAACAGGGCGAAATCGCCCGCCCGCCGCGCGCCGAACCGGAAATCGTCGCCGACCAGCAGCCAGCGGACACCGAGGCCATCGCGCAGGATCTTTGACACGAATTCACCGGCGGTCAGTTGCGCGAACGCGTAGTCGAAGCGACAGACATACACGCGATCCACGCCGCAATCACGCAGCAATTCGAGCTTCTCGTGCAGCGACGTCAACCGCGGCGGCGCCTGGTCCGGCGCGAAGAATTCCTGCGGCTGCGGTTCGAACGTCATGACCGCGACCGGCAGGCTTCGGGCTTGCGCGACTTCCGACAGGCGCGCCAGCATCGCGCGATGCCCGAGGTGGACGCCGTCGAAATTGCCGATCGTGAGCGCGAGGGCTGCGTCGGCTCGCGCCGGGACGCCCCGGAAGACTCGCATGTTGCTATCGCGTAAAAGCCCGGATTCTAGCGGCTTTCGACGCCATGCAGCGCGGATTTGGCCAGCCACACGCGCTGACGGTCAGCGGCCGGCGTCCAGATACCGGGCGAAAGCCCAGTCGGCAATGGCGTCCGTCAATTCTTCGGAATCGCCAATCGCCGGGGCAACGTCGATGCGCAAGCCCGGATGGTTGTCACGAATAACGTCAATCAGGCGCGGCAAGTCTTCCCGGAGGTGGCCCCCCTGCGCGAGGAACAGCGGGACGACGCTTACTCGCTGGAAGTCGGGTACCAGCCGCGCGATAACCGACGCCAGGTCGGGTTGCATGGACTCGAGGAACGCCAGTTCGACCCGGGTCTGCGGATGCAAGCGCCGCACCCGCGCAACAATCCGGTGAAATGGATCCGCCCATGCGGGATCGCGTGCACCGTGGGCAAACAGTACGAGGGCGGAAGTGGAATTCACGTCGATAGTGGGCCGGATCGGGGTCAGGATGCCATCTTGATCGGCGTCGAAACCTTGTGCCCGCGCTCAGCCAGGAACTCGCCCAGCACCCGTCCGGTATGCGATTGCTTGACAGTAGAAATCTGCTCGGGCATGGCTTGCGCCACCAGGCGACCGCCGCCCTCGCCACCTTCCGGCCCGAGGTCGATGATCCAGTCCGCATCGGCCATCACATCGAGATTATGTTCGATGACGACGACGGTGTTGCCGGCGTCCACCAGGCGATGCAATACGCGAATAAGCTTCTCGACGTCCGCCATGTGCAAGCCCACGGTCGGCTCGTCCAGGACATACAGCGTTTTCCTGCCGCCGGCACCGGCGCCGCGCTTCGGTATGTCGTGCGTGATGCGCACCTTGGATAGCTCGGTGACAAGCTTGATCCGCTGCGCTTCGCCACCCGATAGCGTCGGGCTCTGCTGACCTAGCGTGAGGTAACCAAGGCCGACGTCCTGCAGCAGCCGCAGCGCGTGATGGATCGCGGGGTGTGCCGCGAAGAAATCGACGGCATCGTCCACGCTCATCTTCAACACGTCGCCGATCGATTTGCCTTTGTATTGCACCGCCAGCGTTTC
>JBDTTE010000207.1:0-6420 GCA_039930785.1 Betaproteobacteria bacterium | reverse complement strand
TTGGGGCTGGGAATGTTGTCGAGCAGGCAGTCGAGCTTGCCCTGCGGCGTCAGCCGGAAGAGTCGCCCTGTCGGATCGTGCAATCCGGTCAGGCCCTGGTCGGTGAAGTACAGATCGCCGTTGCTGCCGAAGAACAGGTCGTTGACGCCCTTGAACGGCGCGCCATTCGCCTGCGTCAGGAAGGGCGTGACTTTGCCGTTCACCGGGTCGAGCAGCATGATGCCGTTCTTGTAGTCCGCAATGAATACGCGTCCGTCCTTGTGAAACTTCAAGCCGTTCGGCCAGCCGTCGTACTCGACCACCATGTGGAACGTGCCGTTGCGATCGACCTTGAAGACCCGCCCGTTCTGGATGTCGACGCACCAGAACGTGCCCTCGCGATCGAATGACGGACCTTCGAGCAACGAGCCGGAAGGGGTACCGAGCGGCTGGTGCGATACCCAACCGCTATCCGGACCGGCGTTCTTGAGTTCCTCGGGCAGACGAGCAAATACGGTGGTTTCTATCGTTGTCGGCGGAGCGAAGAGCATTTTCTTATCTCTCTCAATGTACGGCTTTAAATCTGTTCAACGCGACGGACGCAAAGGTACGCGAAGGAAAGATACACAAACGACAATCGGTCGCGAGCCCTTGACCAGTCCCACCCTTAGCCACGCCGTGATGGTATCTGGCCTTTGGTACTCCTTTGCGTCCTTTGCGTACCCCTCAAGGGGGTATTGAAGTGAATCCTTCGCGTTGAACACGCATTAGTTTTTCGCGATCTCGATCGGCGAGCGCGTCATCGTCAGCAGGATTGTTGCGCCGGCAATCAACAATAGACCGGCGATGCCGAATGCCCAGTTGTAATTGCCGGTCGCCTGGATCACATAGCCCGTTGCAATGGGCGCGGTAATGCCGAAAATATTGCCGCCGACGATCAAAATGCTCATCGCCTTGCCGCTGTCTTCCGGATTGCGCAACAGGTCGTTGACCAGTGAAAAATTCAGCGAGATCGCGGTGGCCATGCCGGTGAGCGAAATCGTGAATAAGGCGACCAGCAGCCAGATGTCTTCGACAAACGGCGTGAACAGGATCACCGCCGAAGACAGCATCATGAAGACGCCCATCGTGCGGCGACGGCCCTTGCCAACCGCATCGGGTGTCAGCAACCGGTCGCTCAGGCGACCGAGCAGGATGCCGAGTATCGCAGCGCCGGCGTAGGGGGCCGCCGTGAACAGCCCGGTCTTCAGGATCGTCAGGCCGCGCGTGGTTTGCAGGTAACTAGGCAGCCAGGTCAGAAAAAGATACTGCGTGTACACGGCGCAGCCCTCGGCCAATGCGAGGCCGAGCATGGTGCGGTTGCGCAACAGGTCCAGCACGCGCGTCGCCTTCGTGTGGGTTTGCAGCGCATCGCTATCTGCATCGCGTTCGCGCAGGATTTTCTGGCGTTCCGGTTCCGGCAGCCACTTGGCCTTTTCCGGAGGGCCGTACCAGATCAGCCAGGCGAGCAACCAGACGAATCCCACGGCGCCCACCACGAGGAAGGACCCGCGCCAGCCGATCTGGCTCATGATCCACGCCACAAGCAGCGCGCCGACTGCCGGGCCGGCTTGCGTGCCGGCCATGAAAACCGCATTCGTGAAGCCACGCTCGCCCGCCGGGATCCATTCGCGTACGACGCGCCCTCCCGCCGGGAAAGTCGTCGATTCGCCCACGCCCATGGCGAGGCGCGTGGCGATCAGCGAAGCGAAATTCCAGGACACGCCGGTCAGCATGGTTGCGGCCGACCACAGGCTGATCCCCGCGGCGTTGACAATCTTGCTGCCGAACCGGTCGACCAGGATGCCCATCGGAATCAGGCAGAGCAGGTAGGTCCACAAAAACGACGAAAAGAGGTACCCCATCGTGACCGGCGACAGGTCGAATTCAGTGGCGATGGATTTGGACGCTACCGACAGCGCGACGCGATCGACATAGTTGATCATCGCCAACGTAAACAGGAACAGGCTGATCCATCCGCGGCGCCAGGTCATTATTTTTATCCTCCGGTCGATTGTCGTGGCGCGCGGCGCTAGAGGCGCGCGGCTTACCTGCGATAGGGCGAGTTTACCGGGATGCAGTCCGGCGGGACACGCACGATGATCTCGCCCAGCGCGAGAAACGACAGAGCCTTGCCATGGCCGTCCAGGCCCAGGCTCGAATTGACCCCGCCTTCGAGCGCGGTGTCGATGACGAAATTCATCGCCGGCAGGTTCGGCAGCACATAACGCTTCACCGCTGTCGCGCCCCTTGCAGCGAACACGGCGAGCATGCGCGCCTCGGTCACCTGCTCCACCAGCAGCGCGAATGTTTCGGGGAGGTAGGGAATGACGCTGATGTTCGAGCGATTGCCCTTGTCCCCTGCCCGCGCGTGCGCCACGGCGTGCAACGGCACTTCCATTAAATTCATGCCGCCTCCACGACGCTGACCTGTGCCTGCACCCGCGCGCGGTCGATCAATATCGAGGCGGTGCTGACCTGCGGGGAGACATACTGGCGCACGCCGGCCCCGCCGGCCGGGCCGGAACAATACAGGCTGAGGACTTCGTCGGATACCCGCTGCGCTACTTTGCGCCTTGCGCTGCGCACCGCCGCGCGCACGCGGTATTCGCCGAAGGCGAAACTCGGCAGGATTTGTTCGCTCGCAGAAGACTGTCCGTGGAAAATCGCGCCAGTGCCGAGCACCTCGACGCGCACGGCTTCCTTGATGCCGATCGCGAGGCAACGTGCGCGCACGACTTTCGCTGCGAGTTCAGCGCGCGCGAGCGCATTCGGACCGGCATAGGAGATCTCCCCTTCTCCGAGCCATCCCGCATCCACGCAGACGGTCGCCTTCAAGGTCGATGGCGGCGGCTTGCCGCGCGCGCCTTTCACGCTGACGCGGTTTTCGCCGACCTCGGTTACCTGTACCTCGCCCAGATCGAGCACCACGTCCGGCGTAAGGTAGTTGTGCGGATCATGGACTTCGTAAAGCAGTTGCTCGATGACAGTCATGCGATTCACCAGCCCGCCGGTGCCAGGCGGCTTGGTGATGATGAGCGAACCATCGGCTTCGACTTCCGCAATGGGAAACCCGACGCGCTCCAGGTCGGGCACATCCTTGAATCCCGGATCGGGAAAATACGCCCCGCTGACCTGGGCGCCGCATTCGAGCAGGTGCCCGCATGCCGTGCCTTGCGCGAGGCGCTCGAAGTCGTTCGTTTTCCAGCCGTGCACGTGCATCAACGGGCCGAGGGACAGCGCGGCGTCGGTCGACCGCCCGACCAGGACCACGTGCGCACCTGTAGCCAGCGCCTGCGCCACCGGGACCGCACCGAGGTAGGCATTCGCCGCCACGATCGGCCTGTCATCCAGCGCGATCCCTTCGATGACCGGTTCGCCGCGCAACTGCGTTTCCGACAGGGTTGCGAGCAAGTCGTCACCGGTCACCGCGGCGACTTTCAGCCCTCGTATGCCGAGTTCCTTTGCCAGCGCATGCACCCGCCGTGCGGCGCCGAGCGGATTGGCCGCACCCATGTTGGTGACGATGCGGATGCCGTGTTTATGGCAGTCCGCCAATACCAGCGGCAGGTAAATATCGAGGAAAGGCGAATAGCCCTGCTCCGGATTTTCGCGCCGCAGTCGCTGCGCGATGGCCAGGGTTCGCTCGGCGAGCACCTCGTAGATGAGAAACCGCTCGCCCTTCGCCTGGGCCAGCGTGGCGACAAGCGGCACGGCCGCGTCGAAACGGTCGCCCGCGAAGCCGGCGCCGCAACCAATATGCACGGTCGTCATTGCCAGTCCCTGTGATTCCGCGAGGCCACTACACCGGCCCGATCTTGCGGCGACGGAACAATTTTTTCAGCGCGACGACATGGCGACCGCGCTCGAGGTTGCGATCGGCGTCCACGATTGCGCGCGCGCCACGGGCGAAATCGGTGAAGCCGTCGAGCTGGAAGTGGCTTTCGAGAATGATGCGATCGGCTGTTTTGCGTCCGAGCAGCGCCCGGATTTCCCACAAGGTCGCCGACCAGATCTGGCCGTTGACATGCTCGTCGCCACCGCGGCGGAAGCGCGCATAGGTATATCGACTGTCCATGCGGCGCAAAGCCGGCGGGTTCGCGCCGCTGGAGAGCCCGGACAGCAAACCGTCCCAGCTCATGACGCAATCGCGGTAACGCATCGGCTTGCGCTCCGCGAAAAAACTCGCGGCAAAGTAATCGCCAAAGCCTTCGCCCATCGCAGCGCATTCTTCGGACTGGCCGAAATCCGGACAGATCGCGTCCTGGATCGCGTGCCCCAGTTCATGCAGGATGGTCTCCGCGTCTTCGGCGTCGTCGATGTCCCCGGTGCCGAAGGTCAGCATGCGATCGACCGGGCTATACCAGGAGTTGTCGGCACGCGTGCCGTTCACATTGGCTTTCACTGGCTCGCGAAAGATCGCACGCGCCCCGGAATAACCCAGTTCCACGAGATAGCGCAGCGCCGAATCGACATGGTGATAAACCATGACTTCCTCGAATCCGCGCTCGTGCGACGCCAGCATGAATTCGAGTTTTTTATTCCTGACGCGTGTGGCACGCGTCGGTGCCGTCGTCACATGCTCGCCGGACAGCGTGCCGCCGCCATCGAGCCCTTGCAGGACGACTTCCCGATAGGCGACGGGCGGTGGCCGGCGCGGCCTCCCTTTCGCATCGATCAGCAGGGCGTGATCACCCAGTGCGGTGACCGGATTGGGATCGAAAACGAGGCCGCGTCCCTGCGCGGCCTGCGCCAGGTTGTCGTATTTGTTCAGGATGCTTCCGTCGCTTGCGCTCAGGTACACGATCCATTCCTCGCGCGGCACCGCGCGCGTAAGCCTGATTTTCCAGGCCGGGACCAGCGTGTCTTCGCGCGGAAACCAGAGGCGTTCGGTGCCGCGTGCATCGCTTTCGCGATCGCGCTGCGGCAGCGACCGGCGCGCGCGCCGGATGGCTTCGTCGCGACTGACGAGGCTTTCGAAGTGCGGGGGCAACAGACTCGGTGGCACCGAGCGATTCTTGGCGAGATACGCGCGACCAGACCTGTCCATGTGCACGGTCACGTACCCTCGATGCACGCGGAAACCCGCGTGGATTTGCTTGAAGATCACATGCTCAGCGCCGAGGCTGCGTATCACCCGTTGCAGGACGAGCTCGCTGACCCCCGCCTGCAGGCCGAACAACGCCGCGTTCGCCACGATGAAGTCGCGCCCAATCCGCTCTGGAGATCCTGCGCGGGCACGCGTGCGAAAATTCCAGACTTCCTTGGGCGTGCCGTAGTATTTGCCCGCAATGACCTTGCAGGCGCTGCGCTTGAGTTGCAAGCCGGCAACTGCGCTTGCGGTGGCGCCGCGTTTCATGCGTCAGCGCTGCTGCACGTTCGACCAGGCGATCAGCGCGAGCGCAATCAGGCTGCAGATCGTTCGCAAGCGATGCAATCCCCACCACTGGTCGCGCAGTTCCGTCCATGACGCGGGCGGATTCGCCGCGTTCCACGTCATTACGATATCGTTGATCGGCTGGTTGCCGAACCGGGTGATGAGCCCGCTGAGAATCAGGAAGGCGATGCCTGTGACGAGCAGCACGAATACGCCTCGACGCTTGCGCTGCTGCCACGCGCAGATCAGCGTCGATACAATCGCCAGCCCGCCCAGCACGGGCATGAGTACGTTCAAGCCACGGATCGCATTCTGCTGCTGCTCGATGTAAGTGGCCGGCGAAAACGGCGCCGGATCGAAACCAGTCCAGATGACGAACGTGCCGCCGGCGATCAGGGCGGTGAAAACGAGGCTGGCGAAGCGGGCAATTTCCTGCATGCTGTGGTCGTGATCAGGCCGTGACGGCCGACAGAAATTGTTCGGCGATGCGGTCGGTGACGACCTGGTCCTGCTCGGAAGTCAGGCCGCTGACGCCGATGCCGCCAATGATCGAACCGGAGACATCCTTGAGCACGCTGCCGCCGGGCAGCGCGGTCAGGCGTGGATCGCAAAAATACCCGATGGCAATGCCTTCACGCTGAATCCGTGCGAGCAAGGCCTGCGTTGATGTGCCCATGCGCACCGCGGAATAAGCCTTACCCTGCGAAATGTCGATGCTTCGCACGGGCGAGCCGTCCATGCGCACGAAGGCGCTCAAAAAACCGAGCGCGTCGCAAACCGCGACGCACACCGGTCGCTTGAACTCCTGCATCGCCAACGCGGCCGCCTGTTCAGACAGCCGGGCCGCGTTCTCCCGGGTCAATTCCTGCATTTTCACGTCCTTGCGTTGACGCGCGACGATGCCAGTCATCGCCACAACCGCGAATATAGCATCGAGCGCAGGGCGCTCGATGCCAGGCACTAGGCGCGAGGCACCAGGCACTAGGTTTTAACCCCCTCGTGCCTAGTGCCTAGTGCCTCGCGCA
>JBDTTE010000206.1:0-6434 GCA_039930785.1 Betaproteobacteria bacterium | reverse complement strand
TGAAAAAAAGTTTCCTGCTGGCCTGTGTCTTTATGGTTTGCTCCCCGGTGCATGCCGATCGCATTACCCGCATGAACCAGACCGAACTATGCACCTATACCGCGCAACTGGAAGTAGCGGCCTATTATTACTTCGAGCAGGGCAAGCCGCTGGCGGACGTCATAATGAAGTGGCATGGCGACGAAACGCAGAACGAGATGGATTTTGTGAACCAGACCGTGGCCGATGCCTATGCCTGGCTCGGGAAATGGAAAGACGCCAGTAACTCGCTGATCCCCGTCACGTCCTTCGGCGACATGGTTTACCAGGCGTGCATGAGTAAAAAGGACTCATGACGTCCGCGCCAATGCAAAAAAAAGAGGCGCACCGAGGTGCGCCTCTTGTATACCCGGATATGACCGTCGACTGTTCAATCAACCCTTGCAGACGGCGCTGACCAGGCCCGCGGCGGCTGGGTCATTCGGATCTTGATACAGCGAGAGTGAAGGCTGGTCGATCTCGCCGGTCCACACCGTCGCGCCGGTGCCGATTTCGCCGGCGGTCAGGGTCCATTGCTCGAAGGCCAGACTGCTGTTTTCGCAACGCACGGCATAGAGCAGGATCTCCGATTTGTGCGGGAAGGCCTCGTCGCCGATTGTCTGCACCGTGCTGAAACTGCGAAGGACGCGAATCTTCTTCAGATCGCCTTGCTCGTAAACACTGCCGCGGTCGACGTACACCACTTCCTTGCCGTCATTGGCGACCTGGCTCCATTCGCCAGCGAACGCGGACACCGAGATTAAGGAGGTTGCGGCGAGGAGCAGGGAGGCGACTATCCATTTTGCGGTTTTCATTTTCGATCCTTTCCGAATGCGGTTCGCAACTAACTTGTTGCATGGCAGCAATGTAGGCTTGTCGAGGCGATAGCTGAAGACCGGCAACTCGCATATGATTCATGCCGCTTTGGCATGATTGGAGGTAAAGATGGATCGACTGACTGCAATGGGATTGTTCGTGAGGATCGTGGAAACCGGTAGCTTTTCCGCTGTCGCACGCGAGATGAACATGACGCAACCGACTGTCAGCAAACAACTGACGGCGCTGGAAAAGCAGCTCAAGACGCGCCTGCTGAATCGCAGTACGCGCCAGTTGTCGCTGACCGAAGCGGGCTCGGCCTACTTCGACAGCTCCAAACGTATTCTCGATATCGTCAATGACGCGGAAGCCAACTTGGGTGTCCTGCAGACGCAGCTGACCGGTGTGCTGCGCATCAATTCGTCCATCGGCCTGGGTCAGATGTATCTCGGTCCGCTGGTCCTGAAGTTCCAGAAAGCCCATCCGGGGCTGATGATGGACCTCACCTACGCGGACCGCTTCGTCGACCTGGTGGAAGAGGGCGTGGATGTGGCGATTCGGATTGGCAGGCTGGTCGACTCCGGCCTGGCTGCGCGGCGCATCGGCACGTCGGAGCGCTGCCTGATTGCCACGCCGGCTTATCTAAAGAAAAACGGCACACCGAAGATCCCGCAAGATCTGGTCAACCACAACTGCATTCTCTATGCGTACCTGTCGACCGGCAGCGAATGGTTGTTCGGCGAAAACGGCGAAATTCGCGTGAAGGTTTCCGGCACCTTGCGCGCGAACAATGGCGAGGCCATTCGCCAGGCTGTCATGGCCGACATCGGTATCGCGGCGAGCCCGGCGTGGTTAATTCAGGACGACCTGAAAAGCGGGAAGGTAATCGAGATCCTGCGCGATTTTACGCCGCCGTCCGGCGAGATCAACGCCGTGTATCCCTCCGGGCGCCACGTTTCCGCCAAGGTGCGCGCCTTCACGGAATTCGTGAAGGCGGAGTTCGAGAAAATTCCGGCGCTGCGCGTGCGGTAGTTGATTCGTGCAGAAAAAGTCTCACCGCAAAGGCGCAAAGAACGCGAAGGTTACGCAAAGGAAAATCAGGAAGAACTTGGGAGAACTGTTTGTCGGAACAATTGGCATCGGCCATTAGCAACACCAGAGAAAACACCTTTGCGACCTTGCTAAGCGGCAACACGAATCCGCCATCAACGAATCTTTACTTTCCTTTGCGTCCCCTTTGCGCCTTCGCGCCTTTGCGGTGAAAGAGCGAGATCCTAGGCCGGCGCGGGTTCGTCCGCACGGAAATCCATCTCGACACGCGCACCGCTCGGATCGAAACAGAACAACTGCCACACGCCGGAATCGGGTTGCTTGCGCAGGTCGTACTTGATGCCGGCGGCCGTGAGGCGTGCCGTCATTCCTGCAAGGTCGGACGCCGAGAATGCCATGTGATCGAGCACGCCTGCGGGTGGTTCGGGCAAAGGCCGCCCGGCGACGACATGCAGCACCGGCTGCGCGCCCGCATACAGCCAGGTGCCGGGGAATCCCAGCGGCGGACGATAGCCTTCCTTCAAGCCGAGCAGCCCGACATAGAACGCCTTCGTTGCTTCGAGATCTTTCGTCAGCACGGTGAAGTGGTTCATGCCTGTGATCGTCATTCGACTCTCCGTGAATAATTGCAGTGACCGTCGTGACTGCGTGACTGTCGTGACTGCCGTGACGGCGTGACTATCGTGACGGCGTGACTGCGAGACTGTCGTGACTTCGCCAGTCGCACGCTTTCAAGATTTTACGACAGTCACGCTGTCACGGTAGTTTCGAGAGTCACGCAGTAGCGGCAGTCACGCCGCCACGGCAGTCACGCAGTCACGGACTTCAAGCGATTTTCTGCTTCACATCATCCGCCAGAATATGCTGGCGCTTGTCGAGCCACCAGCCGTATTGTTGCGGCCAGTCCGCATATTCTCCCTGCGCGCCGAGCGCAACCTGCGCGTGCAGCGCCCAGTTCGGGTTGTATAGCGACTGCCGGCCGATGGCGATGAGGTCGGCCTGGTCGTCCTTCAGGATCTGTTCCGCCTGCGGGCCGTCGAGGATCAATCCGACCGCCATGGACTTGAGGCCGGTTCCCTTGCGCAGTCGATCGGCGAAGGGGACCTGGAAACCCGGGTTCCGCTTGATGCGCGCCGCCGTCGCGGAGCCGAGCAGGCCACCGGAAGAACAATCGATGACATCCACGCCGCGCGCCGCCAGTTCCTGCGTCAGCGTGACGGAATCTTCGATCGTCCAGCCACCTTCGATGCCATCGACCGATGAGATGCGCACGAACAGCGGCTTGTCGTCCGGCCACGCCGCGCGCAGAACTTCCGCCAGTTCCAGCGTGTAGCGCATGCGCCCATTCAGGTCCCCGCCGTAGCCGTCGGTGCGCTTGTTGGAAAGCGGCGAGAGGAATTCGTGGCCCAGGTAACCGTGCGCCGAATGCAATTCGACGACATCGAATCCTGCTTCGAGTGAACGCAGTGCGGCTTCGCGCCAGCGCGCCTGGACATTGCGAATATCCCCGATGCTCAGCTCATGCGGGACCAGCCAGCCCGTATCCATGGGGATTGGGCTGGGGGCCACGACTTTCCAGGCATTTTCTCCGCGTGCGCGGTCGCTGTCGTTGATCGGGCCATTGCCATTCCACGGACGTTGCATCGAGGCTTTGCGGCCGGCGTGCGCGAGTTGGATGGCGGGGACCGAGCCGTTGGCCTTGATGAATTCGACGATGCGCTTCAGCGGCGCGATGTGCGCGTCCGACCAGATGCCGAGGTCGCCATACGTGATGCGTCCCTCAGGCTCCACTGCGGCCGCTTCGGTGAAAACCAGGCCGGCGCCGCCTGTGGCCATCTTGCCGAGGTGCACGAAATGCCAGTCATTGGCGTAGCCGTCCTGCGCGGAGTATTGGCACATCGGCGAAATCACGATGCGGTTCTTGAGCGTCACGCCTCGCAGCGTGATCGGTGAAAACAAAAGCGGGCTTGCGGCCATGAAATCCCCTGGGCGGAGGGCCTGCATGAAGCCGGGCCCGGTTTTTATCGAATTGCGAATTTAGGGACTCTGCGTGCCCGTGTCCATGGCCGGGATGGAATAGCGCCCATGCGGTGCTGGAATCAGGTGCGTGGGCGGGTATGCACGTGGTAGTGCATCGGACGATGGGAGTGGTCGTGGTCATCGAGGTCAACCGGCACAACGTTGACCTTGCCGTGGCGTACTTCGCGCACCGCCATCAATTCGTTCGCGAACTTGCTCACATCGACGGTCGCGCCCCGGAGAATCACGGTTTCCATGCAGTTATCGTGGTCGAGATGCACGTGCATAGACGACATCACGATGTGATGGTGCTGGTGCTGCAACTCGGTCAGCCGTTCGGTGAGATCGCGCGCGTGGTGATCGTAAACATAAGACAGCGAGGCGACGCAGTAGGGGGCCTCCTGGCGATCGAGGCGCGCTGATTCGAGTTCGTTCCTGAGCATGTCACGCACGGCCTCCGAGCGATTCTGGTAGCCCTTTTGCGCAATCAACTCATCGAATTGCTTGGCCAGACCCTCGTTCAGGGAAATCGTGAACCGATCCATAAGTCTCCTCCAACAGGCGTTTGCCGCCTCTTAACATCACCGGATGAGATGTTACCCAAAAAAATAGGAAACGCAGAGATTTGCGCGCAAGGTTTTTGACAGATGGGGATCTGCTAGTTATTATGAAAAAAGAGAAATACATCCTACTGCATAAACTGAGCAATAACAGTCCAGTAGGGCGTTATTCCTAAAAGAAGACTTTTTTGTCCTAATCCTGTGGGGGGAGCATGGAAAGTCAAAAGAGCGCGGTCGCGCGGCGACTGCGAGGCAGCTTTTGCGGTGCGATCGGGGGAATGCTGTCGTGTGCGTCCAGCCTCGGTGTGGCGGCGGACACGGATTTGACGGCCCCGGAGGTCGAAGTGCTGGGTACCTACGAAACCGGCGTTGGCACCTCGGATTCCGCCAGTGAAGGTCGGGTAACCTCAAAGCGCGTGGAAACCCGGCCGGCGATGCGGCCCGGTGAAGTCCTCGAATTCATTCCCGGCGTGATCATCACCCAGCACAGCGGTGACGGCAAAGCCAACCAGTATTACCTGCGAGGTTTCAACCTCGACCACGGCACCGACATTTCGATCAGTGTCGCAGGCATGCCGGTCAACATGCCCACCCACGCACACGGGCAAGGGTATGCCGACCTGAACTTCCTGATCCCCGAACTGGTGTCGGGCATCGAGTATCGCAAGGGACCGTACTACGCGGAAGTCGGCGACTTCAGCGCGGCGGGCGCGGCGAACATCGAATACGCAACATCGCTACCGCAGTCCGTCGGCTCGGTGACGATCGGCGAACACCAGTACAAGCGCGGATTGCTGGCAGGCTCGCCCAGCTTTGCCGGCGGCACGCTCCTCTACGGCATCGAACTCGTCGGCCAGGACGGCCCCTGGGACAATGCCGAAAAATTCGGAAAAATAAACACGGTGCTGCGTTATAGCCGGGGCGACAAGGCCGACGGCTTCAATATCACTGGCATGGCCTACAAGGCGCACTGGGATTCCACCGACCAGATTCCGCAGCGTGCGGTCAATTCCGGAATCATCGACCGCTTCGGTGCGATCGATCCGACGGATGGCGGGGCCTCCTCGCGCTATTCCCTTTCATACGAACAGCACCATGACTTCGCCGGCGGTCGTGCGGTCGTGGATGCGTATGCGATTCACTCGACCCTGAGCCTGTTTTCGAACTTCACGTATTTCCTCGACGATCCGGTTAACGGCGACCAGTTCGAACAGCATGAAAGCCGAAATATCCTCGGCGTGCATCCGCGGGTCGAGTTTTTCGGCAAGCTCGGCGGCATGGACAATATATTCAAGATCGGCATGCAGGCGCGTCGCGACAATATCGATCCGGTTGCGCTTTATCACACGGTCGCGCAATCGATCATCGGCATCACGCGCGAGGACACGGTGACCGAAACGAGCATCGGCATCTACGCCGAGGACACGCTGCATGTGACCGAGAAATTCCGCACCATCCTCGGACTGCGCGGCGATCGTTACGACTTCGACGTCGACAGCAATATCGCGGCGAACTCGGGCAAGGTCAACGACTCGATCGTATCGCCCAAGTTGAGCCTGATCTTCGGACCCTGGGCGAAGACGGAATATTTCTTCAACTATGGCTACGGCTTCCACAGCAACGACGCCCGCGGCACGACCATCACGGTCGATCCGTCCAGTGGCGCGCCTGCGGACAGAGTCGATCCGCTGGTCCGCTCGAAAGGAATGGAAGTCGGGGTGCGTACGGAAATCATCCCGGGCCTGGAATCCTCGCTGTCCCTTTGGCAATTGAAGCTTGATTCCGAGTTGCTGTTCGTCGGCGACGCGGGTACGACGGAACCCAGCCGACCCAGCAAGCGTACGGGCATCGAATGGACCAACCACTACAAGCCGTACTCGTGGTTGTTCATCGACTTCGATTTGTCCGCTTCGCGGGCCAAGTTCACCGACGAAGATCCGGTCGGTAACAAGATTCCGGGATCGCTGGATA
>JBDTTE010000205.1:0-6466 GCA_039930785.1 Betaproteobacteria bacterium | reverse complement strand
TGATGAAATGCTTCGGCGTGACCTTCAGCGAATAGCTGTTGATCGGCGTGCGGCAGTGCGGCGCCGGACGCAGGCGAATTTCATGCGGCGACAGCCCAACCATGCGGTCGAAGGTGTAAGTCGTTTCGTGCGTGAGGGCGACGCGGATGGTCATTTGGGGTAAGGGGCGAGGGACGAGGGGCGAGGGACGAGCGGAACCGGTGCCAAACGCAAAGCGTGAGGGGTGAGGAGTGAGGGGTGAGGAGAAAGGCGGGCCTTACGCTCGTCCCTCGTCCCTCGCCCCTCGCCCCTCGTCCCTTGGCTCAGGCCAACCAATCTGGATTGGGCAATTCGCCGAACAGCTGGCGCATGCCGCTGCCCCAGGTCTGCCGGATCATGGAGAAATAGGGATCGCCCTCGCCGATGCGCTTCTGCACGCCCATGCGCAACGAGTCGGCCGGATACCACGCCAGGTCGATGGGCAAGCCGACGGAGATATTGCTGCGGATGGTCGAATCGAAGGAAATCAGCACGCACTTGGCGGCTTCGCGATAGGGCGTCGCGCTGCTGAGCACCCGATCGAGGATGGGCTTGCCGTACTTGCTCTCGCCGACCTGGAAATAAATCGTGTCGGACATCGCTTCGATGAAATTGCCCTGCGCATAGATATTGAAGAGCCGCGGTTCCTCGCCTTTTACCTGGCCGCCCAGTATCAACGTCGCGGCGTAGTCGATGTTGCTCTGCGCGAGAAAGGGACCGTCGCGGCGCTGCACATCGCGCAGCGCATCGCCCACCAGGCTGGCCACGTCGAACAGGCTGGCGACATTCCAGATGGAAGGCTTGTCCGGCTCGAAATGCCGGTGCCGGTCGAGGATGTGCGTGACCGCCTGCGTGATGGCCAGGTTGCCCGAGGAGAGGATGACGAACATGCGCTCGTCCCTCTGCTCGTACATCTTCATCTTGGTGAAGGTGGCGATATGGTCGACCCCGGCATTGGTCCGGGAGTCGGACGCGAACAGCATGCCAGAATCCAGCTTGATCGCAACGCAGTAGGTCATGAGCAGTCCATCGGTCGAGATTTGTCATGATAACCCAGCGGCAACGGCGCCATGCTCCCGCACATTCAGTTCACGCGTAGGCAATGTTGAAAAAACTGCGGTCGACTTCCTCGCCCAGGGCCTGGGTGCTCTCCAGGAAATCGGTCAGGTATTCGTGCAGCCCTCCGCTGAAAATGTCATCGATGCGCCCGAAACGCAGCCCGGCGTGCAACTCCCCCGCCTTGCGCAGCGCTTCCCCCGAATACGGCGTGCTGATGGTCTGGAAGATCTCATAGGATTCCTCCATGCATGAGTGCAGTGAGCGCGGCATGTCCCGGCGCAGGATCAGCAGTTCGGCCACGCGCAGCGGCGTGATCACGTCGCGATAGACCTTGCGATAGGACTCGAACGCCGAAACCGAGCGCAGCACCGCGGCCCACTGGTAATAATCGACCGCGCCGCCGACATCCTCTATCTTCGGCAGCAACACGTGATACTTGACGTCGAGGATGCGCGCGGTGTTATCGGCACGCTCGAGAAAGGTGCCGAGGCGGTTGAAATGGAAGGCGCCGTCCTTCAGCGCCGTGCCCACGGTAACGCCGCGAAACAAGTGCGAGCGTTCCTTGACCCAGTCGAAGAACGTCAGCGCGCCGTCGCCGGCCAGCCGGTCTTCCGTCAGATGCTGCAATTCCAGCCACGTACTGTTCAGCACCTCCCACATTTCGGAGGTGACATTACCGCGCACGGCGCGCGCGCTGTCGCGGGCCGCCTTGGCGCAGGACAGGATCGAACCGGGATTGTCCGGGTCGAGCGCCATAAACATCATGACGTCGTGCGCGTTCACCAGGCTATAGCGGCCTTCGAACGGATACAGCGTGCCGGTGATGTTCAGCGGCGCAAACCATTCCGATTCCTCGCCTTCGGACGCCTGCGACATCAGCGACATGCGATAGGCCACGTCGAGGATGCGCGCGGTGTTCTCGGCGCGCTCGACATAGCGCGCCATCCAGTAGAGCGTGGAGGCGGTGCGGCTTAGCATGGGCGAGCGCCCCAGGCGCGAGGCGCTAGGCACGAGGCCCGAGGTGTAAAGCGAATGGCCTGAGGCAGGACTGCTTTCCCCCTCGCGCCTAGCGCCTCGCGCCTCATGCCTCGAGTACCCATGTGTCTTTCGTCCCGCCGCCCTGCGACGAGTTGACCACCAGTGAACCTTCGCGCAATGCCACCCGCGTCAGGCCGCCGGGCACCATCACCACTTCCTTGCCGGACAGCACGAACGGACGCAGGTCGATATGCCGCGGGGCCACGCCGCTTTCCACGAAAATCGGGCAGGTCGATAGTGAAAGCGTCGGCTGGGCGATAAATTTTTCCGGCGAATCGAGGATGCGCTGGCGGTAAGCCTCGCGCTCGCGCTCGGTGGACGTCGGCCCGATCAGCATGCCGTAGCCGCCGGAGCCGTGCACTTCCTTGACGACGAGTTCCGCCAGGTGCGCCAGCGTGTAGGCAAGATCGTCCGGAAAGCGCAATTGATAGGTCGGCACATTGTTCAGCAAAGGTTCTTCGCCGAGATAGAAGCGGATCATTTCCGGTACATACGGATAGATCGACTTGTCGTCCGCCACGCCGGTGCCGATCGCGTTGGCCAGCGTCACCTTGCCCTTGCGATACGCGTTGACGAGGCCGGGCACGCCGAGCATGGAATCCGGGCGAAATGCCTGCGGATCGAGGAAGTCGTCGTCGATGCGACGGTAGATCACGTCTATCCTCTGCGGCCCGCTGGTGGTGCGCATGTAGACCGCATCGTCGCGCACGATCAGGTCCGCGCCCTCCACGAGTTCGATGCCCATCTGCTGGGCCAGGAAGGCATGCTCGAAATACGCGCTGTTGAATTGCCCCGGCGTGAGCACCACGACGGTCGGGTTCTCGACCCCGACCGGCGCCACGCTGCGCAAATTTTCGAGCAGCATGTCCGGATAGTGCTCGACCGGTGCAATGGCCTGGCGCGCGAACAACTCCGGCACCAGCCGCATCATCATCTTGCGGTTTTCCAGCATGTAGGAAACACCGGAAGGCGTGCGCAGGTTGTCTTCCAGCACGTAATACTCGCCCGCGCCCGCGCGCACCAGGTCGATTCCCGCGACGTGCGCATAAATGCCGCCGGGCACGTCGAGCCCGACCATTTCCGGCCGGAATTGCTTGTTCTCGGTTACCCGCTCGGTCGGCACGTGGCCGGCGCGCAGGATTTCCTGGTCGTGATAGATATCGTGAAGAAAGGCGTTCAACGCCTTCGCCCGTTGCTTCAGGCCCTTCGCGATCGCGCGCCACTCCGAACCGGGAATGATGTGCGGCAGCATGTCGAACGGGATCAGGCGTTCCGATCCTGCATCCTCGCCATAGACGTTGAAAGTGATGCCCACGCGATGGAACAGCAGATGCGCTGCCTGGCGCATCTTGGCGATGTGCTCGGGCGGCGTCTGCGCGATCCATTCGGCGAGCGGTTCGTAATGACTACGCACGCCGCCGTCGGCCAGGTACATCTCGTTATAGTAGGAATCGAAAGACATGCGAATAAACCTTTGCGTTCTTTCAGCAACCGTTGTGCCACGCACGCTTCAAGGCGCGATGGCGATATTAAATCCATGAACGCAATCAGTATTACTGCCGTACGCAGGGTAGTTACGTCGGCCTGGCCCGGGCCGATGCACCGACCTTAGGCGCGTCCAATCGAGTGTGCACCGAAATAGAGAACGCCGTCAGGCCAGCTTGCGGATAAACGTCGCGACTTCGGCGCCGATCGAGCGAAGAATGGTGCGCTGGCTTTCGTCGCGCAGATTGCCCTCCGCGTCGAAGGCATCGTTGGCGCGCGCGATGCTCAGTTGGGTCGGCACGACGACCACACCGAGATGCGACAGCAATGCCCTGACCACCGTCAGGCTGCGCACCCCGCCGTACTGGCCCGGCGAGGCAGACATCAGTCCGCCAACCTTGCCCTTGAACGCCACATAACTCGTCTCCCCGGATTCGGGGCGCGACGCCCAATCGAGCGCATTCTTCAGCACCGCGGTGATGGAGGTGTTGTACTCCGGGGTACCGATGAGCACGCCCTGATGCTCGATCAACATGCGCTTGAACAGCTTCGCGTTCGGCGGCAGGCCCTGCTCGCGCTCGATGTCGCCGTCGTAGAGCGGCATCGGAATGTCACGCAAGTCGAGTTCCGTGACCTCGGCGCCGGCCGCGCGGGCGCCTTCCATGGCGATGCGGACCAGCTTCCTGTTGAACGATGCCGTCCGCAGGCTGCCTGCGAACGCCAGAATCTTTTGTGCCATAGCCCTGATCTCGCGTTGGAAACTGCCGTCGCCGGGGCACCCCTGCCAAGCCGCGAATCGGCCGTTAAAAATAGCATTCGATCCACACCCCGGCGAAGCCGCGCGGATTCTAGCAGACGCCCCGCTGCTGGCAGCGTGCGTCTAAGCTAGCAGCTACACCATCGTCGCCTTCGACGTCCCGCGACGGGGGAATTTTCCAGGCACGCCATATACCGGCGGAAATGATTAACCGCTGAGCGGCGTCAGGCGATGTTCAGTTCGCGCTGGCTCTGCTGTGAATCGACGAGTTCGATCAATTCCGGACCGGTCAGCGGTCGTCCGAACAAATAACCCTGCGCATACTGGCAGCCGTAGGCGTTCAGGAACGCGAGCTGGGCTTCGTTTTCCACGCCCTCCGCGATGACCTTGATGCCCAGCGAACTCGCCAGGGTAATGATGGCGCGCACGATGGCCGCGTCGTTCGGGTCGGACGTGATGTCGCGCACGAAGGTCTGGTCGATCTTCAGCAGGTCGAGAGGCAGGCGCTTCAGGTAGGAAAGACTGGAATAACCCGTACCGAAATCATCGATGGCGATCTGCACGCCGAGTGCGGCGAGCCGCTCCAGCGAAACAATCGATGACTCGGCATCGGCCATGACCGCGCTTTCGGTCAGTTCGATTTCCAGGTTCTGCGCCTGCACGCCGACATTGCGCATGATGTCCATGACGAGTTCGGCCAGGTCGTAGTCCTGGAACTGGCGCGGCGAAACGTTCACGGCAACCTGCAGCGAGTAGCCGGCGTCCTGCCATTCGCGGATCTGCAGACAGGCTGCGTTCAGGACCCACTCGCCGATCTGGCCGACCAGTCCGCATTCCTCGGCTACGGGCACGAAGCGCGAAGGCGAAATCATGCCGAGCTTGGGATGCTTCCAGCGCACCAGTGCCTCGGCCCCGAAGATTCGCCGGGTGGCGAGGTCGATCTTGGGTTGGTAGACCAGGCTCAATTCGTTGCGCTGGATGGCCGTGCGCAGGCCCGCCTCGATCAGCATGCGTTCCTGCACTTCCCGGTTCATGTCGGCGGTGTAGAACTGGAAATTGTTGCGGCCGAAATTCTTGGCGCGCGACATCGCCGCATCGGCGTGCTTGATCAGCTCATCGACGCTACTGGCGTCTTCCGGACACAGGCTGATGCCGATCGACGCCGACACGAACAGGTCCTGGTTGTCGCTTGGAAACGGACGCGCCAGATCATCCAGGATGGCTTCCGCGGTCGTGGAAAGGGATTGCAGGCTGGTGACGTTTGGAAACACGATGGTGAATTCGTCGCCGCCGACCCGGGCGACGGTGTTGCCTTCGTGGGTCGCCTTGCGCACGCGCTCGGCCGCCTGCTTGAGCAGCGTGTCGCCGACGTAGTGCCCGAGGGTTTCGTTGACCATCTTGAAACGGTCGAGGTCGATGTGCATGAGCGCGACACGCAGCTTGTTGCGATGCGCATGCGCGATGACTTGCGACAGCCGGTCCTGCATCAGGAAGCGGTTTGGCAGGCCGGTCAGGACGTCATAGTTCGCCAGATAGTGGACCCGGTCTTCCGCGCGCTTGCGCTCGGTGACATCCCGCGCGGTGAGCACCACGCCGCGCACCCCCGGATGATCCAGCAGATTGTTACCGAGAACTTCGAGGTGGATCCAGGAGCCGTCGGCCCGCCGGAACCGCAACACCACCGGCGCGCCCGGCTGCTGCATCTCGAGTACCTTCTTGAAGCCTTCGCGCGCGCGCGCCACGTCCTTGGGATGTACGGTCTCGAAAGGCGTCTTGCCGATCATTGCCCCGGGCGGGTAGCCGAGGATGCGGGATGACGCCGGCGATTCGTAGAGGATCGTGCCGAGGGCGTCGTGAATCGTGATGATGTCGAACGAGTTCTGCACGAGCGCGCGGAAGCGGTCCTCGCCTTCCTGCAGGGGACTCGTCTTGCGTCGATCGCGAGGCGATCGTTCGAATGGACTCGCTCGCATGGACTAACTCCCTGTCCATGGAGCGCAACTGCTCTCCCGAAGATCGATTTTCACCAGCTGTCCCCCGAGCTAATACGACAAATCAATAGTTGCCGTATTTAGCGAAGATCATTGTTTTATTTTTTGTTTCCATTGC
>JBDTTE010000204.1:0-6479 GCA_039930785.1 Betaproteobacteria bacterium | reverse complement strand
TCCTGCTGCGTTCGCCGTTCGGCCGCACGCTGCTGGCGATCCGCGAGAACGAGCGGCGCGCGCGCTTCCTCGGCATTCCGGTGGAAATACACATCTGGCTGTCGTTCACGCTCTCGTGCTTTTTCATGAGCCTTGCCGGGGGGCTCAACGCGCTGCTGAACAATTTCGCCGATCCGACGATGCTCAACTACACGCAATCGGGCGAGATCGTGATCATGATCGTGCTCGGCGGCATGCGCTCGTTCTGGGGCCCGCTGGTCGGCGCGGCGGTCTTCGTGTTCCTGCAGGACTACCTGTCCAGCCTGACCACGAACTGGATGTCCTTCCTCGGCGCAATCTTCGTGGTCATGGTGCTGTTCTTTCCGCGCGGCGTGCTCGGCATGAACTGGACGGAAGCGTATCGCACGCTGCACGCGAAGTTGCGCGGGCGCGGCGCGCAGCAGGGCGAGGGGCAGCCATGAACAATCTGCTCGAGGTTCGCAACGTCACCAAATCCTTCGGCAGCCTCGTGGCGGTCAGCGGCGTAACGCTGCGCGTGGCACAGGGGGAATTGCGCGCGGTCATCGGTCCAAACGGCGCCGGCAAGACGACATTCTTTAATTTGATCAGCGGTTTCTTCCCACCCAATACAGGCGAGATCGTATTCGACGGCAGGAACATCACCGCGATGAAGGCTTCGGCGCGCGTGCGCGGCGGCATGGCGCGCACCTTCCAGATCACGGAGATTTTTCCGGAAGTCACGGTGCGTGAAAACGTGCGCGTTGCCGCCGAGGTTGCCGCAGGCTATCGTCTGCGACCCTGGCTGTCGCACGAAAAGTCGGTCGCGATCGACCGGCAGGTTGACGAAATCCTCGACCTCACGGGATTGGCTTCGAAGGCGAGCCGGCTCGTCGGCGAACTCTCGCACGGCGACCAGCGCGCAGCCGAGATCGCCATGTCGCTCGCGCTGAAGCCGCGCCTGCTGCTGCTCGACGAGCCCACGGCCGGCATGGGCGACCAGGAAACCTTCGAAATCACGTCGCTTATCCGCAAGCTCCACCGCGATAGCGGCTACACCATCGTACTGATCGAGCACGACATGCGCGTCGTCTTCCATCTCGCCGATCGCCTGACCGTACTTGACCAGGGCCGCCTGCTCGCCGAGGGCACGCCGCAGGAAATCGCCGCCAACGAGGCCGTCCAGGCCGCCTATCTGGGGAACGCCGAATGAATGCACTCGAAGCCAGGGGGCTGCACACCTACTACGGCAAGAGCCACATCCTGCACGACGTCTCGCTGGATGTAGCAGAAGGCAAGATCACGACCCTGCTGGGACGCAACGGCGCGGGCAAAAGCACGACCTTGCGCAGCCTGATGGGATTGACGCCGGCGCGCCAGGGCACTGTCACCATCTTCGGCAAACAGACCACGAAGTGGCCGCCGTTTCGCATCGCCGCGCTGGGCGTGGGCTTTGTGCCGGAAGGTCGACGGATATTCCCGAACATTTCCGTCGAAGACAACCTGCGCGTGCCGATAGTGCGCCCGGGCCCGTGGACGATTCCACGCATCTACTCGCTATTTCCGCGGCTGGGTGAGCGCAAGCGCAACCTCGGCCGACAGCTTTCCGGGGGCGAACAGGAAATGCTGTCCGTCTCGCGCGCGTTACTGCTGAACCCGCGCCTGCTGATTCTTGACGAGCCGTCGCAGGGCCTCGCGCCGCTCATCGTAAAAGAGGTGTTCAAAATCGTCGAGCAGTTGCGCACCGAGGGCATTTCCGTGCTGCTCGTGGAGCAAAACATCCGCATGAGCCTGGAGATTGCCGACTACGCCTATGTGCTGGACAACGGCGAGATCGTTTATCAAGGCCCGGCGCGCGAACTCGCCCTGGACGAAGCCCGCGTGCAATCCCTGGCCGGCGCCAGCGCCGAGAAGTGGGACCTCGACGAGGCGCCAGCCCGCTAACACACGGCAGCTTGTTGAGCGTCCCGACGCCGGCATGGTAGGTTTCGTTTCCGATTCCACGAAAGAAAACCATGTCCGACGCGGAACTCGCCTATGAATCCGTCGCCAGCCTGTCCGCTCGCATCGCCAGCGGAGAGCTCGACCCCGAGAAATGCGCCGAGGCGCTGCTGGGCAGGATCGAGGCCTTCAATGCAAAGCTGCATGCGTTCATTCGCGTCATGCCCGAGCATGCCCTCGCGCAGGCGCGCGCCGCCAGCATCGCCCTGAAGAGCGGCGCGAAACTCGGCGTCCTGCACGGCATTCCGTACGCGGCCAAGGATCTGTTCGACGTGAAGGGCGTGCCGACGACCGCGGGAACGCACCTGCTCGCGGACAATATTGCGGAAACGGATTCCACCGTTGTAGCCAAGCTCGCTGCCGCCGGCATGGTACTTCTGGGCAAGACCCACACCGTTCAGTTCGCCTACGGCGCCTCGGGCATCAATCACGATCACGGTACGCCCCACAATCCGTGGCAGGTCCTGCCGCACGCGCCCGGCGGTTCATCCAGCGGCAGCGCCGTCGCGGTCGCGGCAGGCCTGGTGCCCATGGCGCTCGGGACAGACACCGGTGGATCGGTGCGCGTGCCGGCGGCACTGTGCGGCATCGTTGGATTGAAGACGACGATAGGACGCATCAGCCGCGCCGGCGTCTATCCGCTTTCTTCCACGCTCGACAGCGTCGGGCCGATCACGCGATCGGTCGAGGACGCGGCGCTGGTTTTTCAGGCGATGCAGGGGCAGGACACGCGAGACGCATCCACAACCGGTGTCGACATGCTCGACACGCTCCGGGGCCTGAAGGATGGCGTCAAGGGCCTGCGCATGGCGTTCGGCGAAACGACATTTTTCGACGACGTGGATCGTGAAGTGGAAAAAGCCGTCCGCGAAACGGGTCCTGTTTTCCGTTCGCTTGGCGCGCAGGTCGAAAGCCTTGCGCTGCCCGAAGTGGCGGCGGCGTGGGCGGAAAAAAAGCGCGGCCTGCTGATTCCCGCCGAGGGCTGTGCGGTAAATGCGACCCTGCTCGACAATCACCTGGAAGAACTCGATCCGGTCATCGGGCCGCGCATGCTCACCGGGCGAACGCTCTCCGCCCCGGAATACATCGAGCTCTTGCGTCGCCTCGCGGAGCTGAAGGAACAAATCTGCTGGACCTTGCGCGATGTGGATGCCCTGATCGTGCCCACCACGATGGCGCCCGCGCGACTGTTGAGCACGATAGACGCGAGTGCCGAGTCCTATCTCGACTACAACCTCCGCGTCCACCGCAATACCGGCCTCGGAAATCTGCTGAACCTGTGCGCGGTCTCCGTGCCGTGTGGATTCACCTCCGAGGGTTCACCCATCGGCCTCATGATCTACGCGAAACCGTTTCACGAGGATATGGCGCTGCGGGTCGCCTACGCCTATGAACAAGCCACCGACTGGCACAATCGTCGGCCGGCCCTTGCGTGGATGGGTATGACGGCGTAAGAGTCGCGGACGAACCGGTTAATCGACCGGGTTGTTATCTGGGATGGGCTTTGAAGAATGCCCAGATCAGATCGGTCGCGTTCAGCGCAGACGTGGGTTTGTCGCCGCGAGCACTACCAGACTGACCGCCCGGCCACGCGTGCCCGTTATCCTTGACCAGATAGAGTTCGACATCGCGAGTCGAAGGGCATCGATACCGCGTCAGCACGTGCGAAGACTGTTCGGTTTTTTCCGGGACGGTTTCGCAACCATCGGCGCGTGCCCAGAACGCGGCCTGCTCCAATGCGGGCCGCGTCGGCTTTCCGTCCCACGCATGGGCCGCACGGCCGCCAGGAGGACCTCCTTCGGGAGGAACGGATTGATCCACCGCTCCATTAAAAATAATTGCGGAAACCGGATTCGCGGGCCGGGCCTCGTCGCCGAACAATGCACCCACCACCGGCGCGATGGCCGCCAGCCTGTCCGAAAGCCCGATGCCCAGACGATGCGACATCATCGCGCCATTGGACATGCCCGTAGCGTAGATGCGCTTCGCGTCGACGGGATACTCCGCGGAAAGCTTGTCGATGAGCGCACGAATGAACGCAACGTCGTCGATACTTTTCCTCATGGCGTACCCACAGCAGTGGCCCGCGTTCCAGGTCAGAAGCCGCGTGCCGAAACGGCTCGTGCCTTCCGGATACACGACGATGAAACCTTCCTTGCGCGCTTTCTGGGTGAATCCCGTCATCGCTTCGGCATTCGCGGCGTTTCCTCCACCACCATGCAGGACGAAGACGAGCGGAACAGACAGGCCTCGCGCCGATACACCTTCCGGCACGCGCACGACATAGCTGCGTACGATGGCGCCTTGCGTAATCGTACGGACATCATTCCCGCTGTCGTTCGCGTAGGCCGAGCCGAGACCGCCAAGGCAGAAGAGTAGCGCGCCGGCAAGCCGGCGCCTGGCAAGCGAGTGCGCGAGATGATTCACGGCGATCCTTTGTATTGCTTCGGGTAGGTCCACATTCCCGAGTAACAAATGTTACGCCTGTGATCATCGCGGGTCGATGGGGACGGCAGTCCGGAGGGTCGGGCCGACCGATGCGACTGCATTGTTCATTCTGGTTCTCCTCTGCGATGGGTTCAGTACATGAAGCTTTCTGCGAATTGCGTCTTCGTATCGCGGGGCCGCACCGGCTCGCGCGGATCGAGGTAAACCGGGGCCTCGATGGGTCGCGAACGAATCCCTTCATGGACATCGAAACGCTTGATGGCCCGAACGACGCCTGGATCGGCGTCGGCTTCCAGTTCACAGCCGAGCCGGGAAAGCAGCCCGAGCATGGGCCAGTTATCCGGCAGGACCAATCCGACGAACGCCGCGAGTCCCGCGCGCGCTGCGTGCTCGGCAAGCATGCCCATCATCTCGTTGCCCAGACCCTGGCGTTGATACGCGTCGTGGACAACCAGCGCGAATTCCGCCTGAAGCGGTGCGTCGATCACGTACTGCGCCATGGCGACGATGCGCGATTCACCTGCATGCACGGCTTCGCAGACGAGTGCCAGTCCATCGGACGGCAGCGAGCGGGTGATGCGTTCGATCTGGTCGCGCGAAAGCTCGCTGATCGGCGAAAAGAAGCGGTTCCTTCGCGACCGGATCGACAGGCCACGCACGAACGCCTGGATGGCGGGGCCATCGGTGACACGCGTGCTGCGAATGACCGCGCGGCGACCGTCCTTCAGCCAGGCGGTTCGAGGCGCGACCAGGTTGACCGCGGTCGCCCGGGGCAGGAACCTCTCGAGCACTCGCGTCAAGGCATCAAGCTGCATGGCGAAATCCGTCGAGATTCCACGGTCCCGCGTCCAGCGGTGCCGGCAGCACATCGGAGGGAAGTCCGGCGCGGACGCCCCGATCGGGCACAACAAAGGTTGCAATGGCGCTGGCCAACCCGCTGACTCCTGCTGCCACGCGTTGCGCGAGCGTCGGAGCCATCCGAACCGAAGGCGTAAGCGTCAGCGCGGCTGTCGCTTCGGAACCGCCCAGCGAAACCAGCGTGCGTCCCTCGCTTCGGATCAGGAACGATTCGCCCGCCTTGACAAAAATATCCCTGATGCTGCCGGCCTGCGTAATCCAGACGGTGCCGTATTGCACGCTCAGCAGGAGACCGCGGCCAGACTCGATGCGCGCGATCTCGTCGTCGATGATCCAGAAGCCAACGGTGCCGATGTATCGATCGGAGGGACGTGCGTCGAAGGTGCTCATGCCGCACCTTCCAGGCCGGTGTCGCGCATCGGCACGGAGAGCCTGCGCAACGCCGCGACGGCGGACGCGCGCATCGTTGCAGCGAGTTCACCGAAAACGGTCTCCCACGCTTCCTTGACGGTCGGCGTGAAATCCGCGCCGAGGCAATCGCGCAACATGCCCAGCAATGCGATGGAGATCGAGTAGTAGCGCAGTTCACGCGCCGCGCAATCCGCGTGGCGACTGCCGAGCTTGCGCATCAGGTGTGCAACGCGATCCTGCCGGCCAAGGCCGTTCACCGCGACATCGATCACTCGAAGAAAATTCGCGCCTCTTTGGCGCTTGTCCACGCGCGACAGACAGGTCAGGGTCGGATCGGCTTGCAGCAGCCTTTCGCAAAAGAACTGGCCGGCAGTCTCCTTGATGGGCTGAACCTGGGCCCAGCTGGATTGGACGAGTCGAACGTATTCAGGGGTCATGGCCTTGCTCCAGAGTGTCGATCCCCATGCAGGAGGGGTTGATCACACTTTAGCGAGCAGGCACATCAGGAAAATTTCACCGCAAGGGGGATTTTGTTTCGTTTGTTTCGGAATTACTGCGTTTACTGCTCATCACGAAGACACAAAGAACACGAAGAAACACGAAGAAGTCCAAAAGCCAGATCGATCGGGGAAATTTTGATACTTCGGTGAGCTTGCCTGCGCATCCCTTGTGTCGAGTGGGCTCATTGTCTTCTGCTATCTCTCGCTGCGCCCTCGACAAAACCGCTTTTCTTCGTGTTTCTTCGTGCTCTTCGTGTCTTCGTG
>JBDTTE010000203.1:0-6650 GCA_039930785.1 Betaproteobacteria bacterium | reverse complement strand
CGGCGAGCAGCGCACTGGCGGACATGATCTGGCCCGACTGGCAGTAGCCACATTGCGGCACGTCGAGCGCGAGCCAGGCCCGCTGGATGCGCCGGCCGGCGGGCGTCGCTCCGATGGCTTCAATCGTCGTAATCCGCATTCCGACCGCGCTGGCTACCGGCGTAATACAGGCGCGCGTCGGTTGCCCGTCGATCTGGATGGTGCAAGCGCCGCACAGGCCCATGCCGCAGCCGAACTTGGTGCCGGTCATGTTCAGTACGTCGCGCAGTATCCAGAGAAGCGGCATATCGGGATCGACGTCGACCTCATGCGCTTTCCCGTTAACGGTGATGGTGGTGGCCACGAGTCATCTCCTTTTAGTAACAGTTCGGCGAACAGTAGGCATCGTCAGGGGAAATCGCCATTACACCTTTCTGTTATCGCTGGCCGAAGTCGCCGCTGGTGGGCGAAGGCGGGCGGGCAGGTGCTGCGTGATCCGCATATCGACATCAAAAACGATTCGCCACGCTGGCGGGGTCGCCGCGAGAACAACGATTTAATGCAAAAGGCGATTGCGCTATTGCAACTCCGAAGGTCGTCCTAATGGAAACCTGTAATAGGCGGCCGTCGAACGGACGGCTACGGTGCGGCCAAGTTCGCGATTCTTTTGCGAAGGTTGTCCAAATTGAAAGTCGAGCGCGCCATGTCAATTGATGTCCGGTATGTCCTTGAGCGAGTGAGCGGGGCCCTGATGCTGGGGCTTGTCGCGATTGCGGCGAGCGGCTGCACGAGCGAAGCCAAACCGCAGGCTCCGCCCCTGCAGGAAGTGTCGGTGATCGAGGTCCGATCCGCGCCGGTTACGGTTAATGACGAGTTCGTGGCGCAGACCCAGGCGCCAGACACCATCGAAATTCGCTCGCAGGTCACCGGCTTGCTCGAGCGGCAGCCCTTTGCCGACGGTGCGCGCATCAAAAAAGGCGATGTGCTGTACACCATTGACCAGCGGCCTTTCGAGGCCCAGCTCGCCCAGGCCACGGCGAATCTTGCGCAAGCGCAGGCCAATCTGGTCAACGCGCAGCAGAACCTTGCGCGCAACGGCCGCCTCATTGCGCAGAAGGCGGTCAGCCAGCAGGACTACGACACGGCCGTTGCCCAGGAGCAGGCCAGTGCCGCGCTCGTGGCGGCGCAGCAGGCGTTGCGGCGGGACGCGGAACTCAATCTTGAGTTCGCCACGATTCGCGCGCCGCGGGACGGCTTCATGAGCAGTTCGCTGGTCACGCCCGGCGCGCTGATCAACGCGCAGCAGACATTGCTCAACACCTTGTATTCCAGCGATCCGATGTGGGTGATTTTCAGCATCAGCGAGGACAGGCTCCTGCAGCTGCAGAAAACACTGAAGCGCTCGCCGGGCGAGCGGCTGGAGACGGCACCGCCATTCCACATCCGCCTCGCCGACGGAACCGACTACACGTTGCCGGGAAGCCTCAACTTCATTGACGCGGCGATGGACCCCAAAAGCGGGACGCTGCAAGTACGCATCTCGGTGCCCAATCCGCAGCGCTTCCTGCGGCCAGGCCTGTTCGTGCATGTGAGCGTCGCCTCCTTCGAGAGCCCGGACGCGATCCGCATTCCGCAGCAGGCGGTGGTGGAGTTGCAGGGCATCAAGTCGGTGTATGTCATCGGCGCCGGCGACAAGGTGGAACCGCGGCAGATCACCGCGGGCTTGCGCCTGGAGAACGACTGGGTCGTCGACAGTGGTCTGAAGACCGGCGATCGCGTCGTGGTGGAAGGCGTGAACAAGATCCGTCCCGGCGCACAGGTGAAGCCTGTAGCGGCCGCGCTGGCAGTGCCGAAAACCTAGGACGACCATGCTCAACTTTTTCATCGAGCGTCCGGTTTTCTCCACGGTCATCGCCGCGATCATGATCCTGGTCGGCGTGCTGGCCGCGCTCGGCCTGCCGATCGCGCAGTACCCGCAGGTGATTCCGCCGCAAGTCACGGTGACGACGGCGTTGCCCGGCGCGAATGCGGACGTTGTGCAGCAGTCGGTGGCCGCGCCCATCGAGCAGCAGGTCAACGGTTCGCAGGACATGCTCTACATGAGTTCGAAGAGCGGCAACGACGGCTCTTACAGCCTGACCGTAACGTTCGATATCGGCACCGACAAGAATATCGATGCGGTCGAGGTGCAGAACCGCATCTCCATCGCACAGGCACAGTTGCCCGCGGACGTCATCCGCAACGGCATCACCGTGCGCAAGTCGACCACGGATTTCCTCGAGGTCATCGCGCTGCAGTCGCCGGACGGACGCTACGACGGCGTGTTCCTCAGCAACTATGCGTTGCTGAATCTTTACGACGCGCTCGGCCGCGTGCCCGGCGTCGGGCAGGTTCGCATCTTCGGCGCGCGCGACTACAGCATGCGCATCTGGCTCGATCCGGAACGCATGGCCAGGATCGGGATCACCGCGGCGGACATCGTCTCGGTGGTGCGCGAACAGAACGTGATCGCACCGGGCGGCAGCATCGGGCTGCCGCCTGTCCCGCAGGGCCAGCAGATGCAGTATTCGGTATTCGTGAAGGGGCGGCTGGCCGACGTCGGCGAGTTCGAGAACATCATCCTCCGCGAGTCAGGCAATGGCCAGGTCGTGCGCCTCAAAGATGTGTCCCGCATCGAACTTGCCGCGGCCGACTATTCGGTCAACGGCAGCAACGACGGCACGCCGGCCGCGCTGATCGGAATATTCCTGCAGCCCGACGCCAACGCGCTCAATACCGCCCGGGATGTAAAAGCAGTGATGGAAGCGCAGAAGCCGCACTTTCCACCCGGCATGGTGTATTTCACTCCCTACAGCACCACGCCGTTCGTAACCGAGTCCATTAAAGAGGTGGTCATCACGCTGCTGGAGGCGTTCGCCCTGGTCGTGATCGTCGTGTTCCTGTTCCTGCAGAGCTGGCGCGCGACCCTGATCCCGATCATGGTGGTGCCGATCTCGCTGATCGGAACCTTTGCGGCCTTCTCCGCACTGGGGTTTTCCATCAATACGCTGACGCTCTTCGGCCTGGTGCTGGCCATCGGCATCGTCGTCGATGACGCGATCGTGGTGGTCGAGGCCGTGCAGCAGCGCCTGGACCGTGGCGGCATGTCGCCGCTCGAGGCGACCAAGGGCGCGTTGGCTGAAGTCGGGGGACCGGTGATCGCGATCGCGCTGGTGCTGGCGGCGGTGTTCGTACCGGTGGCTTTTCTCGGCGGGCTAACCGGGCAGTTGTACAAGCAATTCGCGCTGACGCTCGCGGTATCGGTCATCCTGTCGGCCATCTGTGCATTGACCTTCACGCCCGCGATGTGCGCGCTGTTGCTGCGGCCGGTTGATCGGTCGCAGGCGCGACGCGGGCCGCTGAACTGGTTCTTCACCAGGTTCAATCGTGGGTTCGAACGGTCTCGTGGCGGTTACCTGAAGTCGGTGTCGATGATGGCGCGCCACACGGTATTGGTGACGCTGACGTTCGCTGCGCTCCTGGTGGTCGTATGGCAGCTCGTCACCACGCGCCCGACCGGCCTGGTCCCCCCGGAAGACCAGGGTTACCTGATATCGGTCGTCACGCTTCCGGCCGCGGCCTCGCTGGAACGCACCAATGCTGTCATAGCGCAATTGGTGAAAATCGCGCGCGGCGTGCCAGGTGTGGATGGCGTGGTCGCGATCACCGGATTCAATTTGCTGACCGGCCAGAGCGTGTCGTACAACGCGACTGCATTCATTCGACTCAAACCCTGGCATGAGCGCAAGGCTGCGTCCGAGAGCGCCGCAAACATGGTGCGCACCTTGATGGGCAAGCTCAACGGCCAGCTCACTGACGCCAACGTGCTGGTGCTCAATCCGCCGCCGATCCGCGGCCTGAGCACCAGCGGCGGCTTCACCTTCGTCCTGCAGAATCGCATCGGCGCGGATGTGGCGCGCTTCTCAGCGGTGCTGGAGGATCTTCTGGCGCGGGCGCGCAAGCGTCCGGAGATCGCTTTCGTCTATAGCGGTTTCGATCCACGCATCCCCCAGATCGAGTTCAAGGTCGATCGCGACAAGGTCAAGTCGCTCGGTATCCCGCTCAGTGACGTGTTCTTCGCGCTGCAGACGTTCCTCGGCAGTTTTTATATCAACGACTTTAATCTGTATGGGCGCACTTACAAAGTGCAGGCACAGGCGGAGGGCGCGCAGCGCAGCCAACCGCAGGACGTCGATCGTTTCTATGTACGCAGCACCGATGGCGCCGGCGGAGGAACCATGGTGCCATTGAGTACGCTGGTGAGCAGCCGCTCGATCAATGGCCCGCAGTATTTCGAGCGCTACAACGTCTACAGTGCGGCGACCATCAATGGGTCCAATGGCCCCGCTTACAGTTCCGGGCAGGCCATCGCTGCCATGGAGGAACTTGCCTCTACGCTGCCGGAAGGCTTCGCTTACGAATGGAGCGAGGCGACGTACCAGGAAAAGAAAACGGGCGGGCAGACCGGGTTCATTTTCCTCGTGTCCCTGTTCTTCGTGTTCCTCGTGCTGGCCGCGCTCTACGAAAGCTGGGCGATGCCGGTGGCGATACTGCTGGTGATCCCGTTCGGCGTGCTGGGTGCGTTTCTGGGATTGTGGATGCGCGCGTTGGACAACAACGTCTATACGCAGATCGGACTGATCATGCTGATCGGCCTCGCGGCGAAGAATGCCATCCTTATCGTCGAGTTCGCCAAGCTCAAGCGTGACGAAGGCCGGTCCATCGTGCAGGCGGCGCTGGAGGGCGCGGAGCTCAGGCTGCGCCCGATCCTGATGACTTCATTCGCGTTCATCCTAGGCAACGTGCCGCTGGCCATCGCCTTGGGTGCGGGCGCTGGCGGGCGCCGGGCGCTGGGCACCGCCGTGGTGTTCGGCATGCTCGTCGCCACGCTGGTCGGCGTGTTCTTCATTCCTGTCTTCTACGTAATGCTCCAGCGCGTGAGCGAGCGTCAATCGCCGTTCAAGCGCGAGGCGCTCCCGCCCGCGAGCGGTGGCGCGATCGTTACCGACGGCGCGCCGGCGTCGCCCTTGCCCTGATGCATGAACGAGCCTCACGAATGAAATCAATACCTGCAAACTGTTTCCTCTCGACGCGCTTGCTTCCGGCAATGCTGCTCGCCGCGACTCTGGGCGCCTGCATGGTCGGCCCGGATTACCGGCGCCCCGACGTTGGCGCACCGGCCGCCTGGCGCCTCGACACTGCAGAGGCCGGTGCGATCTCCAACGTTGCGTGGTGGGAGCAATTCCAGGATCCGGCGCTCTCCGCGCTGGTGCACACGGCAGTCGCGAACAACAAGGATTTGCAGATTGCGACAGCGAACGTAGACCAGGCTTTCGCGCAATACGGCATCACGCGCTCTGCGCTGTTTCCGCAGGTCGATGCTGGTGCCGCGGCGTCGCGCCAGCGAGGAAGCGAGACCGCGCCCGTACCGGCTGCGCCCGGACACCAGGTTGCAAACGATTATCGGCTCAGCCTGTCGGCGAGCTATGAACTCGATGTCTGGGGCCGGTTGCGCCGTGCCACAGAATCAGCGCGTGCCAGCCTGCTCGCGAGCGAGGAGGGGCGTCGCACGGTGGTGCTGACCCTGGTCAGCTCGGTTGCAGACGGCTACATCCAATTGCGCGCCCTGGATCGGCAACTCGAAATCGCGCAGGGCACGGTACAGAGCTTTCGCGAAGCGGCGCGGCTGCAGAAGATCCGATTCGACGAGGGTGCCGTGCCGGAGAGCGATTACCAGCAGGCCGAGTCGCAGTATCGAGCCGCTGCAGCGCAGGTTCCCGAACTCGAGCGCCAGATCGCGCGCCAGGAAAATTTCATCAGTGTCCTGCTCGGCGGCAATCCCGGGGCGATCGCGCGCGGACGCAACATCGACGCGCTGCTGTTTCCCGAGGTGCCGGGCGGATTGCCGGCGGCGCTGCTCGAGCGCCGTCCCGATATCCGCCAGGCGGAGCAGAACCTGATCGCCGCGAATGCCGACATCGGCGTTGCCAAGGCCGCTTACTACCCGCAAATCAGCCTGACTGCGCTGCTGGGCCTGGAAAGCGCCGAGCTTTCGGATCTGTTCAAGGGCGCTTCGAGGACCTGGTCATTCGGTGCCGGCATCACGCAGCCGATTTTCAATGCGGGTCGCATTCGCAATCAAGTAGCGCAGGCAGAGGCGCTGCAACGCGGGGCGCTCGCCGGCTACCAGAAATCGATCATCAGTGCGTTCCAGGAAGTGGAGGACGCGCTTGTCGACCGTGCCAAATTCAACCGGTCACGCGAAGAGCAGGCTGCAAATGTGGCGGCGTTGCAGCGCTTCCGCGACCTCGCCGAACTGCGTTACAAGGAAGGCGCGACCATTTACCTCGAAGTCGCGAGCGCCGAGGAATCCCTGTTCAATGCGCAGCTCGCCTATGTCAATGTGCAGTCGCAGTTATTCCAGTCGTACGCGAATTTGTACAAGGCAATGGGCGGCGGCTGGGTGGCCGATGCGGAAAAGATGGCGGGCAGCGCGCCCGCAGGCAAGGCCCGATAGCCCACACGATGGAATCACAAGTATCGCTCGCTCCCTCCCTCCCTCGAGCGAATTTTGCGGCCCTTTGTGGCCGCTTTTTTTTCACACGACACACTAGAACATACATCTCATCACG
>JBDTTE010000202.1:0-6661 GCA_039930785.1 Betaproteobacteria bacterium | reverse complement strand
CACGACCTCGGCGGAAAACCCCCGGCTGGCCAGAAAGCGCGACTGTTTTGCCCGCTCTTGCGCCGTGGCCGGCAGGTTGCCGAACTTCTTCTGCCAGACCGAGCGCGCCGCATCGACTTCACTTTCCTTGAGGCTGGCGCGCGCTGTTTCCAGGGCAGGCGCGGAGACGCCCTTCTCCCGCAACTCGTGAAGGATGCGCGCGGCACCGAACTTGCGCCGGCGCACGGTGGACAGTTGCTCGACGAAGCGCGCCTCGGACAGCCAGCCGCGCTTTTCGAAATCGTCGAGCAGGCGCCCCACTTCCTCCGCCTCTTCTGCATGCGGGAGCAACTTGGCCTGCAATTCCTGGCGGGAATGTTCGCGGCGCGCAAGGGCTTTCAATGCGCGCACGCGAAGCGAAAGGATTGGCGCGGGCACCGGGCGTCAATCCTCGGGAATGTCAGGTCTCTTCCAGCACCTGCGCGAGCGGCTTTTCCGCCACGTGGGCGCGGATCCTGTTTTCGATCTCCTTGGCCATTTCCGGGTGTTCCTTAAGGTATTCCCGAGTATTGTCCTTACCCTGGCCGATGCGATCCTTGCCGTAGCTGTACCACGCGCCGGATTTCTCGATCATCTTGTACAACACGCCCAGCTCGATCAACTCGCCTTCCAGCGAAATACCCGTGCCGTAGAGAATATCGAACTCGGCCTGGCGGAACGGCGGCGCTACTTTGTTCTTGACAACCTTGACGCGGGTCTCGTTGCCGATGACTTCCTCGCCCTTCTTGATCGAGCCGATGCGACGGATGTCGATGCGCACCGAGGCATAGAACTTCAGCGCGTTGCCGCCGGTGGTCGTTTCCGGATTGCCGAACATGACGCCGATTTTCATGCGGATCTGGTTGATGAAAATGACCAGTGTGTTCGAGCGCTTGATGTTGGCCGTCAGCTTGCGCAGCGCCTGCGACATCAGTCGCGCCTGCAGGCCCATTTGCGGTTCACCCATCTCGCCTTCGATTTCCGCCTTCGGCGTCAGTGCAGCGACCGAATCGACCACCACGACGTCAACCGAGCCGGAGCGCACCAGCATGTCCGCGATTTCCAATGCCTGCTCGCCGTTGTCTGGCTGGGAAATCAGCAACTCGGAGACGTTGCAGCCAAGCTTCTGCGCATATTGCGGATCGAGTGCATGTTCGGCGTCGATGAAAGCGGCCGTGCCGCCCAGCTTCTGCATCTGTGCGATCACGGACAGCGTCAGCGTGGTCTTGCCCGAGGATTCAGGGCCGTAGATCTCGACAATGCGCCCGCGCGGCAGGCCGCCGATGCCTAGGGCCAGGTCCAGCCCGAGCGACCCGGTCGACACGACCTCGATGTCCTTGGCGATTTCGTTTTCGCCAAGGCGCATGATCGAGCCCTTGCCGAACTGCTTTTCGATCTGGGTCAGGGCGGCGGCCAGTGCCTTGCTGCGGTTTTCGTCCATTACGATTCCTCTCCGGAAGAATTATTGCATTTATAGTAAAAGGCGCGGCCCACACCGGCCGGCGCGCCAGAAACCCTGTCCAGCGCCCGGAAATCCACCTTAGCGCGTATGATACTGTCTTTATATACAGTAGTGCAACTTCTGCCGGCCGAAGCGCCCAAAACCGGCTGGCCATGCCCCGCCGCCGCCCTGGTTGCCACCTAAAGCGGGTCCCCCACCTGCCGTAAGCCGGTCATGCTGGCTGCTTCCGTACCACGAAAGATCAATCGCTTCGAGATCGAACGAACGCTGGGCGCAGGGTCGCAGGGTACCGTTTACCTGGCCCGCGATTCACGCCTCAATCGCAAGGTCGCGATCAAAACGCCCGCCGTCGGCGGCCGCGACGGGGAATACCGGCGCCGCGTAGACCAGTTGCTCGCCGAGGCGCGCACGGTCAGTCAATTATCCCACCCCAACGTGGTACCGCTGTTCGATGCGGGCGAGGAAGACGACTTGCCCTTCCTGGTTTTCGAGTACGTGGAAGGCACCCTGCTCTCGCGGCTGATCAAGCGCGAGCATCGCCTCTCGCCATCGCGGGCCCTGGCCATTGTCGCGGACGTGCTGGCCGCGCTGCACTATGCACATGAAAATGGCGTCATGCACCGGGACATCAAACCCGGGAACATCATGCTCACGGCCAGCGGCAGCGCCCGGGTCATGGATTTCGGCATCGCCCAGCGCATCGTCGACCATACGCCGGATGCCCCCGATGGCCTGCGAGGGACGCCCAGTTATCTTGCGCCGGAGTACATCGGCAGCGGCCGCTACACGCCGAAATGCGACCTGTATTCGGCCGGCGTCGTACTCTACGAAATGCTGACCGGGCATCCCGCGACCGATGGCGACGATTTGTTCGGGATCCTGCATCGCGCCGCCAGCGTGCCGGTCGCGGCGCCGTCCAAGTTCAATTCCGAAGTCGACGAGAAGCTCGACGACATCGTGCTGAAAGCGCTGTCGACCGACCCCGACGGACGCTTCGACAGCGCGGAACACATGCTGCTTGCCCTGCGCGACTATCTCGATCCCGTGGTTGACGAGGCGTCCGACCCGGCGGCACACGGCACTTTGGAATTCCTGCTGCGCCGCATGCGGCACAAAAGCGATTTTCCGGCGCTGTCCAGCACCATCCGCACCATCAATCGCGTGGCCGGCTCCGCCGACGAGAATGCATCGGCGCTGTCGAACACCATCCTCAAGGACTTCGCGCTGACCAACAAGCTGCTGCGCATGGTCAACACGGCGTACTTCGGCCAGTACGGGGGCACCATCAGCACGATCTCGCGCGCCGTCGTGATCATCGGCTTCGACCGCATCCGCAGCGTCGCCATGACACTGATGCTGCTCGAGCACCTGCGCAACAAGGCGCAGGCGTCGCAATTGAAGGAAGACGTCGTGGCAGCGTACTTCGGCGGCCTGCTCGCCCGCGAACTCGTCGCAAAGGCCAACATCCGCGATGGCGAGGAAGCGTTCATCTGCACCATGTTCCACGACCTCGGCCGCCTGCTGGTGCGATTTTATCTGGAAGAAGAAGGCCAGCAGATCGAGCACCTGTGCCGGCGCGGCATCGAGGAACGCAACGCCGCCGTGAAAGTGATGGGGCTGAGCTACGAAGATGTCGGCATCGGTGCGGCGCGCGCGTGGCATTTTCCGGAACGGGTCGTGCAGAGCATGCGCAAGCTGCCAGCCGGACAGGTGCCGCCTTCGGCCAACGCCGAAGACCGCCTGTGTGCCATCGCGGAACTGGGGACGGAGCTTTGCGCCGCGCTGCGCGAGACCGACATCAAGGCGCGCGAAAGGCGCATGCACGACCTCGTCGAACGTTACGGCCCCAGCCTGAAAATAACACCGCTGATCCTGGAACAAGCCGTAACCCAGTCGATCAAGGACCTGAAGCGCGATGCTGAAGCGCTCGACTTGCGCTCGGCGGACGGCTTCATGGCGCGCATGGCCCTCGGCGTAAAGCCGCACAAACAGGCAAAAGACAGCAAGCCAGCCGACCAGTTGCAGACCGCGATCGAACAAGCGACGCTGGTCGCGCGGGTCGCGACCCCGTCCGAGGACGATGCGCTGCGGGAATCGAATCGCAAAGCGCTCCTCACCACGGGTATCCAGGACATCACCAATGCGCTCGTCAGCGATTGCACGTTGAACGACGTGCTGCGCATCATCCTCGAAACCATGTATCGCGGCGTGGGTTTCACGCGCGTGCTGCTGTTCATACGCGACCCTGCATCGAACTCGCTGAAAAGCCGGCTGGGCTTCGGCATGAATGTCGACGAGATCATCCGCAGCGGTTTTTCCATTCCGGTTGGCGGCGCCCGCGACGTGTTCCAGGCCGCCATTACCAGCGGTGCCGACATCCTGATCGACGACATCGAAGCGGAAGGCATTCGCGCGCACGTGCCGCAGTGGTACCGGCAGCACATCCCGGCCGCGTCGTTCGCCCTGTTTCCGGTGAGCATCGGCAAAGCGCCGATCGGCATGCTCTACGGCGATGCGGATGTCGCGGGCCGCCTGAAATTTCCCGCCGATGAATTATCGATGCTCAAGACCCTGCGCAACCAGGCCGTGCTCGCGATCAAACATCACTCGCCCTGATCGCGGACCTTCAGGCCCTCCCGTCAAGCGTTGCCAGCAGTCCTTCGAGCGCGGCGAAAACGGTCTGGCGCCGCACCGAGTCGCGATCGCCGCTGAAATGCACCGATTGCGCACGGATCGCACCGCCTTTCATTCCCCATGCCAGCAACACCGTGCCAACCGGTTTCGCCGGCGTACCGCCGTCGGGTCCGGCGATGCCGCTGACGGCAACCGCAACGCGTGCCTTGCTACGCTGGAGCGCACCGGCAACCATTTCGCGCACGGTCTGTTCGGACACCGCGCCGAATTCCATCAGCGTTGCCGCGCTCACGCCGAGCATTTCCTGCTTGGCGTCGTTCGTGTAAGTCACGAAACCGCGGTCGAACCACTTCGAACTGCCCGGCACCATCGTCACAGCCTGGCCAATCCAGCCGCCGGTGCAGGATTCAGCAGCGGCCATCATCACGCCGTGCGTTTTGAGCGCGTCGCCGACTTTCTCCGACAGTGAATACAGATCTGCATCCATGGCGTTCATCCGAACAGGAGCTTCCAGCCGGCCAGGCACAGCAGCGTGTAGAACGCCGCCATCAGATCGTCGAACATGACGCCCAGGCCGTTGCGGACGTTGCGATCGATGCGCTTGATGGGCGCGGGTTTGACGATGTCAAAAAAACGGAACAGCAGGAAGGCAAAGGCCTGCCACAGCAGCGCGCCCGGCAGGAAATAGAGGATGGCGAGAAACGCCACGGTCTCGTCCCACACCATGCCGCCATGGTCATGCACGCCGAGCATGCGCCCGGTTCGCTGGCAGGCCCAGACCCCGATGAGGAACAGCAGCGGCAACAACGCGGCGAACGCAGTGTCACCGATGCGCGGATACAGCCATGCGTAAATCGGAAACGCGAGCAGCGTCCCGATCGTGCCCGGCGCAGCGGGGCTCAGGCCCACGCCAAAGCCGAACGCGATGAATGGCGCCGGATGCGAAAACACGAGGCGCGCGGTCGGCCGCACGATGGGACGCAACGGAGTGCTACCGGAAATGATCAAAACCGCCCTCCTTGATTGGCACGATGCCGCCGGATTCGTCCTGCACGATGACGGCCTCGCCTTCGACTATACGGCCGATTCGTGTCAACGAAAGTTCCAGGGTGGCGGCCAGCGCCGCGATCTGCGGCGCATGCGACGAGTCGGCAGTGAAACAAAGCTCGTAGTCATCCCCGCCGGCCAGGATCGCGCGGTCCACCCTCGCCCTGTTTTTCAGCGCGCGTAGATTCGCGGAACTGGGTATGGCTGCGTATTCGATGACGGCGCCGACGTTCGAGCGTTCGCAGATGTGCCCGAGATCGCCGACCAGCCCGTCGGAAATGTCGATCGCGCTGCGGGCGAGCGAGACCAGCTCCCGGCCCAGTGCCACGCGCGGCGCCGGCCAGTCCAGTTTGTTTCGGCATCGCTCCAGCGTCGCATCGTCGAGGACGAGTTCGCCACGTCGATGCGCAACCGCGGCGGCGGCATCACCCAGCGTGCCGGATACCCAGACCTCGTCGCCGACTTTCGCGCCATCGCGGCGCAAGGCCTTTCCCTTCGCGACTTCGCCCATGACCTGCACGTTCAAGGTCAGCGGGCCGCGTGTCGTGTCGCCACCGATGAGATCGACGCCGTATTGATCGGCCAGCGCGAAGAACCCGCGCGCGAATCCTTCCAGCCAGGTGTGATCGACTTCCGGCAACGCCAGCGAAAGCATGGCCCAGCGCGGCATTGCGCCCATCGCCGCGAGGTCCGACAGGTTGACGGCCAGCGCCTTGTGCCCGAGTGCGCGCGGATCGACATCCGGAAAAAAATGCACGCCTACGACCAGCATGTCGGTCGATGCCGCGACCTCGTAACCCCCACTGACGCCGAACAGCGCCGCATCGTCGCCCACGCCGAGGCTGGCGTGACGCGGCGCGCGGGTGAAATAGCGGGAGATCAGGTCGAACTCGGGCGACGTGGCGGTGTGGTTGGGGCGATCCATCCGCGAAGTTTAAAACCTCCGGGCGTACGTGTCCGCATTTGTTGCGAGTGAAGCGCGAACGCCTCAGACTGCGGCGTCATGTCTCATTGCGGGAGAAGGTCATGGCGGGCGGTGCGATGGAAGGCTACGGCGAACTGTTTCGGTCGAGTCCTTTTCTGGATCACGTGGGACCGTTTTACTCGAGGGGCAAAGGCCAGGCGTTGTCGATTGGCCTGCGCGTTCTCGCGCATCACCTGAACGCGCGCGGCCTGGTCCACGGCGGCGTGTTGATGACGATGGCCGACATCGCGCTGGGCTATGCGATGGCCACCGCCGAGGATCCGCCGATCTCCGCCGTCACTTCACACCTGTCCACGGATTTTGCCGGCAGCGCGAAGCTGGACGACTGGATCGAATTCCGCGTCGACATCCAGAAACTCGGGAAAACGCTGTGCTTCGCGAACGTCTATCTCAGCGTCGGCGATGCGCGCATCGTGCGCGCATCCGGCGTCTTCGCCGTCAGCTCGCGCGGCTAGCAGTCGCCCCCTCTCCCCGGCCCTCTGCTGCGCTTCAAGTGTGCCCTTGTCCCTCCAGGG
>JBDTTE010000201.1:0-6751 GCA_039930785.1 Betaproteobacteria bacterium | reverse complement strand
AGACTGCACGGCGCAGGTGCGGAAGATAGATGCCGCCGAACAATCCATGCCAGTAGGCATCGTTCGCTTGCGACAGATGCAGTAGTTCGCGCATGCGCGCGGTAGCCTGGGCGCCAAGCCCGTGCACGCGTTCGGACAGCTGCTGCATGCGCTTGTGCATCCAGTTCGCTTCCGCGTAGCGGGACATGAAGTTGCGCCAGATGCCGCCACGCAGGAAAGGCTTGTTCTGGTCGTAGCGATGCTCATCCTTCTCGCGCTGCACGAGTTCGGCGAAGCGATCGGCGCGATCGGCATTCAAGGTCCACTCGTTCATCTCGATGTAGGAAGTCGTCGGCAGATACATCACGCCCCGGCTGCGTTGCTGCGCGTGAAAATCCCGGTACAGGCCCGCTTCGATCAGGGGCGAGGCGATCACGCCCTCGATGAATTGCTTCAGCCACTGCTTCTCATAAACCCAGGCGTAGGTTTCCGGCCAGATGCCGAGTTTTTCGATGTCGTCGAAGTAGATTGCGGCCGCGCCGCCGTCTTCGGTGGCGAGCGATTCGAGGTACTGGATCGCGTCCGGAGCCGTCGAAAACGGGATGCGGTAGCGCAGCTGCTCCGAGATCGGAAACAAGTCCAGGCGGCTGCCGCTTTCCTCCGTGGAGAAATAGCCGGTCAATTCCTCCACGCTGCGGCCGGCACAGAGAAAGTGATAATCGTCGACAGTCACGTAACGGATCGCGGAGGCCGCCAGCGACGAAGCCACCGACGATTCCCAGACGCGTTCGGTCAACCATGCGCCGCTTGGCCGTTGTCCGAGGGAGGCGCCGAGGCGGTCCGACAACGCGGCGAGTTGCGAGCGCCGATCGCGTTCTGGAATCGCCGCGAGCACCGGTTCGGTATCGCCGCCGCCGAATAATTCGACCTGGCCACGCGCGACCATCTCGCGCAGCTTCGCCATATCCTGGGGATAGCGGCGCAGCAGGTAGTCGAGCAGCCAGCCGCTGAAATGCACCGACAGCTTGAACTCCGGGTAACCGTAGACGGTTTCCAGAAAGGGCTTGTAACAACGCGCATGCGCGTCGTCGATCACGAAATCGAAGTTGCCGGCCGGCTGGTGGGCGTGCACGCCGAAGAGCAGGGAGACTTTCTTGGTCATCTGGGTCGCTGACAGCGGTTCCGGTTATTCGCGCGATTTCCGGTCAGGACGCCCGGCGCATGGCGTTGGTGGCATCCGATTGTTCCCTGCCGCGGCTGATCGGCCTGGCGAGCTCCATCGGCACGGGCAGTTTCAGCAGCTTGTAAAGATGGGAAAGCTTGTTGCGATAGAGCGCATCGAACGCGAGGACGGATTCCGCGGGATTGTAGTCGCCGAACCACCAGCACCAGTCGGACGCCTCGCAATCGGCAAGCTGCATCGTGGCCCGTTGCAATTCCGCGCTGTCCAGGCGGCTGTCGGCGACCGCTGCGTCGTAGGCGCGCTTGGCGTCGCACAGCACGTCCCACGCGCGATTCTTGTCGGGGTTGCCGATCCAGGTGGCGAGGTTGCCGTAGACCCAGCTTCCCGCGACCAGTTGGGGGAGCGGCGTCGTTTCACGCTTGTCGTCGAGCAATTGCGCAAAGGTCGTCGTCGCGACGCGCGCATGCTTTTCCAGCGCCGTGTAGAGCTCGTCCAGAAAGAAGAAGCCGTTATAGGGGTAGTACTCCCACGCGTTCTCGCCATCGAGAATGACGCTGACCGTCGGCCTTGTACCCGCGGGCGCCGTCAGGGCGATCTCGTCCAGGGTCGAGACGAAATGCGCCGCCGCGTCCTTGCCGTGCCATTTCGCATACTCGAAGCCGATCATGTCCGACAGGCGATCGTCACGGAAAAAGGCGGCGATGCCGTTGCTGCCGCCGTCGACGCGATAAGGCCGGTACAGATAACCCGGACGATTCGATACGTCGCCACCGGATTTTTTCAGGCTGTTGACCAGCACTCCTTCGCCGCTCGCCATCCAATGGCATCCGCCTTGCGCCAGCTGCGCTGCAAAGGCGGCCGACACCGCACCTTCCGCCGGCCACATGCCGCGCGGCGGGCGCCCGAACCGGGCCGTGTGACTTTCGAAGGCGGCGCGCACATGTTCATGCGCGCGTTGCGTTCCACCAGGGTAGGACGGATTCTTCGGCAACGGCGCATCGGCGACCGTCTCGCGCGCGGCGTCGAAGGAAATCAGCAGCGGGCCGATGGGATGGTATTGCGGCGTGGTCGTCAGTTCGATTTGCCCGGCCGCGTATAGCGCGCGGTAACGCGGGATGATGTTGCGGACTTCCCGCCCGATGATGGCAAGCAGGCGCAGGCGGTCTTCATGCGTAAACCCCTGCCCCTTGGCGATCAGCTCGGGAACGACCTTGTCGTGGCGCCGCATCGTTTCGCCCGTCCAGGCGATGTGGTACCAGCACAGCAGGTCCGTGAAAAATTCCGGCGACAGGTAATTAACGGCGCCATCGCCCTGCACGCGCGTGAAGCGGGAGAAATCGAACAGGCGCCGGTACGGGGGATACGGATCGATCAGCTTCTGCTGGTTGGCCTTGAAGCAGGCCGTCAGGATCAGTGTCCGCTGGGCCTCGTCGAGATCGCGCAGGTCGGGTTGCGCCAGCAGGCGCAGCAGCGGATCGCGGTAGGTACCGTGCGTGAACTGGTCGGTGTAATCCTCGAGCTGGTCGAGCAGCACGGGCGTGAAATTCAGCACCACCCGCATGCCCGGATGGGCTTCGAGGTGCGCAGCCATGTCGTTGTAATCCTTGATGGCATGCAGATACACCCACGGTTGCGCGAACTCGCCGGTGGCGTGATCGCGGAAGTCGGGCTGGTGCATGTGCCACAGGATGACGAGGTCGAGCTTTTTTTCTGCGTTCATGAAGTCAGGTCGCGCCCCTTCGCGGCCGTCGAGCAGGCCGAACCGCCGTGGCGGTTCAGCGTTGGTGAAATACTTCCTGGCCCAGCATCTCCGGCGTGATCAACGTGACGCCCCGCTCCGAGACGTGGAAACGCTTGCGGTCCGCCTCCGGATCGAAGCCGGCGGTCAGCCCTTCGGGCAGCACGCAGCTTTTATCGACCACAACGCGCCGCAACTTCACATGCCTGTTCACGACAACGTCGGGCAGGATCACCGAGTCTTCGATGCTGCCGTAGCTGTGCACGCGCACGTTCGAGAACAGCAACGAACGCTTCACCGTCGTTCCGCTGATCAGGCAGCCGCCGGAAACCACCGAATCGATCGCGCCGCCGCGCCGGCCTTCATCGTCGAACACGAATTTCGCCGGCGGCAGCTGTTCCTGGTGCGTCCAGATCGGCCAGTCCTTGTCGTACATGTTCAGATCCGGGATGACGCGCGTCAGGTCCAGGTTCGATTCCCAATAAGCATCGACCGTGCCGACGTCGCGCCAGTAAGCCGCCTTGTCCCGTTGGCCCACGCAACTGTCGTCGAAACGCTGCGCGAACACACGGTAACGGGGGACGAGGTGCGGAATCAGGTCCCTGCCGAAGTCGTGGCTGGAACCCGGCGTGATGGTGTCGCGCGCCAGCTGTTCGTACAAAAATGGTGCGTTGAACAGGTAGATGCCCATGCTGGCAAGCGCCATGTCGGGGCGGCCCGGTATTGAAGGCGGGTCCTTGGGCTTTTCCACGAAACTATTGACGCGCCAGTCCTCGTCGACGCCCATGACACCGAAGCCCGTCGCCTCCATGCGCGGCACTTCGAGGCAGGCCACCGTCACGTCCGCATTCTTGGCGACGTGATAGGCGAGGAGCTTGCCGTAATCCATCTTATAGATATGGTCGCCCGCCAGGATCAGGATGAAATCCGGGCCGTAGGTGCGCAGGATGTCCAGGTTCTGGTAAACCGCGTCGGCGGTGCCCAGATACCAATTTTCCTCAGCGGTGCGCTGCGATGCCGGCAGGATGTCGACGAACTCCTGGAAGCGACCGTCCAGGAAGCTCCAGCCGCGCTGGATGTGCCGGATCAGGCTGTGCGATTTGTACTGGGTGGCGATGCCGATGCGGCGAATGCCCGAATTCACGCAATTGGACAGGGGAAAGTCGATGACCCGGAATTTTCCCCCGAAAGGCACGGCGGGCTTGGCCCGCCAGTCGGTCAGGTTCTTCAGCCGGCTGCCGCGTCCGCCGGCCAGCACGAGGGCGTAGGTGTTTTTGGTCAGGACGCTGACGAAACGGACATTTACATCGGAGTCATTCATGAAGGTCTCTTAAGTGCCGGCGTGGACGTTCGATTCAGGGGACCCACCGGAACAAGGCCGCAATCGGAGGGTCTGCTTATAATAGGTGTGACGCCTTTTGTCGTCACGAATTCCCTGACGGTGCGGGCGACCGCGTTCCAAACATGAGTACGACTCTACCCTTGCCCTCCCCGGAACTGGAAGCTTTGGCCGGCGCCACGCTTCACGATCCTTTTGGGCTCCTTGGCCTGCACGGCAGCGGGCGCGACTGGTCGCTGCGCGTATTCCAGCCTGACGCCAAGGGCGTTGCGGTGCGCACGCGCACCGGTTTCGAGCCGATGAAGCGGATCCACGCCATGGGCGTATTTGCCTGGCACGGGACGGAAGCGCTGCCGCGGCCCGTGGCATTGAAAATCAATCGCGCGGGGCAAGAATTCGAAACCGTCGATCCCTATTCGTTCCCGCGGGCCATCAGCGGCGACGATCTCTACCTGTTTAACGAAGGCCGGCTGGAGCAGGCTTATCGCGCGCTGGGCAGCCACGTGGAGCAGCGCGAAGGAGTCGCTGGCGTGCGCTTCGCGTGCTGGGCACCGAATGCCTCGCGGGTCAGCGTGGTCGGCGATTTCAACAACTGGGACGGGCGCGTGCATCCGATGGCGGCACATGGCGCCAGCGGCGTTTGGGAACTGTTTTTGCCGGGGATCAGCACCGGCGCGTTGTACAAATACGAAATTCGCAACGTGAACACCGGCGCGGTATTCGTCAAGACCGATCCCTACGCCCGCTTCCACGAATTGCGCCCCGGCACCGCCGCACGCGTGGTGGAAGACGAATACAAATGGGGCGACGGGCAGTGGATGGAGGCGCGGTCGCGGTGGGATTGGCTGCATGCGCCGATGAATGTTTATGAAGTCCATCTCGGGTCGTGGCGGCGGCATTCCGGCAACCGGTTCTACAGTTATGCCGAAATTGCAGAGAGTCTGATTCCGTATGTGGTCGAGATGGGCTTCACGCACATTGAGTTGCTGCCGGTATCGGAGCATCCACTCGACGAATCGTGGGGCTACCAGACCACCGGCTATTTCGCGGTCACGAGCCGCTTCGGCAGCGTCGAAGGCTTCAAGGCGTTCGTCGATGCCTGCCACCAGGCCGGCATCGGCGTATTGCTCGACTGGGTGCCGGCGCACTTTCCCACAGACGCGTTCTCGCTGGCGCGGTTCGACGGTACCGCGCTCTACGAACACGAAGATCCGCGCCTGGGCTTCCACCAGGACTGGGGCACGCACATCTTCAATTACGGGCGCAAGGAAGTGAAAAGCTTCCTGCTGTCCAGCGCGCACTACTGGATGGCGCAATGTCACATCGACGGCCTGCGTGTGGATGCGGTCGCGTCGATGCTCTACCTGGATTATTCGCGCAAGGCCGGCGAGTGGATTCCGAACCGCCACGGCGGTCGCGAGAACCTCGACGCCGTCGAATTCCTGCGCGAGCTGAATGTCATGGTGCATCGTGAATTCCCCGGTGCCCTGACCTGCGCCGAGGAATCGACGGCGTGGCCGATGGTGTCGCGCCCGGTTTATCTCGGCGGCCTTGGCTTCTCGATGAAATGGAACATGGGCTGGATGAACGACACGCTGGATTACATGCATCACGATCCCGTGCATCGGCGCTTCCACCATAACAAGCTGACATTCGGCCAGGTGTACGCGTACAGCGAAAATTTCCTGTTGCCGCTGTCGCATGACGAAGTGGTGCATGGCAAGGGTTCGCTGCTTGGCAAGATGCCGGGCGATGCGTGGCAAAAATTCGCCAACGTGCGCTTGCTGCTGGCCTACCAGTTCACCATGGCCGGCAAGAAGCTCAACTTCATGGGCAACGAATTCGCGCAAGGGCGCGAATGGCGCGCCGGCCAGGAGCTCGACTGGGGCCTGCTCGGCATCGACTGGCATCGCGGCGTGCAGACCATGATGCGCGACATCTCGCGACTGTATCGCGACGAACCCGCGCTGCACGACCTCGATTTCGAACCGAATGGTTTTCGCTGGATCGACTGCAACGACGCCGACCAGTCCGTGCTGTGTTTCGAACGCCGCGCGCGCAATGGCAGCGTTGTTGTCGTAGCGCTGAATTTCACGCCGGTGCCACGCCACGGTTACCGCATCGGATTGCCTGCCGCCGGAACGTGGCGCGAAGTGTTCAACAGCGACTCGCATTTTTATTCGGGTTCGAACATCGGTAACGCCGGTGCCATCGCCGCGCAACCGTTTCCGTGGATGGGCCACGACCAGTCCACGGCGATCACCCTGCCGCCGTTGGGCGCGCTGGTTTTGCGACGCGAACAAGGGCCGTGACGGTCGTGACGACGGGACTATCGTTTTCCTGCGCCGGCAAGATTCCGCGATTTCACGGCAGTCACGTCGTCACGACAGTCACGCGGTAACAATCCGCGATCGTCATAAGAGTCGTATAAGAAAAATCCAATGGCTGTCCCCGACAAACTAAAAGTCCTGTTCACGACCTCGGAAGTCGCGCCGCTCATCAAGACCGGCGG
>JBDTTE010000200.1:0-6760 GCA_039930785.1 Betaproteobacteria bacterium | reverse complement strand
GACCAGACTCAAACATTCCAGCAACAACCTGTTGACACTTCACACCTAGTCCCTAGCCCCTAATCCCTTGTTTCTTTCGTACTCCGCTATCACTTGCGCGCCGAGCAAAAGCAGGGTCGCGGCAATTTCGAAGCTGAGCAGTACGACGATGGCGCTGCTGAGCGACCCGTAGACAACACTCACCTGCGAGATGTGGCCGAAGTACCAGACTAGCGCGTGGCGGACGATTTCCCAGAGAATGCCCGCCGTGGCGCCTCCGATCAGCGCGTGCAACAACGAGATTCGCCCAAACGGCATGACCAGGTAAATCGACGCGATCAGCACGATTTCCATCAATACGCCACACAGGTAAAGCAGCAGGCCCGACATGCCGCCGAGCGAGTACGCATGCCCGAACACGACCATGCTCTCCGCTCCCACTGCCGCCAGGCTCGCCTGCACCAGGGTGCCGACGATCAACGCAAGGCCCAGCGCAAATATGTAGGCGAAAGGAATTGCCACCGACACCAGGAAGTGCCGCTTTTTTTCGACGACGCGATGCGTGAAAATCACCGACATTGCGTTTTCCAGAATGGTGAACGCGAGCGAACTGAACACGACCATCGTGCCGAGCAGTACCCAACCCACCGCCACGCGGGCGCCGAGAAAATCCGCCAGTTCCTTGATTACCGCTTTCGACTGGCCGGGGGCAACCCACTCGAGCGCGTGGCCCAGCGTGGCCAGCAACTCGGCCTGGTCGAAGAAATGCGATAGGGCGATCACTATCAGGATCAGCAGCGGTACGATCGAGAGCAATGCGTAATACGCCACCGCGCCGGCGAGGAGCAACCCCTGATTGGCGCGAAACGCACGAATTACCTGCAAGGCGAATTTCGCAGGATGTTTCACGACCCCCGATACATTCTTGAAAAAGGCGCGCATAAAAGTACCGACGGACGGGCGTTTTTACCGAAATCGGGAACAGGTGGCGCCATTTTGCGGCAAAGCGCGCGCCGAACCCCCATTTTCGTTGCGGGGCGCATAATTCCGTTGCGCGATGCGAGTCATCCCGATACGACCGCAAGTGCTTGTGCATCGGACAAAACGCGCCGGGAATATGCCTTTACCATTTCATGAACTATCTGCTTAACCGACTGGGCCGCATCGGCTCCGCCGCCGCCGACGCCTTCAAGCGCGACACGGCGTATTTTTCCACCCGACACCTTTATTTCGGCCTTGTCGCCGGTTTGGGCTATCCGCTTTACTACGTGGTATGGCAGGTCCTGTTTCCGCAACCCTATGAAACGCTGGGACTCCGGCTCGCGGGTTCGGTGGTTTTCATACCGATCATTCTTTCCAGGTTATGGCCGCCACGGCTGAAGCGCTTTTTTCCGCTTTACTGGTATCTGGCCCTGGTCTTCTCGCTGCCGTTCTTTTTTACCTTCATGCTGCTGATGAACAACAGCTCGACGGTGTGGCTGTTATCCACACTGGTGGCGCTGTTCGTGATGATCCTGTTGCTCGACTGGATCAACCTGTTGGTCCATATCACGCTCGGCGTGGCATGCGCCGTGCTCGCCTATCACCTCGTTAGCGGCGTTTCAGTCACGCTGACCTTCGAATCCCTGGAGTATGTGCCGATATACATGTTCGCCATCGTGATGGGAACCATCGTGAACTACACCGCCGATAAAATGCGGGCAGAACGGCGCGCCGCGATGCTCGCCACGGCCGGGATGGTCGCGCACGAGCTGCGCACACCGCTTCTGAGCATGAAAAGCGGCGCTTCCGGCCTGCGTCATTACCTCCCCGGCCTGCTCGATGCCTATCGCGTTGCGGAGGAAAACAGCATGGTAGAAAGTTCCATCCGCAAGCCGCACCTGGACGCGATGGCCGGCGTACTCGATCGCATCGAAATGGAGGCGGACCGGTCCAACACCGTGATCGACATGCTGCTATACACTGTACGAGGCATGGGCGTGGAGGCCAGTGAGCTTGCGCCTTGCAAGATGTCGGTGTGCGTGGAAACCGCCCTGCGGCGTTATCCGTTCGCGTCTGAAAAGGAACGGGCACTCGTCACCGGGCTGGACATGCGGCAAGACTTTTCCTTTACAGGATCCGAATTGCTGATGGTGCACGTCATTTTCAATCTGCTGAAGAACGCCATCCGGCACATAGCGATGGCAGGCAAAGGCGCGATCTCGATACGCCTCGAAGCCGGGCGCTTGGAAAACCGCCTGGTGTTTCGCGACACCGGGCCGGGCGTTCCGCCGGAAGTGTTGCCCCACATATTTACCCGTTACTACGCCTGGCCCAAGGGGCGCGGCATCGTCGAAACCACGGGCATCGGCCTCGCATTTTGTCGCGAAGTCGCCGAAGCCTTTGGGGGACGCATCGAATGCCGTTCCAAATTCAACGACCACACCGAATTTGTGATCCGGTTCTCGCGGAGCGCCGCTTGATGAGTCGCGGCATCCGCCCATTCTATTTTCCGACCACGGTCGCGATCGTCGATGACAGCCCGGACTTCCTCGCGAACCTGAGCCTGAATCTGGATCCCATGCTCGCCTATCGCGTGTTCGAAACACCTCTGGCGACCCTGGCGGCGGTACGCAGCGAACTCGCCGTGGCGCCCGGACCCGAACGGTTCTTCTCCGTCTACCAGCACCGCGAAGAGCATTCGTTCGACCATCACGTCATCGACCTGAACATGTCCGGCATCCACCGCGAGGTTTTCAACGATAAGCGATTCGAGCGCTACTCGGTCGTGGTGGTGGATTACGACATGCCGGAGATCGACGGCCTGGAATTGTGCCGGCGGCTTTCGACCTCGCCGGTCCGCAAGGTATTGTTGACCGGCAAGGCCGACGAGAAGCTGGCGGTGCAGGCTTTCAACGAGGGCATCATCAACCGCTTCATCCTGAAGCAGGATCCCAGCGCAATGATGCTGCTGCAGGAAACCATCCGCGAGATGCAGGAGAGTTTCTTCGACGACACGGTGCGCACCATGGAAGATGCGCTCAACGTCGGGCCGCTTCATTTCATGCGCGATCCGTTTTTCACGGACATTTTCCGCAGGATCTGCACTGAGCTCAAAACCGTCGAGTACTACCTGTGCAGCAGCCCGGACGGCATCCTGCTGCTGGATCGCGATGCCAATGCAACGTTGCTGATCGTTTGCAATGACGAAGCCATGCGCATGCATTACGAAGTTGCATTCGACAACGCCGCGCCGGCTGCCCTGCTCGATGAGCTGATCAAGGGCAACACCGTGCCGTACTTCTGGCGCAGCCGCGGCCTGTATTCGCGCCAGTATTTCGACTGGCGCAGCTACATCCATCCCGCGAAGGAATGCAATGGCCTGCAGCGCTACCGCTACGCGCTCGTCAAGGACGCACGCGGCCTGATGCTGAGTTCCGTGTTCAGCTACCGCGAATATCTCAAGAAACTCGACGGCGGCTCGCGGGAGCGCTCGCTGGCCTGAGGTTCAGGCTCGCGGGGCCGTCGTCCGTTTCACTTCAGGCCGCCGCGGCGACTTCCTCCACTTCCGCCGCAGCTTCCGCGCGTTCCTCGTTGCGCCGACGGCGGGTCGAAGCCCACTGGTCGAACCCGGTTTCGCCGCGGACTTCCGCGCAGGCATCCAGCAGGCGGTCGAGATCTTCATGTGCCAGCGAGCTGTTGAGCGACAGGCGCACCATGGCGCGGTTCCTGGGCGTCGCCGGCGCACAAAACACCGATCCGAAAATGCCGCGCTTTTCCAGCGCGTCGCGCAGCACGATGGTTTGCTGCTCCGTGCCCGATTCCAGCGAGATGATCTGGGAACGGCTGCCGTTAAGGTTGTAGCCAAGCCTGTCCAGTCCCGCCCTCACATAGGCGCTATTGGCGTGTAGCGCGTCCCGGCGCCAGCCTTCTTCGCGAATCACGTCCAGGGTGGCTGCGAGCCCGGCGACCTCGTGCGGCAAGAGGGTCGAACTGAAGATCGCGGGCAGGGATTCGAATTTGAAATATTCGGTGAAATGCGGTGCGCAGGCGATGAAGCCCGCGCGCGCGGCGAATGCTTTCGCTAGGCTCGCCGTGCGAAAGTGCACCTTGCTCTCGAGGCCCAGTTCCACGACGAGCCCCTCGCCATTGGGGCCGTGGGTGCCCAGCGAATGCGATTCGTCTGCGACCAGCACGCAGCCACGCGCATGGGCTACCTCCGCAATTTCGCGCAAAGGGCACACGCTGCCGTTGGTGCTGTACACGGTATCGACCAAAATCACGCCGGGACCATGGCGAAGGATCTGGCGTTCGAGATGGTCCGGATCGTTGTGATAGAACATGACGCCCTGCGCCCGCGCGCTGCGGATGCCCTCCCATAGCGACATGTGCGCCAGCACGTCCGCGTACACCGGCACCTGGTCATCGGCGATGGACTGGATCAAACCGGTGTTCGCGACGTAGCCGGACTGGCAAAGTACGCCCGCTTCGGCATGCATGAAGTTCGCCAGGCCGTTTTCGAATTCGAGTTGCGGGCTGTCGCCGTGCAGGAAAATCCCCGACATCAACATGCCATTGCCGTCGCGCTGCAGCGTGCGGGCCATGGCGCCGAGGATGCGCGGATGACGCGCCACGGCGAGGTAATCGTTGTTGCTGAGGTGCAATGCATCCGCTGGGGGCGTGCGGCCGTGGAGGATATGCCGTCCTCCCCAGGTTTCGCGCTTTCTCTCGCGGTAGTAACGCTCAACGCGCAGCGACAGGAATTCCGGCAAAGTCGGCGGCGGATAGCTCGGACTCTCCGTGGACGAGGCGGCGAGGGTGGGCATGGCAGGACTCCTTATTGAGTTTTCGTGTTGTCATCTGCCTGCCGCGACGCAACCGCCCACAAGCTGAACAACGCGAACCGCCGACCCCGCCCAAACGGGAACCAGCCAAGTCGCCCAGCCTTTAGCCGGATGGCATATCGCCTCGCGTTTCATCCGTGCAGTGGATGACGCAGGCCAATACAGTGTACCGCGTGCAAGACATGCGCCCGCATCCTCTCCGGAAACTTTGCCCGCCTTATGCCGGATCGATCGTCGCCCTGAAGACTGGCGCATTGCGCCAAGGCGTCCTCAAAGACTCGTGGACCCGGGGGTAGTTTCGAAGATCGGTAAAGGCAGTTGGTGGCGTTCCGCGCGATCGTCCGCGGGCACGGGCAGCGCATCCGCCCTGCATAGTCCGCCTGCGCGCACGCCGAGCAGGCGCAAGCGCCGCTCGAGCATGGCTTTCTTGAGGCAGCGCCCGGCGGCCTGGCGGATGATGCGGGCATCGCCGGTGTGGGCTTCCAGGGTCACTTCGCGGGTCACGATGCGAAAATCGTCGTAGCGCAATTTCACCCCGATGGTCTTGGCCAGGTAACCCTTCCGCTCGAGGTCGGCCGCCAGCTGCTCGCACAGGCGCGTGAAAATCCCGCCCAGCGTGGCGCGGTCGTCGCGCGCGTGGAGATCCCGTTCGAACGTGGTTTCGCGGCTGATGGACTTCGGTTCGCTGAACGTTACGACCGGGCGATCGTCCCGCCCGTGTGCCGCTTCATGCAGCCAGACACCATAGTTCGCGCCGAACTGCTCCCGCAAGAGGGGCGGCGAGGCCGCCGCCAGTTCGCCGATGGTGCGAATCCCAAGCGCCTCGAGACGTGCGCTCGCCTTCGGGCCAATGCCGTTGATGCGCTTCGCGGGCAGCGGCCAGATGACAGAGGGAATGTCCGCATGGGTCAGGACCGTCAGGCCGTTTGGCTTGTCCAACTCGGACCCGATCTTGGACAGCAGCTTGTTGGGCGTGATCCCCATCGAGCAACTCAGGCCGGTAGCGAGGTAGACCCGGGCCTTGATGCGTTCCGCCAGCGCGCGCACCCCGGCATAAGGATCGTCTTCGGTCCCCTCCCCGGCTCCCGCCACATCCGTCAGGTCGATATAGATTTCGTCGATGCCGCGATCTTCGATCTGCGGCGCTATTTCGGCCACCGCAGCCTTGAAGAGGCGCGAATATTTGCGATATTCGTCGAAATCGGCCGGCAGAAGCACGGCTTCCGGCGCCAGTGCGGCCGCCTTCATCAACCCCATGGCGGAATGCACGCCCAAGGCGCGGGCTTCGTAGGTCGCCGTGGTCGCCACGCCGCGCCCCACGTAGCTGCGAAGCAGGGAGAAAGTGCGGGATCCGTCGGTTTGGACGACCGGTTGATGGATGCGCCGACCGCCCACCACTACGGGCCGGCCGCGCAATTCCGGGTATCGCAGCAGCTCCACGGACGCGTAAAAAGCGTCCAGGTCGAGGTGGGCAATCCAGCGATCTGGCATTCGGGGGATTCGGAAATTCCGCTACGATTGCGCCGCAAACCCATGACGCCAAAGGGGGTTGCAGGTGCGCGTGCCGGACATTTTAGCCTCCGCTATACGCTGCCTTTGGAAGGATGCGAAAATACGCCTATGAACACTACGCCCCCACCAATTCCCCCCCGCCGCCGGCTGCAGGACCTGCTGGCAATCCCCGAGCGCCAGCGCACCGACGAAGAATGGGATGAGATCAACGAACTCGAGATCATGCTGGCATCCGCCAACCGCGAGGATGCCCCGGATCCGAACATTCGGCGCAACCAGCCGGCGATGAAAAACCCCGGCGGCCCAGGCAACAATAACAACAGCAACAGCAATAACAACCACGCCCGACGCAACCGGCCGGGCGGCGGCGGCCCGCAGCAGCAGGGCAAGAAACCACCGCGCAAATTCCACAAGAAGCCGGGTCCCGGGTCGGGATCGGGGTCCGG
>JBDTTE010000199.1:0-6783 GCA_039930785.1 Betaproteobacteria bacterium | reverse complement strand
GCGCCCCATTCACGAAGCACCCACACGCATCGGCTGTTTGAATTTTTAAAGAGCGACGCCGTTTTTATGCGGCGGCCGTTTCCGGCGAAGGGCGCATTATACGGATCGAAGACCGTGGGTCAACACTTTTGCCGGATTATTTGACTAGAAGATCAGGCCATTTCGGCGCGGCACTGAACGCCGCGCGCTTGACGCGTCAAATCAGAATGACTTTCGCGAATTTGCGCTTCCCCACTTGCAATACATAAGGACCGCCAACAGGAAGTTTAAGACCCTTGTCGGAAACCTTCACGCCATCGACCTTGACACCACCCTGCTCGATCACGCGCATCGCTTCGGAGGTGCTGGAGGTCAGACCGGCGTGCTTGATGACCTGATAGACAAGCATGGATCCACCTTCTGTAGATATCGTGCGCTCTTCCAGATCTTCCGGGATTTCACCCTGCTTGAAGCGCGCTTCGAAATCGGCGAGCGCCTTGTCGGCCGCAGCACGATCATGAAACCGCGCCACGATCTCCTGCGCGAACGTCACTTTGATGTCGCGCGGATTTTTCCCTCCGTCGACTTCCTGCTTCCATTTCCTGACCGTCGCCAGCGGTTCGAAGGAAAGCAGCTCGATATAGCGCCACATCAGGTCATCGGAGATCGACATCAGCTTGCCGAAGATTTGTTCCGCACTCTCGGTGACGCCTACATAGTTGCCCACTGATTTCGACATCTTCTTCTCGCCGTCGAGTCCCACGAGCAAGGGCACCGTCAAGACGCATTGGGGCGCATGTCCATAGTCCTTCTGAAGCTCCCGCCCCACGAGCAGATTGAACTTCTGATCCGTTCCCCCGAGTTCGATGTCGGACTTGAGCGCGACCGAGTCATATCCCTGTACCAGCGGATACAGGAATTCGTGAATCGCGATCGATTGCCCGCCTTTGTAGCGCTTGTTGAAATCATCCCGCTCGAGCATGCGAGCGACGTTGTATTTGGCCGCGAGCTTGATCATGTCCGCGGAACTGAACTTGTCCATCCAGGTCGAGTTGAATGCCAGTTCGGTTTTTGACGGGTCGAGGATCTTGAAGGCCTGTGCCTGGTAGGTTTTGGCGTTCTCCGCAATTTGTTCGCGCGTCAATGGCGGCCGCGTTGCATTCCGGCCCGTCGGATCGCCGATCAGCCCGGTAAAGTCGCCGATCAGAAAAATGACCTGATGCCCCAAGTCTTGAAACTGGCGCATCTTGTTCATGAGCACCGTGTGCCCCAGATGAAGGTCCGGCGCTGTCGGATCGAACCCTGCCTTGACCCGGAGCGGGCGGCCGGTTTTCAGTTTCTCCACCAGCTCGGCTTCGACGATCAGCTCTTCGCAGCCACGTTTAACGATTTCCAGCTGTTCCTTGATTTCCATGTGTAAAGGGTTAGTTGCCTGTAGAGACGGCCGTTATCAATTCCAGGGGCGGCTGGTAAAGATCTGCCGCATTCGGGTTCCGCGTCGAACGCAATTCTGATAATCTCCAGCCCAGAATCAAAAATACGAACGCATGTCTTTGAACAAATACAAAATTCTAGCGCAAAAGCCTGCATCGCAGCCGGTTACCTCGCGGCAGCATTGGCCGCTCTTGATTGCCGCGTTGCCATTTTTCGGCGTCGTCGCCGCATTTGGCATCGCACCCGACACCGTTCCCGAACCCATCGAGCTCCAGCATGTGGTCGAGGACGTGGCGATTTCCCTACCGCATTCAGCCGCCGCTGCGGACTCGCGTTTCTGGCGCGAAGAGCGTATCCAGCGAGGCGATACGGTGGCATCCATCCTTTCGCGCCTGAACGTGACAGACACCGAAGCATCGGCCTACCTGCTTCAAGCCAAGGATGTGCGGTCACTTTATCAACTGGTTCCAGGCCGCGCTGTGCGTGCAGTCACAAGTGGCGGGGGGCGGCTTGAGTCACTCTCCTATGTAAATACAGACGGCCGCCGCCTGCACGTCACACGGGGGGAATCTGGATTCAGTTCGACCGAAGAACTGCCCCAGACCGAGCAATGGATCATGCAGAATTCGGGAGAAATCGAATCCTCCCTTTTCGGTGCAACAGATGCTGCGGGGATTCCCGAGTCGGTCGCGCTGCAACTCGCCGACATTTTTTCCAGCGACATCGACTTCCATCGCGACCTGCGACGCGGCGACCGCTTTTCAGTTGTCTACGAAGCGCTGGCTGCGGACGACGAATTCGTCGGATTCGGGCGTGTTCTCGCCGCGGAGTTCGTCAACCAGGGTGAAGCCTATCAGGCGGTTTTCTTTCGCGACGAAAAAGGCCGCAGCGGCTACTACACGCCCGAAGGTCGCAACATGCGCAAGGCCTTCCTGCGCTCTCCGATTGAATTCTCCCGCATCACATCCGGATTTTCGAACGCGCGCTTTCACCCGATACTCAAGACGTGGCGTGCGCACAAGGGAGTTGATTACGGCGCACCGACTGGAACCAAAGTGCGCGTGACCGCAGACGGGCACGTAACCTTCGTTGGCCGCAAGAACGGCTACGGTAACGTCGTAGTCGTGCGTCACCCGAACGGATATGAAACGCTATATGCGCACCTCTCGGCTTTCGCCGGCGGTTCGCGGCCAGGTCGACGCGTCAATCAAGGGGACGTCATCGGATTCGTCGGCAGCTCCGGCATGGCAACCGGGCCGCACCTCCACTACGAATTTCACGTCAATGGCGTGTACCAGAATCCCTTGCGCCTCGCCATGCCGCCGGGACCACCTATCACGGCGCAGTTGCGACCGAGCTTCCAGGAGGCCACCCAGCCTCTGTTCTCACGACTGGATATCCTGCGCGATACCGATCTCGCCCGCCTCGATTGAAGTCCAGGCCACAGCGTTCGCAATGCGTTAGCCGCCCGATCTTGCGGCCATGAACACAAATGTCGATCGATACGTTGGACTGATGTCCGGTACCAGCCTGGACGGCGTCGACGCCGCATTGCTGGAGTTTTCCGGTGAACGGCATCGCATGACCGGCACGGCGTTCATGGCTTTCGACGCGTCGCTGCGCGCTCGACTACTGACCCTCCATGATGCGCACACCGGTGAACTGCACGAGGCGGCCATTACGGGCAACGAGCTGGCGAGGGTTTATGCGAACGCGGTCCGGCTTCTGCTCGAGGAAACCCGGACTGCTGCATCCACAATCCAGGCCATCGGCTGTCACGGCCAAACCATCCGCCATCGACCGGAAGCGGGCTATACGATACAACTGGGAAATGGCGCGCTACTAGCCGAATTGACCCGCAACATTGTCGTGTGCGATTTCCGCAGCCGGGATATCGCGGCCGGCGGGGAAGGGGCGCCGCTGGTCCCGGCATTCCATCACGCAATGTTCGCGCACAGTTCGATCCATCGCGTCATCGTGAACATCGGCGGTATCGCGAATATCACCGATCTGGATTCCGGCTCCGTGAAGGGATTCGATACGGGACCCGGCAACATGTTGATGGACGCATGGATCCACCGCCATCGGGGCGAAAATTTCGATCGCAACGGCACGTGGGCGAAAAGCGGGGTCTGCATTCCTTCGTTGCTGGCGGCATTGCTAGATCACGAATATTTCTCGCGACCCGCTCCGAAAAGCACAGGTCGAGAACTATTCAATCTGGAATGGCTGGATTCCAAACTTTCGGGAACAAATGCTGAACCATGTGACGTCCAGGCGACGCTTCTTGGTTTCACCATCGCCAGCATCAGTGAGGCGATTGCACGGCATTCTGCGGGGGTGAAGGAAATCTATGTATGCGGCGGAGGTGCCGCAAACCCGGAATTGATGGCCCGGCTCGCCATGGCGTTTCCGAAACTCGTCGTCAAAACCACGGCCGCGCTGGGAATAGATCCCGATTGGGTTGAGGCGTGCGCGTTCGCGTGGCTGGCACGCCAGGCCTTGTTACTGCGTCCCGGCAATCTTCCCGCCGTTACCGGCGCGAAGGGGCCCAGGATTCTGGGCGCCATTTACCCGGCATAAAAATAAAAGGGCGGCAATTCATGCCGCCCTTTTTGATTCTCGGATCAGATCAGGCCGAGAAGGACGATCCGCAACCGCAAGTGGAACTGGCATTCGGGTTCTTGATCACGAATTGCGCGCCTTCGATACCTTCCTGATAGTCGATTTCAGCGCCCACCAGATATTGGTAGCTCATTGCGTCGATCAACAAGGTCACGCCGTTCTTTTGCATCGACGCGTCATCCTCGTTGGAGTCTTCGTCGAACGTGAATCCGTATTGAAAGCCCGAACACCCGCCGCCGGTAACAAACACCCGCAGCTTGAGTTCCGGATTGCCTTCCTCGTCGATCAGTTCTTTTACCTTCCTTGCCGCGCTGTCCGTAAAAACCAGCGGTGAAGGCATTTCAGTCACGGCATTCATTGCCTGCTCCCGAAGTGTTGCATGGAAATCATTATAGCCCTGGCAGTGCGGCGCAGGGTCACTCGCTGCCTGACCCTTTCAGCGACACGACTTTTTGCGCCCTGTCGCCGTCCTGGTGGACCAACCGACCCTGTACCACCGCGCCGAGCTGAATTTCGAGCGTGCGATAGTGCACATCCCCTGTGACATTGGACTTGGGTTGCAGTTCGACGTATTCGGATCCGTGGACCGGGCCGATGACGGTGCCGTTGATCACGGCGTGCGAAACCCGGATCTCTCCTTCAATTTGGGCCTTTTCACTCAAAACCAAGGTGCTAGGCTGATCGTCCGCGGTAGAGACGTTGCCGCGTACCCTGCCGTCAACGCGCAGCCCACCACTAAACGAGATATTGCCTTCGACGATCGTTCCGGCGCCGACGAGGCTGTCGATGCGATTTTGGGGTTTGGTTGGTTTCGGTCCGAACATTATGTGCGCTCCACTTACGACAAGTTGACGGTCTGCGTGGACACCGGTGTCGAGTTCCCCGATTCCAGGACGCGGACCTGTACCTTCCGGATGGTGGCGCCCACAGGCACCAGAAATGTTCCCTCTACGCGTTGGTAGAACTTGAAGTTCAAATTGTACGCTTGGCTCGTATCGCCCTCTTTCGGCAGACTGATGACGTCGGGCGTGCCACCCTGCTCAAGGTCGACGATGAATCGCAACCGGCCACGAAAATCCTTGACCCGTTGCTTGGACTGCGCAATCAGGAGACGAAAGCGGTACTCCCCGGGCAACGCGTCCGGCTGGATTCGAAACCGGTTGATGCTGACCCCGCCCGCCTCGCCACCCGACGCCATGAGCGTCTGGAAAAACGCCAGGTCTTCCTTGAGCAAGGCGTTCTCGTCCATCATGTTGTGGATCTGCAGGGACAGATTGCCGTGGGTCGCGAGTTCAATCTGCAACTGACGTTCCACTGAAGCGATGTCTTTCCTGAGCACGCCGTTTTCGTCCTGAAGCTTCGAGTTCAAGTCTCCGAGACGGTCTTTTTCGTGCTCCGCCTGACCTATATCGAACCCGGCATGCTGGCGACCGAGATCGTATATCGCCCAACCCGCGCCGATAATCAGGCCAGCCACAGCGGCGAAAGACAACCATCGCAAATACCAGGGCACCTGCGTGTGGACGGCCACCCTTGGGGCGGCAATGCCAAAACGTCGCTTGATTGCCCTTAAGAACATTATTACGGCAGCACGCGCACGCGCTGGATACCCATGCTCCCGAAAACGACGAACGTGAGGTTCATGGTTTTGATCGCCCGTCCGCAAGCGTCCGGGGCGAGATTGTTGATGACGTTAAGGTCCTGCATCGGTGTGTGCGCGTCCTTGGGTAGATCAATTACGGCCGGTTCCACTTGCGGATGAGTCGCGAGGATTCGACGCCCCGCGATCCGCTATGGCAACGGCGCCTGTTTTTTTATTTTCACCAATGACTTAAAGATGGTTTCGTATTATCGCCTGAACAGGCGAGAGCGCAAATAAAAAAGCCGCCCGAAGGCGGCTTTTTCTTTCTGGCTCAACGCTTGGAGAACTGTTTGCGTCGTCTCGCTTTGTGGAGGCCGACTTTCTTGCGCTCGACTTCCCGGGCGTCCCGCGTGATCAACCCTGCCTTGCTCAGTACAGGCTTAAGGGATGCATCGTAATCGACCAACGCGCGCGAAATTCCGTGTCGCACCGCGCCCGCCTGACCCGATTCACCACCGCCATCGACGTTGATCAGGATGTCGAACGTTTCCAGATGATTCGTCAGCACCAGCGGCTGGCGCACCACCATGCGCCCGGTTTCGCGGGAAAAGAACTCATCCACCGGTTTGTCGTTAACGACAATCTTGCCTTTGCCCGGTTTGATGAACACGCGGGCGACCGCGCTCTTGCGCCGGCCTGTCCCATAGTTGTACGCGATCGCCATGTAATTCCCTAAACGGTAAGTGTTTGCGGCTGTTGCGCCGTGTGCGGGTGATCAGACCCAGCATAGACTTTCAATTTCTTCAGCATCGCATAACCCAGTGGCCCCTTGGGCAGCATGCCTTTCACGGCCATTTCCAGAACCCTGCCGGGAAAACGCCCGTGCAGTTTCGAGAAGTTCGAGCTGTAGATGCCGCCCGGATAGGTCGAGTGACGGTAGTACATCTTTTGTTTGGCTTTGTTGCCGGTCACCCGCAGCTTCTTCGCGTTCACAACGACGATATAGTCGCCGGTGTCCACGTGCGGCGTGAAGATGACCTTGTGCTTGCCGCGCAACCGCTTGGCGATTTCGGAGGCAAGCCGACCAAGAACCTTGTCGGTGGCGTCGACGACAAACCAGTCGCGCCTGACTTCATGTGATTTTGCGGAGAACGTCTTCATGG
>JBDTTE010000198.1:0-6817 GCA_039930785.1 Betaproteobacteria bacterium | reverse complement strand
GGCTTGCCGGCGAGATCGAGCGCGACAACCTGGAATTTCAGTTCGTCCTTCGACAGGGTCCAGGTATCGGGCTTGATGCCGAGAACCAGTCCCGCCGGCCACAGCGGTACGCGCGTCGAAGTGGTCAGCACTTCGCCGTTCGGATCGGCGTATTCGAGTTCTGCGTTCACTTCCTGCGGACTGTCGCTTACCGGAAGGTCCGCGAGGCTGACGCGCGCCGCGCCGCCGCTGTCGAGCGTCGTTGCAATCGTCTTCAGCGGACGCACGCCGTTGCCCGGTTGCACCGGCGCGGGTTCGTCCGAATCGGGGTCGCCGAGTTCGTATTCACCGGAGAACCATTGCGCGCCGGGCTGCTGCTCCATGCCTTCGACGACCCGCCCGTTGGCGAACGTGAAGCCGTCGTAATCCGCAAACGTCACACTCTTGGGTCGCACGACCGCGCGCACCTTCACCGGTGCATAGCTGGCGCCGCCGCCGGCCAGATACCGCAGGTGCACATCGACGTCGACGCTCGACGCACCGACCTGGCCCATCTTCACGGCGGCGATCTCGGCCTTCATCAACGGCACGCGGAATTCCTCGACGCGGAAGCTTCCCGCCGTGCGCGACGTGCCGCGCGTACCCGGACGGGATTCCAGCGTGTCCGTCATCTGCACGACATAGGTGCCCTTCTTTGCGCCTTCCGGAATCTTCCAGCTGCTCTGCGCGGAGTTGCGCGCGTCCCAGGTCACCGGGACTTCGTATTTCTGCTCCGAGCCCTGGTGCACGATGGTGATTTTTTTCGGCAGGTTATCGATCGGCACGAAGCCCATGCCCTTGGTATTGTGGCGCCGGTAGAAGTGCTTCATGCCGACCGTTTCGCCGGCGCGTAGCAGCGTGCGGTCGAACACGGTGGTGACGACGAACGGTCCGCCATAGCCGCCATCGCGCAGGTTGAAACGCCAGCGCGCAATGCCCTCGTTCCAGTCGGAGAGCACGAAGGAAAGATCATCGGCGAGCCGCGCCGAAACCACGAGCTGACGGTCGTAGTCGGTCAGGCAGGCCGGCACCTGTTCCCGATCCGGCAATACCGCTCCGATGCGGGCACGTCCCTGTGCGTCGGTGGGGCCGCGAAACATCACCTTGCCACCGCAATCCTGGACGGTGACCAGCGCCTTCGGCACCGGAAAGCCAGTGTCGAGCGCCGTGACCCAGACCAGCGAAGACTCGCGACCCCATTTGAAATGCACTGCAAGATTGGTGACCAGCGCGCTCGACTGCACGTAATAAGGCGCCTTCGTGTTAAGTAGCGCCGCACCGAGGCGCGGGCTGGCCAGCTCGACCACGTAAAAACCAGGACGCTTCAGCGGAATGCCGACGACTTCGAACGAACGCGCGCCGTCGGGCTTGGGTACCTGCACGCTGGAAACGCGATCGCCCTCCGCAAATATCGACGCCTGGCCGAGCCGATACTCGGGAATGTTCTCGCCGCTTTTCTCGTCGTAGCGCCAGCGTTCGTTCTCCATCCGGCGCATGCGCTTCATCCATTCCAGGATGGTCATCATGTCGCCGTCGGCCACGCGCGAATAGCCCCCCGGAACCGTGCCCGCGCCGGCGGTTTTCCTGGACTCGTCCAGCTTGTTCTTCAGCCAGTTGATCGCGGTATCGGCTTTTTCCGCGAGCGTGTCGGACGAACTGTCGCGCGCGGCCGTGCGCGACATCCGCGCCGCGACCATGGCCTCGAGGTTGCGCAGGCTCACCGGCAACATGCCGTCGCCTTTTGATTCGATGATGCCGAAGCGCGCCGGAAACTTGGCCAGCGGCGGATTCTCATCGGTGCGCACCAGCAGCGGGAAGCGCTTCAGGTTGGCGAGCTTGCGGCCGGCGTCATCAGTGAAATCGGCGGGCAACTCGATGATGAACTGGGAATGCTCGGGGAACGGTCCGTTGAAAAACACTTCGTCAACGAAATCCGGTGCATTGCGCGCGTCCGGCAGGCCGGTCGTGACCGGTTTGCCCTGCACCTTCATGACGATCTTTTCGGCCAGTGCGCGCGCCACCGGCGCGGTGAACGCCAGGCGCATCGGCAGGATCGGCAGGCATTGCGCATCCTTGTTTACGCGATCGCAGGTGAAGCGCGCCTGAAAGGACTCGCGCACTTCGTACTCGATCGTCTGGTCCTGCGTGGTCGGCACGCCGCTGGTCGAGTTGATGCCCTTTCCCCAGACGAGCCTCAAATGAGATTTGTTGGGCAGCCGGCGCTTGCACTGCACCACGGCGATCGGGAATTTTCCGTCGCCATCCGCAGCGACGAACTGCTCGAAGCGGGTGCCCTTGCCGAACGGGCGACCGTCGATGACGATCTCGCGGCCATCCTTGAACAGCACGTAGAGAAAACGGTCGACAAAATCGCGCCGCGATGCCAGCAACGCTTTGCGTTCCTCGCCTTCGATGAGGCGTACGGGCACACGCTCGGCAGTGCCACCGATGTCGCAGTACGCGTTTGCGACAATCGTTTCGCGAGCAGCCGGTGCGTCGAGACCCAGCAGAAAAATCTGCTCCTCGTCGATGGCGTTGCCCTCGTACGGCATCATCTGCACGACGGCTGGCCCGCCGGTGGAGAATTCAAACGCCTGGGCTGCATCGATCGCGCTACCCGCCAGCGACGCAAGCCCCGCCTTCACGGTGAACTTGCAGCGCACGCCGGCCGGCAGATCCTTCGCGAAGTCGTAGACCCAGTTCTTCTGGTCGGCCCAGCGACCGGTGCCGCTCGCGGCGCAATCGACCTCGAAGGGTTCGGGCAGGCGTGGATCGCCGAACGCCACCATCGCTTCGGAAAATCGGACAGCGACCTGGCGCACGCCCTTGACTTCGCCCTGCGGCGAGAAAACATCCACCTGGGCGGCGGAAGCGGTGCCGGCGCATAGCGCGAGCATCGCGAACCAGAATTTTTTCATTGTTATCCCCTGGACATCTGCTTCACGTCGTCAGCTTCGAGCCTACCAGACCCGTGCCAAAACAGAATGGCGCGCCGCCGGTGAATGCTGGCGGAAAAATGGCTCAGGATTTTTTGACGCGCCCGCAGACGACTTCGAGCGTGGCCTCCGCATGCGTGCCGGGCCGCACGTCCTCCCATAAGCGCTTTTTCATCGGCCCCGACGACCAGACCAGTTCGCCGTTTTCCCCGATCATGTCGATCTGCGTGACGCGGTTGATGTGGCGTGCACAATCTATTTCGACCGTGCCAACGGTTTCCTTGAATGTGGCGGACTTGCCGCCCAGCGTCTCGGTATGGAATTGCGTGAGCACGCCGCGTTTGAGCACGACTACGTTCTCACCCTCGACCCGGATCGAATCGGCATCGACATAATATTTCGTCTGGGTGTCGGCTCCCACTTCGATCCAGTCGACGGCGAACGCCGGCGTAATCCCCAGCAAAACGGCGACCACGGTCGCGCCGAACAGCGACGAAGGCTTGGTATGTGAAAGGTTTCGGTCCATGGGCGAAGTATGACCGAAACGCGACCGCTGCCGTTCGGCTAGCTGGCCGGAACTACTGCTGTTGCTGCCTCTACTGCAACCCCTGCGCCTGGAACGCGACCCCCGTATCCGCGCGACGGCGCAGGTCCAGCGTGAGCGGAAACTCCCGCGAGGGATTTTCCGGGTTGACCGTGACCGGACCGGGTGCGTGCCCTTGCGCAACAAAGCGCGCGACGCGGCGCGCCTCCGCCTCGTTCGCATTGACCGGGAATGTGGCATAGCTGCGCCCACCCGGGTGCGATACATGGTAAGTGCACCCGCCGATCGCATGTCCGTTCCAGGTATCGACGATATCGAAGCGCAGCGGCGCATGCACGCCGATGGAGGGATGCAGGGCCGTGGGTGGCGCCCACGCCTTGTAGCGCACCGCGGCGACGTACTCGCCTTGCGTGCCGGTCGGCGTCATCGGCAGAGGGCGGCCGTTGCAGAGGATGACATGGCGGTCGCCGTTCATCTGCGTTGCCTTGACCTGCATGCGCTCGACCGAGGAATCCACGTAACGCGCGTTGCCGCCGCCGGAGGCCTCCTCGCCCAGCACGTGCCACGGCTCCAGCGCCTGGCGCAATTCGAGCTGCATGCCGTCGCTGGACAACGTGCCATAACGCGGAAAACGGAATTCCAGGAAAGGCGCGAACCACGCCATCTCGAAGGCGTAGCCGGCGCCACGCAGGTCTTCCACGACATCGCGCAGGTCCTGCGCGATGAAGTGCGGCAGCATGAAGCGATCGTGCAGGCTGGTGCCCCAGGGAATCAGCCGGCCCGTATAAGGCGTTTTCCAGAAGCGAGCGATCAGCGCGCGCAGCAGCAACATTTGCGCGAGGCTCATCTGCCAGTGCGGCGGCATTTCGAAGGCGCGGAATTCAAGCAGGCCCAGTCGACCGGTCGGGCCGTCAGGACTGAAAAGCTTGTCGATGGAAAATTCCGCGCGATGCGTGTTGCCGGTGACGTCGACCAGCAGATTGCGCAAGAGACGATCGACCAGCCAGGGTTGCGGCACGTCCTCGCCGGGGCGCGCATTCTGGTCCATTTGCTCGAAGGCGATCCCGAGTTCGTAAAGTGCATCGTCGCGCGCTTCGTCGATGCGTGGCGCCTGGCTGGTCGGGCCGATGAACATGCCCGAGAACAGGTAGGACAACGACGGATGGTTCTGCCAATAGGAAATCAGGCTGCGCAGCAGGTCGGGCCGGCGCAGCAGCGGGCTGTCGGGCGGCGTCGCGCCGCCGATGGTGACGTGATTGCCGCCGCCGGTGCCGGTATGGCGCCCGTCGAGCATGAATTTTTCCGTGGAAAGTCGGGTCTGCCGCGCTTCTTCATACAGCAGGCGCGTGTTATCGCGCAGCGTGTTCCAGTCCGGCGCGGGATGGATGTTGACCTCGATCACGCCGGGGTCGGGCGTGATCGCGAATCGCTTGATGCGCGCGTCGAACGGCGGCGCGTAGCCCTCGATGGCGACCGGCTGCCTGAGTAGCGCAGCAGTGGCCTCGACCGCGGCGACGAGATCGATCCACTCCTCGACCGATGACAGCGGCGGAAAAAACACGTACAGCACGCCGGCGCGCGCCTGCACGCATAACGCGGTGTGAATGATCTCCTTCGCGGATTTGCCGACGACGAGTTTCGCCGGCTTGGGTTTTTCGAGCACGAGCGCGGGCTTTTCCGGCGCAAACGCCACGCTGCTGCCGGCCCGATTGAAGGCAGCCGGTTCATGCAGGGGATCGCGTCGCACGAACGGATCGGGCACGTGCAGCGGTTCGACGTCCTGCGGCGCAATCCACGGCAACGAGTCGAGGGGCAGGCGGAAGCCCATCGGCGAATCGCCGGAGACCAGGTACAGATGTTCGCGTTGCAGCGGCCACGGGCTCGACTGCCACAGCGCGCCCGGCATGGCCTTCAGCGGCAGCACGTAGCCGATGACTTCGCCGAGGCCGCGCGCGAGCTGTCCGGCGAGGCGCTTGCGATCGGCGGGATCGTCAAGGTTGGATTTCAACGGATCGACGTTGGCCGGCAATTTTTGCTCCGCCAGCGCGGACTGCCATACATCCTCATACGCGGGAATCAGATATTCGGGGTGCAAGCCGAGGCGCGTGGAGATCGCGCGGGCAAAATTCTGCGCCTGCGCGGCGCCCACCGCTGCGTTTGGCTTGCCGTCGGCCATCAACGTCGCGTCGCGCCACAACGCGCGGCCATCCGTGCGCCACAGGCAGGTCAGCGCCCAGCGCGGCAGGGGTTCGCCCGGATACCATTTGCCCTGGCCGGTGTGCAGCAGGCCACCGGGCGAGAATTTTTCGCGCAGTTTGAGGATCAGCTGCCCGGCGAGCTCGCGCTTCTTTTCACCGAGTGCAGCCGTGTTCCACTCCGCGCCTTCCATGTCGTCGATCGAGACGAAAGTGGGCTCCCCGCCCATCGTCAGGCGCACGTCCCACGCCGCCAGTTGCGAGTCGACTTTCGTCGCCAGCGCGTCGATCGCCGCCCACTGCGGCTCGCTGTACGGCAAGGTCACGCGCGGATCTTCGTGCAGCCGGCTGACCTTCATCGAAAAACCGAACTTGACTTCGCTGACATCGGTATAGCCGATCACGGGCGCCGCGCTCGAAGGCAACGCCGTGCAGGCCAGCGGTATGTGTCCCTCACCGGCGAACAGGCCCGAGGTCGGGTCCAGCCCGATCCAGCCCGCGCCCGGGATATAAACCTCGGTCCAGGCGTGCAGATCCGTGAAGTCGTGATCGGTGCCGCTCGGCCCATCCAGCGCCTTGACGTCGGCGGCAAGTTGAATGAGATAGCCCGACGCGAATCGCGCCGCGAGCCCGAGATGGCGGAAAATCTGCACCAGCAGCCACGCCGAATCCCGGCACGAGCCGCGACGCAGGCTCAGCGTTTCCTCGCAGGGTTGGATGCCCGGCTCCATGCGCACGATATAGCCAATGTCGCTTTGCAGCCGCGAATTCACCGCGACCAGCATGTCGACGATAATCAGTTTCTTGCCAAGCGCTTCCTTGCGGAATTTGGCCATCCAGGCCTCGAGCAGCGGACCGACCGGTTCGGTTTCGAGAAAGGGTCGCAACTCGGTTTGCAAGGCGTCCGGGTAGTCGAACGGGTAGAAATCCGCGTATTTCTCGACGAAAAAATCGAAGGGATTGATGACCGTCATGTCGGCCACGAGGTCGACCGTGACCTTCAGCTCGTTTGCCTTGTCGGGAAATACCAGTCGGGCCAGCCAGTTGCCGAACGGATCCTGTTGCCAGTTGATGAAATGCTTCGGCGTGACCTTCAGCGAATAGCTGTTGATCGGCGTGCGGCA
>JBDTTE010000197.1:0-6876 GCA_039930785.1 Betaproteobacteria bacterium | reverse complement strand
ATGAAGAAATCTCCCATCGCGCGCGATGCGCTGATCGCTTGCATGGCCCTCGCGGTCATGGTGGCGCTGCCGAGTATTTTTCCCGCCAAGGCGCTGTCTGATTTCATCATCCGGTTATCGGCTTTTGCAATATTCGCCACTTCGCTGAACCTGCTGGTCGGCTATGGCGGCATGGTTTCGTTCGGCCATGGCCTGTTCTATGGGCTGGGGGCTTACAGCTTCGCGTTGCTGATGCAGAAGATGGGCACGTCCATTCCCGTCGCCTTCGGGTTGACCATCCTCATCAGCGGCGTGGTTGCCGCGGTCGTCGGCGCCATTTGCATCCGGCTCAAGGAGATCTATTTTTCGTTCCTGACGCTCGCGTTCCAGATGCTGTTGTACAGCTGCATCATCGCGTGGACATCGGTGACCGGCGGCGATCAGGGCTTGACGGGCGGCGTGCCGCGACCGGCGTTCCTCGGCATCCAGTTGTCCGATCCGCGTCACCTCTACATCTTCTGCTGTGTCGTGCTGGTGATCTCGCTGTTGATCATGCGTCACTTGATCCAGTCGCCCTTCGGGTTCACGTTGCGCATGATCCGGGACAATCCGCGTCGTGCGGGATTTCTCGGCATCCGTGTATGGCGCATTCGCCTGCTGGCGTTCATCGTCGCAGGCATCTTTGGCGGTGTTGGCGGCATGCTCATCAGTCTGTTCGTCTCCAGCGCCTATCCCGATTTCGCTTACTGGACTATTTCCGGCGAGGCGGTCTTCATGATCCTGCTCGGCGGGATGGGCGTATTCCTCGGCCCGCTGGCCGGTGCCGGGATACTGCTCCTGCTGAACGACCTGGTGACCCGCTACACAGAGCATTACAGCCTCGTGCTCGGCATCGTCATCCTGTGTTTCGCGCTCGGCTTGCGCAAGGGGCTGCTCGGGCTGTTCGTCGATCTGTGGGCGAAGCGCCGCGCGCCGCAGTCAGCAGCAGGCCAGGCGCAACGCGCGGCAAAATCCTGACATGCTGAAAATCGAAAACCTGCGCAAGACTTTCGGTGGCGTCAGTGCCATGGGCGGCGTGAGCCTGGATTTCGCGGAGGGATCGTTGACGGCGGTGATCGGCCCCAACGGTGCGGGCAAGACGACGTTCTTCAATCTCATCACCGGCGCGTTCCGGCCGGATTCGGGTCGGATACTGCTGGGAGGCGAGGATATCGCCGGGCTGCCCGCCGCGACGATCGTAAAGAAGGGCGTGGGCCGCGCGTTTCAGATCGCCAGCATTTTTCCTTCGTTCACCGTGCGCGAAGCGGTCTGCGGCGCGGTTCATGCGCATCAGGGCCTGCACGCAAGGCTCGGACGTCGGTTTCCGCTAGCGCAGACCAACTCGCGCGTCGATGAGGTATTGGAACTCGTCGGATTGCAGACGCGGGAACACACGCTTTCGAAGCACCTTTCCCACGGCGACCAGAAATTGCTCGACATCGCGCTGGCGCTGGCGCTTGAGCCGCGCGTGCTGTTGCTCGACGAACCCACCGCGGGCATGGGCTCGGAAGAACGCTGGCAGATGATTGAAACAGTGCATGGCCTGTGGCAGCGCAAGGGCGTGACCCTGATTTTCATTGAGCACGACATGGACATCGTGTTCAAGTATGCGCAGTCGATCCGCGTGCTGAGCTATGGCACGGTGCTGGCCGAGGGCACGGCTGAAGAAGTGCGCCGCCATCCAAAAGTCATCGAAGCCTACCTCGGTGCGCATTTCGAAGCCGGCCGTAGTGAATCGGCGGTGCGCAAATGAGCCAGTCCGTGATTTTCGATGCGGAAGGCCTGGACGTCTTCTACGGTAGCAGCCAGATTTTGTTCGGCGTCAGCCTTGCGGTGACGCGAGGCCAGACCATGGCTTTGCTCGGTCGCAACGGTGCAGGAAAATCGACAACGCTGAAAGCCATTGCCGGCATCGCGCCGCCGACCCGCGGCACCGTGCGCGTGTTGGGAAAACCGATGCAGGGCCGCAAGCCGCACACCATCGCGCGCGCCGGCATCGGGTTCGTGCCGGAAGACAGGCAGGTGTTTCCCGGACACTCGGTGGAAGACAATCTCCTGATCGGCTCAAAGAAAGGTCCGGCGGGCGAGGACTACTGGAATCTTGGGCGCGTATACGAAATGTTTCCGCTGCTGGTTCCGCTGAAGGCGCGCATGGCCGGAAATTTATCCGGCGGCGAGCAGCAGATGCTCACGATCGCGCGCACCCTGATGGGGAATCCGACTGGACTCTTGCTCGATGAGCCGAGCGAAGGCCTTGCGCCAGTCATCGTCGAGCGCATCGCCGAACTGTTGCTGAAGCTCCGCGACATGGGCGTCACCGTCCTGCTCGCGGAGCAGAACATGCATTTCTGCCTCGGCATCGCCAGCCATGCGACTGTGATAGACAAGGGACAGATTGTTTACCGCGACACGATCGAGGCGCTGCGCAACAACGACGCGGTTAAGAGTCGCTATCTGGCTCTCTGACCTACGGCTCTCGTTCTTATCACGAAGACACGAAGACACGAAGAAACACGAAGAGAAGCAAAGAGCAGAATTTTCAATAATCGGGTTGTGTGTGCTCCCTCGTGGGGCAGTGCGCAATTCCAGATCATCACGCTAACATGTCTACACAAATGTTCGCTATCAATCCGGATTGGTTTTCTTCGTGTTTCTTCGTGTTCTTTGTGTCTTCGTGATGAGAAGTACGCATTGGTCATTAATGGTCAGGAGGCCTTCGCGGATTGCGATGGCGTCGTTGCCGTTTTTCGCATACCCGCCCGGAGGGATAATGCGCATGATGCAGTGGGAAGTTCGCAGGAATCGACCAAGCGGGGGCGATGGCGCAATCCCCGCCGGTGAGGGCGACCTTCCCGCGGTGGAGGTCTTGACGTTCCAACACTGCGATCCTGACGCGGGGCGCTAAAGTCTCGGCGCCCCGTTTTTTGAAAGTCCGAAAGTGCCCGCCCATTTGTTGGCAAGCATGAATCCAGGAGAACCCATCCATGCGTCCGCTTGAAGGCGTCACGGTCGTCGCGCTCGAACACGTGATCGCCGGTCCGTTCTGCACGCGCCAGCTCGCCGACCTCGGCGCGCGCATCATCAAGATCGAGCGACCCGGCGTCGGCGACCCGGCGCGCGCCTACGACGAACGCGTGAACGGGCTGTCGTCGCATTTCGTCTGGACCAATCGATCGAAGGAAAGCCTGACCCTGGACCTGAAACAGGAACAGGCTCGCGAGATCGTGCACAAGCTGCTTGCGAACGCGGATGTGATGATCCAGAACCTCGCGCCCGGCGCCGCGGCGCGCATGGGTTTTTCGTATGAGCTGCTCAACGATAAATACCCGCGCCTGATCGTCTGCGACATTTCCGGCTACGGCGCGGACGGCCCGTATCGCGACAAAAAAGCGTACGACTTGCTGATCCAGAGCGAATCCGGGTTGCTGTCCGTCACGGGCACGCCGGAGACGCCGTCGAAAGCCGGTTGCTCGATCGTCGACATCGCATCGGGCATGTACGCCTACACCAATATTCTCGCGGCGCTGATCCAGCGCGGCCGCACGGGCAAAGGCAGTCGCATCGACATTTCCATGCTGGAGAGCATGGTCGAGTGGATGAGCTTCCCGCTGTATTACGCCTACGACGGTGCGGACGCTCCGGTTCGTGCCGGTGCGTCCCACGCAACGATTTACCCATACGGTCCATTTCCGGCCGGCGACGGCAAGATCGTCATGCTCGGGCTGCAGAACGAACGCGAGTGGGCGGCATTCTGCGACAAGGTGCTTGAGCAGCCGGACCTCAAAACCGATTCGCGCTTTTCGTCGAGTCCGAGACGTTCGACTGCGCGAAAAGAGCTCTACCAGATCATCGTCGATGCGCTTTCGCATCTGAGCGCGGCGGAAATCGTCAAGCGACTCGACGATGCGCAGATCGGCAATGCACGCATGAACGACATGCGCGAAGTCTGGGAGCATGCGCAACTTCGCGCGCGCGATCGCTGGAAGGAAGTCGATTCGCCGGCGGGCAAGATCAAAGCGATGCTGCCGCCGGGCGTGCCGGAAAGTTTCGATCCGCGCATGGATCCGATTCCCGCGATCGGCCAGCACACCGATGCGATTCTCGGCGAATTGGGCTACGACAAGGCCGCCATCGCCGACCTGCGCGCGGGCGGCGTGATATGAGTCCGGAAGTCGCGCGTTCCTATTTGTATGTGCCGGGGAATCGGCCGGAGCGCTTCGACAAAGCTTGCGTGGCGGGCGCGGACGCAGTCATCATCGATTTTGAGGATGCCGTGCCGCCCGCGGAAAAAGACGCGGCCCGCGCAGCGTTCACTGCCTGGGCATCACCGGAGAAAGCCGTGGTGGTTCGCGTCAATGCCGCGGGCTCCGAGTGGTTCGAGCGCGACCTCGAGGCTTGCTACGCGCCCGGCGTCACGGGCGTGGTCCTTCCCAAGGCCGAGAAAATAGACGAAATCGTCATTGCGCTGTGCCGCAGGCAGGGGTTGGCGCTGCTGCCGCTGATCGAGACCGCGGTTGGCATGGCACAAGTGGAGGCGGTCGCAGCGACACCATGTGTGCAGCGCCTGATGTTTGGCACCATCGATTTCCAGTTCGAACTCGGCATCGATGGCGACGGCGACGAATTGGTCGCGTTTCGCTCGCGCCTTGTACTGGCATCCAGGCTCGCTGGCATCCAGCCGCCAGTCGATGGACCGTGCACGTCGTGGGAAGACCAGGCGTTGCTAATAATGGATTCGCAGCGAGCGAGAAAGTTGGGATTCGGCGGCAAGCTATGCATTCATCCCAGGCAAGTAGCGACGGTCAACGCGGCGTTTTCGCCGAGCGAGGCTGAGATCGTCTGGGCGCGCAAGGTACTCGATGCGGCGCAACGTTCAGGCGGCGCCGCTGTTGCAGTCGATGGTCGCATGATCGACAAGCCAGTTATCCTCAAGGCGGAGCGCATTTTGCGGCAGACGGCAAGTTCATAAAAATGCTCTCCACAGATCGCTAATTCTTATCACGAAGACACGAAGAACACGAAGAAACACGAAGAAAAGAAAGGGCAAAAATTATTCGGTGTTCTACGGAGATGGAGACGACGGTGGGCGATGGACTACGGAAACGAAACGTCAACTGATCTCCGAAAAATGTGATGTCTGTTTTTGATCCTCTTCGTGTTTCTTCGTGTTCTTCGTGTCTTTGTGATAAGAAGTAGCGTACTTTTCGCGGTTGATTGATTGCGGTCTAACGAAGAGAAAAAAATGACACCCACAACAATGCGCGCCGTCGAGGCGCAAGGCTTTTCCATCGATGCGCTGAAGCTGGTGCAGCGTCCCGTGCCGAAACCGCGCCGCGGTGAGATTCTCGTGCACATCAAGGCCGCGAGCCTGAACTATCGTGACTTTGCAATCCTGGCGCAGAAGTACATGGCGAACCTGCAGCTGCCGTACGTGCCGGCGTCCGATGCGTGCGGGGAAGTGGTCGAGATCGGCGAGGAGGTCACACGCTTCAAGGTTGGCGATCGCGTGACACCCCTGTACACGCAAGGCTGGCACGACGGCTACCCGACACCGGCGCAGCGGACGACGCGCACGCTCGGCGCGCCGTTATCCGGCGTGCTTCAGGAATATGTGGTCGTGCCCGCGGAAGACGCAGTATCGGTGCCGGCGCACCTCAACGATGGCGAAGCGGCGACGTTGCCGATCGCGGCGCTGACAGCGTGGTCGGCCTTGCAGGAAGGCGCCATCAAGGCCGGCGACACGGTGTTGGTGCAGGGCACCGGCGGCGTCGCCCTGTTCGCAGCGCAGTTCGCGAAAATGATGGGCGCTCGCGTCATTGCGCTTTCATCCAGCGATGAAAAACTCGCGCGCGTGAAAGCGCTTGGCGCCGATGTCGGCATCAACTATCGCGGCACGCCCGCATGGGGCGCCGCCGTCAAGGAAGCGACGGGAGGCCGGGGCGTCGACATCGTGGTCGAGACCGCCGGTGCGACGATTGAGCAGTCGCTGGTCTCGCTTGCGTTCGGCGGGTTCATCGGCATCGTCGGCTTCGTCGCGGGCATGAAGGCGGAGATTCCACTGCGGACGATCATCGGCCCGATGATCCGCATCCAGGGCATCGCAGTGGGTTCGCGCGCGAGATTCGAAGCGATGAACCGCGCGATAGACCTGCACAAGCTGAAGCCGGTTGTCGATTCCACGTTCCCGCTGGAGAAGTCGGCGGATGCGTTCCGGCATATGGAGCAGGGCAAGCATTTCGGCAAGATTGTCATCGGCCTGTGAGCTCGACGGTGGATCTCGATCATCTGAAGACGTGGATCGGCCGCACCGAGACGCGCACGGATCTCGTGACCGCCGTTCCGCTCGATGCGCTATCCGCCACGCTGGATCGCAGCGATGCGCAGGCTGCACGTGGCACCGATGTGCCTCCGCTGTGGCATTGGCTGTATTTCCTGCCGGTCTCTCCGTTGAGCGAGGCCGGTCCCGACGGTCATCCGAAGCGCGGTGGCTTCCTGCCGCCGGTGCCATTGCCGCGGCGCATGTTCGCCGGAGGAAGATTCGAATTCCATCACCCGCTGAAGGTCGGTGACGAAATCACCCGCGCGTCGCGTATCACCGATGTGAGCGCAAAGACCGGTCGCAGCGGCACGCTGGTGTTCGTGACCGTGCGCCATGAAATAAGAAATGCCTCAGGTCTGGCGATGACCGAAGAGCACGACATCGTCTACCGTGAGAACCCGCGCGCAGACGCGCCAATGCCGGCACCGCAGGCGGCGCCGACCGGCGAAACATTTTCTCGCGAGATCGCTCCCGATCCCGTGTTTCTGTTCCGCTATTCGGCGCTGACCTTCAACAGCCATCGCATCCACTACGATCGC
>JBDTTE010000196.1:0-6890 GCA_039930785.1 Betaproteobacteria bacterium | reverse complement strand
CGAGGTTCTAAAACCTAGCGCCTAGTGCCTCGCGCCTCGCGCCTGTCGCTGGGCGCCCCGCGCCCGTGCGACTGGTGCAACCGCCGTGCCAGTAACCGCGATTAGTACGCGAACGGCCCGCCAGTGGCGGAAAAGCAGAGGATTGTCTGGGGCTTCAAGCGCGCTGCGCCGCGCGTACGCGGTGCAGGACGCGATGCGCGCGCACAAATCCGGCGCGCAAAACGTCAGCTAGCGACCGGGGCCGCCTGGAAGGTAATTTGAATGGCGTCAGACCGGGCAGACAGGCGCGCGATGCGCCTGTGCCCGGTTCGGCGGGATTGGCAGGAGCGAACTCAGTATGCGGGGATGGCTTCGGCCTGTGCCGTAAGTTGACGCGCCGCGGGACGTTGCAGCATGGAGGATTGTTTCAATGGATAAACCGGTCGCGGCGATTTGTCTTCGTAATAGGGCCGCATCTGCGGCGCCAGCGCCGCCAATGTTTCCATGCGCTTGACCGGCGCCGGGTGCGTGGAAAGGAAATCCATTCGCGACTTGCCGTCGCCACCGCCGACCTTGGCCATTTTCTCCCAGAGGGTCACGGCCGCGTCCGGATTGTAGCCAGCCTTCGCCGCGAGTTCGATGCCTATGCGATCGGCTTCCGATTCCGCAGTACGGCTGTTGGGCAATTCCAGCGCCACGACCGCGGCGGCCTGCGCGCCGGTCAACGCGAGTCCGCCGTAGGCGCTGTTGGTCTGCGTGATCGCCAGTGCACCGAGGCCAACCTGCATGGCCATCGCGCGCGACATTTTCTCGGCGGTGTGCTTGGCCAGCGCGTGCGAGATCTCGTGGCCCATGACCTGCGCCAGTTCGTCGTCCGTCGGCTTGATCTGCTGGATCAACCCCGTATAGATGGCCATCTTGCCGCCGGCCATACACCACGCATTGACGGTCTTCGGATCGTCGATGACCTTGACGCTCCACTCCCATTTTTCGGTTTCCGGCCGGTACTTGATGGCCTGCGCAATCAACCGGGCGGTGATTTCGTGGACGCGCGCGACCGTCGCGGCGTCGGAATCGATTTTGCCTTCCTTCGCCAGCGGCTGGAGCAAGGCGCTGTAGGCTACCTTGGAATCGCTGATGGCCGAGTCCTCGGAGACAAGCATGAGCTGTTTGCGGCCCGTTACGGAATTGGTTTGGCAACCGGCCAGGATCGTAATCGACAGAAGCGTCGCCAGAATGGCGGCAATGGAAATCCGGGGCATGCTGCTCTCCTCGTTATGATGGTTGTTGGAGCGCTTACGTGTAGTTTTCGTTCCATGTCATCGTAATTGCCGGCGCATCACTGAGGCAACCAACAAAAAAGCCGGCTGTTCGCCGGCTTCCGTGACTTGGGCCAAAGGCGCCTCAGACGTACAGGCGGCTGTGCTTTGGCACCTTGGCCATCAGGTATTCCATCTGGTCGCTCAAAATTCGGCGGTTCTGCAGGATCAGGTGTTCGTAGCGATTGGGCACGTAGGGCGTGTAGAGCAGCGGCATGTGTGCCTCCTCCGGCGTGCGTCCGCCCTTGCGGATGTTGCACGAACGGCAAGCCGTCACCACGTTCATCCAGCGATCTCGCCCGTTGAGGTACACCGGAATCACGTGATCGCGCGAAAGGTCCCGCTCCTTGTACTGGCTGCCGCAATAGGCGCACATGTGCCGGTCGCGGAAAAACAGCGAGATATTGGACAGGTGCGGTTCGGCGTGATGGTCCTTGACGAAATCGACCGCGCCCTTGATGGCGATGATGCTGTGCGTGGATAGTTCAGAGCGACGTCCGGTCAGCCGGCACGTCCCGCCGCGGTAAGTCGCCACGGCGTCGCCCAGCGACCAGGCCACCATGTGACGGGCGTAATAGGAAATGGCTTCTTCCACCATCAGCCACCGGCTGGGAACGCCAGCCATGTCCACTGCGAGTACCAGGGCCACTGTGCTCTCCTGACCATGTGATGCCGGGGCGATATACGCGCCAAGCCCCGGTCAGCCAGTTGTCCGCGGAATCTTCCGGCAACACGGCGTAACGCCAAGTATAGCCACAAGAATTGCGGTTTTGGAAGCCATCGCGACACTGGCGCGGTGGCACCGGCCCGATTTCCGGCAGTCAGTTCTGCAACGAAACTTTCTGGATGGTGATGGCATTCACCGGGCAAACGGCCTCGCATTGGCCGCAACGAACGCACTTGCTCTGGTCGATCCAGAGGCGGTTGTAGTACAGCGAATCGGTCTTGTCGCGCTCGATGCGGGAGTAGCCGGTGATACGGCCCTCCTCGTCCCGCAGCAGGGAGGCGATCTCCACGATGCAGCCCTCGACGGGTGTCACGTTCAGGCACTCATCGCAAAGCACGCACTTGTCGTCGATGATCTCGAATTTGTAGTGGCAGAGGTAACAGCGCGAGGCTTCTTCGGCCGCAGTGCCCGTCGGCAGTCCGGTTTCGACTTCCGCCGTCAGGGAGCGGTCGCGGACTGGAAGGGTGGGCATCGCGTGGATCGGGATCACGTTCATCTGTGCCGTGCGACCGGTCGTGCGCCCGCCCGGAACCTTGGACTGGAATGCCGGGCCGGCCACGGCGCGCGGCGCCTTGCGTTGGCGGCCGGACAGCCACGCGTCGACTTTGCGCGCACATTCGCGGGCGTGGCCGATTGCGCTGATCAGCGTTGTCGCGCCCAGCGCGAAGTCGCCCGCCACGAACACGTTCGGTTGTGCGGTTTCCTGGCTGCCTCCACTCGCCAGCCAGCCGTCGCGCGCGACCAGTTTTCGCGAGAGGCCGGCGTCGATCCAGGCCGCCTGCGGAAACTGGCCGGTCGCCAGGATGATCGTGTCCGCGTCGAAGTCGATGCTGGAACCGGGAACTTCGACCGGCAGGCGCCGTCCGTCACGACCCGGTTCGCCCTGGCGTGTGCGCACGAAGCGCACGCCGGTGACTTTCCCCTGGTCGCCCAGAAATTCGACGGGCGAACAATTGGTCTCCAGGCTGCCGCCCTCCTCGACCAGCTCCTCGACTTCTCCCGGCAGCACGACCATGTCTTCGCGTGCGCGCCGGTAGGCCACCGTTACCTTGGCACCGAGCCGCAATGCGGTACGCGCGCAATCCATTGCCGTGTAACCGCCGCCGATCACGACGACACGCCGGCCGACGTCGCGCCGACCGAACTCGTTGACCTGCAGCAGGAATCGCAGGCCATGCTCGATGCCGGAAAACTCTTTGCCGGGCAGGTCGAGCAGGTTCGGGCGCAACGTGCCGGCCGCCATGACGACCGCGTCGAACTCCGATCCGAGCCGTTCCAGCGGCATGGCTGCGCCGATCTCCACACCGCAGCGGATCTCGACGCCCAGCGCCGTAACCTGCGCGATCTCTCGCGCAATGATGTCTCGCGGCAGGCGGAACGCCGGAATGCCCTGGTTCAGCATGCCGCCGGGCGTCGCGTGCTTTTCGAATACCGTGACGCGGTGGCCGCACAGCGCGAGATCACGCGCAACCGCCAGACCCGCGACACCCGATCCAATGACCGCCACGGTTTTTCCACCCGGCACACGCAGCGGCTGCAGGACCACCGGCGCGCTCGTGCCGAAATCCGCCGACGAGCGCTTGGAGAAACAAATGGCGACGGAATCACCGTTGCCGGCCTCGCCGTGGCGACAGGCGTCCTCGCACGGGCGCGAACAGACCCTGCCCAGCACCGCCGGAAACACGTTGTCGCGCAGATTGATTTCATAAGCTTCGGCGAAGCGGCCGTGATAAATCGCCTCGAGATAACCCGGAATGTCCGTGCCGGCCGGACAAGCCGCCTGGCAGGGAATGTTCTTTTCCAGCCAGTGCAGATCCTGGGGCGCGACGCTCTCGCCGGAAGCGATCGAAAGTGCGGTTGCGGATTTGATGTCGGAGCGCATTGGTTTAAGGCCGTGAATATCGGGAATGCCGTGACTGTCGTGAATACCGTAAATGCCTGGAACCTTTGGGTGCCAAGCAATGGGAGCGAGACGATTTATTTGATGGCGCAATTCCAGCGTATGCAGGCCGCCGCAGAAAGACCCGGTTTGGCAGGTCGCTTCCGCGCAAACGTCGAGATTTTAACCCTCCAGCCGAAGCGCTTTCCTGACCCCGACAATGGATTTGGCGCACCCACCCGCTTTTTTCGCCTGGGTGGCCAGCGCGGCATCTTCGCGATCTTCCAGATAGCGCACCACCGCTTGGCGCACCACGCTGCTCTTGGTACTGCCGGTGGCCTCGGCAATGCGAGCAATGGCGGCTTCGAGGTGCTGTTCCAGCCTTACAACCAGCATGGTGGTCTCCTGCAATGTGTACTGTCTGACAATGTATAACAGCAGGCCTTGCTTGGGAGCGGGAGCAAGCTTTGCAGTGAGGTGTTGACGCTAGCTCTAAAACAACCCGACCACTTTCCCTTCCGGCGTGATGTCGATCTTCATCGCGGCCGGAACTTTCGGCAGCCCCGGCATGGTCATGATATCGCCGCAGACCATGACGATGAACTCCGCGCCGGCGGCCAACCTGACCTCACGAATGTTGATGATGTGTCCTGACGGCGCACCGCGAGCTGACGCGTCGGTCGAGAACGAATACTGGGTCTTGGCGATGCAGACGGGGTAATGGCCGTAACCGTCCTGCTGCAGTTTTTCGATCTGCGCTTTGACTTTCGCATCGGCGCCGATATCGGCCGCGCCATAAACCTTGGTCGCGATCGCCTTGACCTTGTCCCAGAGCGACATGGCGTCTTCGTACACAAAACGGAATCCCGGCGCGCCTTTGTCCGCCATCGCCGCGACGGTTCGCGCGAGTTCTTCCGCGCCGGCGCCGCCTTGCGCCCAGTGTTTCGCCACCACCACGGGCGTGTCCTGCGCCGCGATCTTGTTCTTGAGCAGCGCGACTTCGGCTTCCGTGTCGTGCGTGAAATGGTTGATGGATACCACGCACGGCAGGCCGTAGCGATTGCGCACGTTGTCCACGTGGCGGGCCAGGTTCGCGATGCCGTCGTCAAGCGCCGCGAGATTCTCGTTGTTCAGCTGCTTGAGGTCCACGCCACCGTGATATTTCAGCGCGCGGATGGTCGCCACGATTACGCAGGCATCGGGCTTCAGTCCGGCCTTGCGGCATTTGATGTCGACGAATTTTTCGGCGCCGAGGTCCGCACCGAAACCGGCTTCGGTCACGACATAGTCGCCAAGCTTGAGCGCCGCCCGCGTCGCGATCACCGAGTTGCAGCCGTGCGCGATGTTGGCGAACGGGCCGCCGTGCAGGATCGCCGGGGTGTTCTCGATCGTCTGCACCAGGTTCGGCTTCAGCGCGTCCTTGAGCAGCACGGTCATCGCGCCGTGCGCGCCGAGGTCGCGCGCACGCACCGGCTTCTGGTCTTTGGTGTACGCCACGACGATATTGCCCAGCCGTTCCTTGAGATCCACCAGCGACGTCGCAAGGCAGAAGATGGCCATGACTTCGGACGCCACGACGATGTCGAAGCCGTCCTGGCGCGGATAGCCATTACCCGGCCCGCCCAGCGACACGACGATATCGCGCAAGGCCCGATCGTTCATGTCGAGCACGCGCTTCCACGTCACCCTGCGCACGTCGATGCCCAGTTCGTTGCCATGATGAATATGGTTGTCGAGCATCGCCGCCAGCAGGTTGTTGGCGAGCTGGATGGCGTTGAAGTCGCCCGTGAAGTGCAGATTGATGTCTTCCATCGGCACGACTTGGGCATAACCGCCGCCTGCGGCGCCGCCCTTCATGCCGAACACCGGCCCAAGGCTGGGTTCGCGCAGCGCAATGACTGTTTTTTTGCCGATGCGGTTCAGCGCATCGCCTAAACCCACGGTCGTAGTGGTCTTGCCTTCGCCTGCCGGCGTCGGGCTGATCGCGGTGACGAGGATCAACTTGCCATCCGGCCGACCCTTGAGGCTGTCGAGATAGTCCAACGAGATCTTGGCCTTGAAATGGCCGTACGGTTCGAGATGTTCTTCGGCGATGCCGAGGCGTTCGCGCGCCAGCACGCTGATGCGTTGCATGCGCGCCTGCTGGGCGATTTCAATGTCGGAAAGCACGGATACCCTTTAACTCTGATTCACGGTCCGGAAACAAAAAGAGCGGCAGACGTTCTGCCGCTCCTCAACTTATTCGACTGGTTATTTCGACGGACCGGTATGGCCGTCCTCGGGATGGATCATGGTCGTGCCGCCGGGACCCATGCCGATCAATTGCAAAATAACCTCTTCGTCCTTGGCACCGTCGAAGTGGTGCGCGCCCGCCGGATGCTTCATGAAGCCACCCGCCTTGACCGGCACGGTCTTGCTCGGATCGAAGGTGTCGCCCGTTCCTGTCCACCACGTGCCTTTGATCACGATTGCATAGCGATCATCCGGATGGAAATGCGGCCGCGACATGACGCCGGGCGAAAATTTCACGCGGACCACGTAGACGCCCGGCTTTGACGGATCCCCTGCGATGACCGCCATCTTCACGCCGGTATAACCAGGCGCATCCACCCACGGGATGTCTTCGGGCTGGATGCGGATGAAACCGGCATCCTCCGAGTCCGCATGCAACAGGGTGGCCGGCGCAAGTACAGCGGCGAGCAGGCCCACGGCCAGAATTTTGCGCATTGCTTTCATGTTTTTGTCTCCTCCGGGTACGATTTTGGCAAGTTTAACCCGCCGTCGACGCGCCTGCCATGTAGTCCAGCGTCAGGTGCGACAACGAGCGAACCCCGAGTAGCAACGCCGATTCGTCTACGAAAAAGCGCGGCGAATGGTTCGGCGCGGACGTCTTGCGATCGACGCCGGGCGGCGTGACGCCGACAAAGTAAAAGAAGCCCGGCAGCTTCTGCTGGTAGTAGGAAAAATCCTCGTAGCCAGTAATCTT
>JBDTTE010000195.1:0-6932 GCA_039930785.1 Betaproteobacteria bacterium | reverse complement strand
GACTAGTTCAGTTTCTCTTTCAGACTGCGTTGAACCCCTCGGAGCATCTTTCCGACTTCATCAGCCAGGACACAATCGTCGTTCACGCGCTGCACTGTTAACAATTTCAATCGCTCGCAAAGCATCAATTGCGTTTCCAGTTCGGCGAGCGATCCAAGCGCAATGGAGACAAAGCGCAGATATTCCTTCGTCGAATCTCTCGCGTGTCCCTCAGCTATATTGCTGGGCACTGAAACTACCGCTCGCTGCATTTGCACGCTCAAGCCGTACATCTGTTCCCGGGGAAGATCCGCCGTCAGCGCGAATACTTTCTCCGCCAATTCCATCGCACGTTGCCAGACCGAGAGGTCCTGATAGCTGGAGACCACGCTTTTCCCCCTAGACCCTAGCCCCTAGTCCCTAGTCCCTGGGCAGCGGCGCGCCTTAGCGCGGCGCTGCCTTGAAACTCCCGTCCTTGAGGCTGCCCGCCACATTCATCACGATCGCGTGATCCGGATAGCCGTTGCGGTTTTCCTTCGTCCACGTATAGCTCGCGTAGACGCCGGGGAAATCCTTGGTATTTTCGAACACCTTGCCGATCGCCGCTGGATCGGTGGAGCCGGCGGTCTTCACGGCGTATTCGACGAGGCGAACGGTGTCGTAACCCAGCGCGATCCACCAGAACATGAAGTCGATCTCGCCGCCGCCGAGCTTGGGGCGAATCTTGTCCATCAGTGCCTGGGTGCGCGGCGGCAGCTTGCCTTTCGCGTCGTACGTCGTGCTCGTGTAACCGGCTGCGAAGGCGTTCTTCCAGTAGTCGGGTTTGTTCAGCAGCGGCCGCACCGGCGGCGCCATCATGGCCGGGTGGCCGACGATGGGCACATTCCAGCCCATGTCGCCGCGTGTGTTGAATATCCGCGCAAGCAGGCCGGTGGCAGCCGACCAGGGCATGATCACTTCAGCGCCGGCGGCTTTAGCTTTGTTGAGTTCGTCGGTCAGGTCGGTCTTGTTCGGGTCGACGAGAACCACGTACACGGGTTTCACGCCGGCCTTGTCGAGCAGTTCCTGCGCGAGCTTGGTGGCGGCGGTGCCGTAGCCGGACGTGTCACCGATGATGGCGATTTTTTTCTTCTTGAGGACGTTCAGCGCATAGTCGTTCGCGGCGTCGACCCACTGGTGATTGGTATTGATGGCGCGAAACGCGAGCGGGAATTTCTGCGGATCGACCAGTTCGTCGAGGGTGCCGATGATGAGGTTCGGAATGCCCGCCTTGGCGACGATCGACACGGTGGCCAGCGTTTCGCCGGAGTTCACCGGCCCGATGATGAAATCGACCTTGTCGACGAAAGCCAGTTGCTTGGCCATGTTCACGGCCTTGGTCGGTTCGCCGCTGGTGTCGCGCCTGAACAGTTCGATCTGCCGGCCGTTCACCCCGCCCGCCTTGTTGATTTCGTCAACGGCGAACTGGACGCCCCGGTCTTCGGCAATCGCCGCGGATGACAGCGGGCCCGTCAGCGAAGAGAGCCAGCCGATCCGGATCGGCGATTCCGCCAAGGCCAACGACGAACAACAGGCGAATGACAGGATAACCAGGCGCAGGACGCGCATGGGCAACGGCTTCAGCATCAATTTTCTCCTCGGTATGCGGCTCCGCTCGGGGCGGATTTTTAAGAGATATTCGTTGCCCGGTAGCGACTTTGTCAAGAAATCGTTCTGGCCAGCGGAATAAGTTGCGCCACCCCACCCGTACGCTTTCAACGTGTTAAGTCACATCGTGGAATCGCGTTTCGGTTCCCGGAATTTCGAAGATTGACGTTGCGACGCAGGCAATCCATATTTCCGGTCGGAAGTCGTTTCAAAACAAAAACGCGGGAGGAAGAATGAAGTGGAGCATGCCGAAAGGCGCGCGATGAAAAAACTCGTGCGCGTCGGCGCCGGTTCGGCATGGTGGGGCGACAGGATCGAGCCCGCCAGATGGAATGCCGAAAGAGGCGACCTCGATTACCTGTGTTTCGAAACCATGGCGGAAGCGACCATCTCCGCAGCGCAGGTGCGCAAGCGCCGCGACCCTACCTTTCCCGGTTATGACACTTATCTCGACGACCGCATGCAGGCCGTCCTGCCGGGTTGCCTGAAGCGCGGCACGAAAATCATCACCAACCAGGGCTGGATCAATCCCGACGCCGCGGCCGAGCGCATCGTGTATTGGCTCCGCAAGCTCGGCGCGACCGGCGTGAAAGTCGCCTCCGTCAACGGCAGCCTGATCACCGATCGCGTGCTGCAACTCACGGACAAAATCATGGAGAACGGCCAGCCGACCTCGACGCTCGCCGACACGCTCGTTTCCGCCGAAGCCTATCTCGGCGCGGAGCCTATCGTTGAAGCGCTGAAAGAAGGCGCGCAGATCGTTGTGTCCGGCCGCGTCGCCGACCCGTCGATTTTCATGGCGCCGATGATGTACGAATTTGGCTGGGATCCGCTGGACCACGCGCACCTCGGCGCCGGCAATGGACTCGGGCATTTGATGGAATGCGGCGCGCAGGTTACCGGCGGCTACTTCTCCGACCCCGGATTCAAGGACGTGCCCGAACCGTGGAATTTCGCCTTCCCGATTGTCGAGGTCGAGCCGGACGGTTCGGCCGTGCTGACGAAAGTGTCAGGCTCCGGCGGTGCGGTGAACCTGATGACCGTCAAGGAACAGATGCTCTACGAAGTGCACGATCCCGCGAACTACATCACGCCGGATGTCGTGGTTGACTTCACTACCAGCAAGCTGGAACAGGTCGGCCCCGATCGCGTTCGAATCACCAATATCTCCGGCAAGCAGCGCACACCCACACTGAAGGTCTCGATCGGTTGCACGGAAGGCTTCATCGGCGAAGACATGTTCTTCTATGCGGGACCGGGCGCCCTGCGTCGCGCGCAACTCGCAAAGAAGATTCTCGAGGAGCGTTTCAAAGTGGTGAACCTCGACGCGGAGGAAATACGGATCGACTTCCTCGGCCTCAACGCGATCCACGGCGCCATGACGCCGAAGGACGCGCCGGAACCTTACGAAATCGCGGTGCGCGTCGCGGCCCGCACGAAAACGCGCGAAGAAGCCGTCAAGGTCGGCCGTGAAGTCGACGGCATGGCGGTCTCCGGCGTCGGCATGACGGGAAAACGCGTGCCGCACCAGGATCGCACGCGCGAAATCATCGGCGTCTGGTCGTCGCTGGTGCCGAGGGAGAAGGTCGTGCCGTCGATCAATTACTTCGTAAGTTGATTGATGAGGGGCTAGGGACTAGGGGCTAGGGTTTAAAAGCAACCAAACACAAACAACGCGGCAATGCCGCTCATTCCCTAGCCCCTAACCCCTAGTCCCTAGCCCCTTCTCACTGATGCAACCAAACGCAGATTAATGAGAGATCACAAATGAGAGTAATGCTCCAACATCTGGCCCACTGCCGCTCCGGTGACAAGGGCAACACATCGAACATCTCGGTGATCGCTTACGCGCCTGCGCTGTATCCGTACCTCAAGGAGCAACTGACTGCGGATAAATTCAAGGCGCACTACGCCGGCGTAGTTACAGGCAAAGTCACGCGCTACGAAGTCGACGGGCTGCAGGCGCTGAATTTTGTCGCGGAAGGCGCCCTCGGCGGCGGTGTGTCGCGGAGTCTGTGCCTCGACAACTACGGCAAGTCCTTGTCCGCCCGCGTGCTGTCCTTCGAACTCGATATTCCCGACTCATTGAAGCCGCAACTGCGAGGGCTATAAAAGCCGTGACTGATAAATGCCGTGACTGTCGTGACTACGTGACTGTCGCAAAGTCACCGGACCTTGAGGCATTTACGGCAGTCACGATAGTCACGTAGTCACGACAGTCACGATAGTCACGGCAGTTAAGAACCGAACGAAGGAGACAAAATGGCAACGATTCTTGGCAGCGGCAAATTCCGATACGAAGTCATCGAAGACTGGGCCAAGATTCCCGACGGTTGGAGTTTCACGGACGTTGGCGCCGTGGCAGTGGACAGCAAGGACCGTGTCTACGTGTTCAATCGCGGCGAGCATCCGATGATGGTGTTCGATCGCGACGGCAACTTCCTGCGCTCCTGGGGCGAAGGTGTGTTCCATCGCGCACACGGTTTGCACATCGGGCCGGACGAAACGCTGTATTGCACGGATGATGGCGATCACAGCGTGCGCAAGTGCACGCTCGACGGCAAGGTGCTGCTGACCATCGGCATTCCCGGAAAGCCCACGCCGTACATGAGCGGCGAACCTTTTCATCGCTGCACGCATACGGCACTCTCCCCGCGGGGCGACATCTACATCTCCGATGGTTACGGCAATTCGCGCGTGCACAAGTATTCGCCGGACGGCAAGCTGCTCAAGTCATGGGGCGAGTCCGGCACGGGCCCCGGCGAATTCAACATCCCCCACAATCTTTGCTGCGATCCGGACGGCTGGGTGTATGTGGCCGATCGCGAAAACCATCGCGTGCAGGTGTTCGACGGCGAAGGCAAATACGAGACGGAATGGCATAACCTGCATCGGCCTTGCGGCATGGTCATGGAAGCGAAGCGCCAGCCGCTGTGCTACATCGGCGAGATCGGCCCCACCATGCCGGTCAACCGCGAGGTGCCGAACATCGGACCGCGCATCAGCATCGTCGACCATGAAGGCAAGCTGGTGTCGCGCTTCGGTGCGGCGCACGCGGGCTACGATCGGCCGGACCAGTTTGTCGCCCCGCACGGCATGGCCGTGGATTCGCACGGCGACATCTACGTCGGCGAAGTGTCGTTCACCGCGTGGTCGCAAATCTATCCGAACAAGGAAATTCCCAAAGGGTTGCGCACGTTGCGGAAGCTGGTCCGCGTGCACTAAACGAACTGCGCGGAATTACTGCTGGAGATCGATATTCAGCGTCAGCCCTTCCGCGGGCAGTTCAAACTTCGCGTCGTCGAAAGTCAGTTTGCGCCCGGTGTATTTCGGATTGTTGGACATGCCCCAGGGCTCCAGCGGTTTGCCATCGAAGTTGGTATCAACTTTGCCGTCATTGTTGACGTCGTGATATAGCGCTACGGCATAGGTGCCGGGCGTGATGTCGGTTATGTGTAAACGAACCGTGGCCGCATTTGCAGGGGCCGCCGCCTGACCAGTCGGCGCGCGGGGCATGTGATCGTCCTTGGTGAACACGCCGATTTTGACTTCACCCTCCTTGGTAAGCATTGCGCGAAAGGCCAGGTCGAGCGCGAAATCCTCCGCGTTCGCGAATAGCGCAACGTGGACCTGTCCGGTCCGCGCCTTGATTCCCCGCACTTCGATCTCGATGTCGGCGGCCTGTGCGAATAGCGCTATGCCCATGAGCAACGGGGCCAGCAGCAGCGAGGCAATAACCTTGATTGGGTCCACGAAGTCTCCGGGATTGTGTAATTGCCGAGGAAAACACTGAGATTGCTAATGGCCAACCAGGTTGCATGACCTGCCATTCGCTGGCCGCGAACAAGTTGAAAGCATACGACAACAGTCCGGCGGGACAATCTAAATCGGGCAGCCCGCCGACAAAGCGCCGAACCTCCTTGTCAGAATCAGGGTCGAAACCCTGTTAAAGCGAAAGATTCAAGATTTTCACCGACACCGCCGCTTGCGCGGCAAATTGGTTTCACCGCGCCCGTGCGTTAGCATTACCCCACACTCACATTTCACACCATCATGCGCATCCCCGCCATCCGTCGCTTTGCCGCTTTACTCCTGATCGGTGCCCTCGTCGCCGGCTGCCAGTCCATGCAGGACATGATCGGCAACGCGCCCAAACCGTCCGCGCACGTCGTCGGCGTGAGCATCCGCGGCCTCTCATTGCAAAGTATCGTGCTGCTGTTCGATATCGAGGTCGAGAATCCCTACGCCGTCGCCTTGCCGCTGGCCGATCTCGGCTACGCCTTGACGAGCAACGGCAAGAATTTTCTGGAAGGTTCGCTGAAACCTACCGGTACGATTCCCGCGCACGGCAAGCAGGTGTTGCAGGTCCCCGCCACCGTACAGTTCTCCTCCATGGCTTCCGTGCTCAAGGGCGTCAAGCCAGGCGCCGTGGTCCCTTACACGGCCAATTTCAAGATCGGTGTGGATACGCCCGTCGTCGGCCACGTCGACGTGCCGTTGTCGAAAAGCGGCGAACTGCCCGTACCCGCCGTGCCGCGCGTCGAAATGGAATCCTTCGCAGTTGAAAAGCTGGGCGTCGACCAGATCAAGGCCACGGCGAAATTGCAGATTCACAATAACAACGAGTTCCCGCTCGACCTGAAAAGGTTCGGCGCGAACTTCGCGCTCGCCGGCGTCGACATTGGCGGCGGCAGGGTCGGCGGGCCGATCACCCTGCCCGCGGGCAAGGACGTCGCGATCAACATCCCCCTGTCGATGTCGCCGCGCGCGGTTGGCATGAGCCTCGTCAATTTCCTCAGGGGCAAGGAGATCGCCTATAACGTTTCCGGCGCATTCGACGCCGACACGCAATTCGGTCCGCTTTCGCTGCCGTTCAATCACACGGGTAATACCGCGGTGACCCGGTGATGAGCGATGAGTAATGGGTGAGGAGTGAAGGGTAAAGGCAAGCGTCGACACCTTTACTGCAATTCGATTCTCTTGATGTCTCCGACTACGAAGATGTAGGAAAACGCGCCGATGAGCGCGATGACGGCGATGAACGTCAGCGCACCGACGAATGAACCGGTCGCAGCAACGATGAATCCGATCACGAGCGGCGTGATGATTCCAGCAAGGTTGGCGGCGAAGTTGAAAATACCCCCAGTCAGTCCGAGCAATCCCTTGGGCGCGATGTCGGAGACGAGCGTCCAGCCCAGCGCCGCCATGCCTTGCGCGAAAAACGCCAGGGACAGGATGCCGATCACGATGTAATCGTTATCGACATAGTTGGCACCTTTCATGCGACTACTATAGTGGTATCCCAG
>JBDTTE010000194.1:0-6943 GCA_039930785.1 Betaproteobacteria bacterium | reverse complement strand
GCGACCGGAAAGTTTTCGTAGTGGTTGACCGGCATCGATCTTATTCCTGGGCGAGACAGGGAATTGAGCTTGCGCGGAAAGGGGTTAGGCCCGCGAGCCGGGTGACGGGGGGCGGGGCATTATATTAGAATGCTGCGAGGGCGAGAGTGGCGGAATTGGTAGACGCACCAGATTTAGGTTCTGGCGCCGAGAGGCGTGAGAGTTCGAGTCTCTCCTTTCGCACCAGCGCCGCCCGACTGAATACGCTAGACAACGGCGTTCCCGCCAATAACCGGACGAATGAATTAGATGCAAGCCAACCTGGAAACACTGAGTTCACTCGAGCGCCGCCTGTCGGTGACATTGCCGCTCGACAAGGTCAACACCGAAATTGAAAGTCGCCTGAAGCGCCTCGCGCGCACCGTGAAGCTGCATGGCTTCCGCCCCGGCAAGGTGCCGATGAAAATCGTCGAGCAGCAATATGGCGGCCAGGTGCGCCAGGAAGTCCTGGGCGATGCCGTGCAACAGAGCTTCGGCGAAGCCGTAAAGGAAAAGAACCTGCGCGTAGCCGGCTACCCGAGCATCGAGGTCAAGCAGGGCGACACGCCGGCCGGCCAGTTCGAGTACGTCGCGACCTTCGAGGTCTATCCGGAATTTGCGCTGGGCGAAGTCGGGCAGGCGACGATAGAGAGGCCGGTCGTGCAGGTCGGCGATGCCGAAGTCGACAAGACCATCGATATCCTTCGCAAGCAGCGTACGCACTACCATGAGGTCGCGCGCGGCGCGCAGGCGCAGGACCAGGTGCTCATCGATTATCGTGGAACGATCGGCGGTGAACCTTTCGACGGCGGCAGCGCGACCGACCAGAACATATTGCTCGGCGGGGGGCAGCTGCTGGCGGATTTCGAGAAAAACCTCACCGGCATGAGGGCTGGCGAGCATCGCGAGTTCGACGTGCGCTTCCCGGACGACTACCACGGCAAGGAAGTTGCGGGAAAAGATGCCCGCTTCGAAGTCACGGTGAAGCAGGTGCAGGAGCCGCATGTGCCCGAAGCCGACGCGGCATTTGCCAAATCCCTGGGCATTGCCGACGGCGACCTCGGGAAGATGCGTGAGGACGTGAAGGCCAACCTCGAACGCGAGGTCAAGCGCCGCGCCGAATCCCGCGTCAAGGACCAGGTCATGAAATCGCTGCTCGATGCGACGAAAGTGGAAGTGCCGCGCGCGCTGGTCGACATGGAAGTCGAGCGCTTGATGCAGAACATGCGCCACGACCTCGAGCAACGCGGCCTCAAGGCCGACCAGGTGCCGATGCCGAAGGAGGCTTTCGAGCCCGAAGCCGTGCGACGCGTGACGCTGGGCCTGATCCTTGCTGAAACGGTCCGCATGAACAAACTCGAGGCCAGGCCCGACCAGATCAAGACAGTGGTCCAGGAATACGCCCAAAGCTACGAGAAGCCGGACGAAGTGGTGCGCTGGTATTACCAGCAGCAGGACAGGTTGCGCGAAGTGGAATCCATCGTGCTGGAAGACAACGTCGTGCAGTGGGCGCTGTCGAAAGCCAAGGTCGAGGACAAATCCGTTGCCTTCGACGAACTCATGGGGAGCCCGCAATGAATACCATGCACGACCGGATCTACAGCGAACCGCAGGGCCTTGGCCTCGTGCCGATGGTCATCGAGCAAAGCGGCCGCGGCGAGCGCGCGTACGACATCTATTCCCGTCTCCTCAAGGAGCGTGTGGTCTTTCTGGTGGGCCCGGTCAACGAATTGACGGGCAACCTGATCGTTGCGCAGTTGCTGTTCCTGGAGTCGGAAAATCCGGAGAAAGACATTTCCTTCTACATCAACTCGCCGGGCGGCTCGGTTTCGGCCGGAATGGCGATCTACGACACCATGCAGTTCATCAAGCCGGATGTCAGCACGCTTTGCGTCGGACAGGCCGCCAGCATGGGCGCGTTCCTGCTGGCCGCGGGCGCGAAAGGCAAACGCTTTGCGCTGCCGAATTCGCGGGTCATGATCCACCAGCCGATGGGCGGTTTTCAGGGGCAGGCCTCGGATATCGAGATCCATGCCCGGGAAATCCTCTACCTGCGCGCCCGCCTGAACGAACTCATGGCCAAGCATACCGGGCAGAAGGTCGAAACGATCGATCGCGATACCGATCGTGACAATTTCCTCAGCGCTGAAGAGTCGGTAAAGTACGGGCTGGTGGATAAGGTGCTGGTCAGCCGCGCAGAGGCCGCCTTGGCGGCAGCCTGAGGCGCAGCGGCAGATCCGCGGATAGGTTCAAGAAAGGGAGATATGTCCGAGAAACCTGGTGGCGAGAAGCTTCTGTATTGTTCCTTTTGCGGCAAAAGCCAGCATGAGGTGCGCAAGCTGATCGCCGGGCCGTCGGTTTTCATCTGCGATGAGTGCATAGAGCTGTGCAACGACATCATCCGCGAGGAAAGCCATGCGGAGACGGCGGGCAAGGGCGTCAAGTCCGACCTGCCGGTGCCCCACGAGATCCGCGAGAGCCTGGACCAGTATGTGATCGGCCAGGACATCGCCAAGAAAATCCTCTCGGTAGCGGTCTATAACCACTACAAGCGGCTGAAAACGGTCCAGAAGAAGGACGACGTCGAGCTCGCGAAGAGCAACATCCTGCTGATCGGCCCTACGGGTTCAGGCAAGACGCTGCTCGCGCAAACGCTGGCGCGCCTGCTGAACGTTCCCTTTGTGATGGCCGATGCGACAACCCTGACGGAAGCCGGCTATGTCGGCGAGGACGTCGAGAACATCATCCAGAAGCTGCTGCAGAAGTGCGACTACGACGTCGAAAAGGCGCAGCGCGGCATTGTGTACATCGATGAAATCGACAAGATTTCGCGCAAGTCCGACAATCCGTCGATCACGCGCGACGTTTCCGGTGAAGGTGTCCAGCAGGCGCTGCTGAAGCTGATCGAAGGCACGATCGCCTCGGTTCCACCACAGGGCGGGCGCAAGCATCCCAATCAGGAGTTCGTGCAGGTCGATACGACGAACATCCTGTTCATCTGCGGTGGCGCGTTCGATGGGCTCGACCGCATCATCCGCGCGCGTTCGGACAAGGGCGGCATCGGTTTCGGTGCGGAAGTCAAAAGCAAGGACAACCGCAAGGACATCGGCGAAGTGCTGCGCAGCGTGGAACCCGAGGATCTGATCAAGTACGGCCTGATCCCGGAATTCGTTGGGCGGCTGCCAGTCGTGGCGACGCTCGATGAACTCGACGAGGCCGCATTGATCCAAATACTGACGGAACCGAAAAACGCGCTCCTGAAGCAGTATCAGCGCATGTTCAGCATGGAAGGCGTGGAACTCGAAGTTCGCACGGAAGCCCTGAAGGCGGTGGCCACGAAGGCGCTCGCCCGGCGGACCGGCGCGCGGGGCCTGCGTTCCATTCTGGAACACGTCTTGCTGGAGATCATGTACGACCTGCCCTCATTAAACAATGTCGAGAAAGTAGTCGTAGATGAAGGCATGATCAAGGGCGACGCCCAGCCGATCCTGCTGTACTCCGACCAGCCGAAGGTCGCAGGTTCCGCTTGAGGCGACCGCCCCTTTTGGCAGGCATCCGTCTCCGGACGGGCGACGTACCGGTAAATAGCGCCATGGTTGTCAGGCCGACCGTGGTGAACGTGGAGGATGGTCGTGGTTGATTTGGCCATTCCGCGCCCCACCTTGAACCATATCAATGCCACCTTGGATGACAAATGATCTATCCCGCTGAATCCGCCGACAACGCTGTTACTTACCCGCTGCTCCCGCTGCGGGATGTGGTGGTGTTTCCGCACATGGTCATCCCCCTGTTCGTGGGGCGCCCGAAGTCGATCAAGGCGCTCGAAACGGCCATGGAATCCGGCAAAAGCATCCTGCTGGTCGCGCAGAAGTCCGCCGCCAAGGACGAGCCTTCGCCTGAGGACCTCTACGAAATCGGCAGCATTGCCAACATCCTGCAGATGCTGAAATTGCCGGACGGCACCGTAAAGGTGCTCGTCGAGGGCGTCCAGCGTGCGCGCGTAGTGTCGGTCACGGATGAAAAAACGCACTACGTGGCCGAGGCGCTGCCGATTCCTGCCGATCCGGTGGAATCGACTGAAGTCGAAGCCATGCGGCGCGCCATGCTCACGCAGTTCGACCAGTACGTGAAGCTGAACAAGAAGATCCCGCCGGAAATCCTGACTTCGCTATCCGGCATAGATGAACCCGGCCGCCTGGCGGACACGGTTGCCGCGCATTTGCCGCTGAAGCTCGACCAGAAGCAGGCCGTGCTGGAAATGTTCGAGGTCAAGAAGCGCCTCGAACACCTGCTGTCGCTGATGGAAGCCGAACTCGACATCCTGCAGGTGGAGCGTCGCATCCGTGGCCGCGTCAAGCGCCAGATGGAGAAGAGCCAGCGCGAGTATTACCTGAACGAGCAGGTCAAGGCCATCCAGAAGGAACTCGGCGACATGGAAGAGGGCGCCGACCTCGACGAGATGGAAAAGCGTGTCAAGGCCGCGCACATGCCGAAAGAAGCGCGGACCAAGGCCGAGTCCGAGCTGAAGAAGCTGCGCCTGATGTCGCCGATGTCCGCGGAGGCGACGGTCGTACGCAACTACATCGAAACCATGGTCGGCTTGCCGTGGAAGAAGAAGAGCAAGATCAGCAACGACCTCGTCAAGGCGCAGGAAATCCTGGACGCGGATCACTATGGCCTGGAAAAGGTCAAGGAACGCATCGTCGAGTATCTCGCGGTCCAGCAGCGCGTCGACAAGCTCAAGGCGCCGATCCTCTGTCTCGTCGGTCCGCCCGGCGTTGGCAAGACATCGCTCGGCCAGTCGATCGCACGTGCGACCAACCGCAAGTTCACGCGCATGTCACTGGGTGGCGTGCGTGACGAAGCGGAAATCCGCGGGCATCGCCGTACCTACATCGGCTCCATGCCCGGCAAGCTATTGCAGAACATGACCAAGGTTGGCGTGCGCAATCCACTGTTCCTGCTCGACGAAGTCGACAAGATGGGGCAGGATTTCCGCGGCGACCCGGCGTCGGCGTTGCTCGAGGTGCTCGATCCGGAGCAGAACGACAAGTTCGTCGACCATTACGTCGAAGTCGAGTACGACTTGTCGGACGTCATGTTCGTGGCCACCGCCAACACGATGAACATTCCGGCGCCTCTGCTTGACCGCATGGAAGTGATCCGACTGTCCGGTTACACCGAGGACGAGAAGATCAATATCGCGATGCGTTATCTCGTGCCGAAGCAGATCAAGAACAACGGCCTGAAGGATGGCGAAATCGCGGTGTCCGAAAGCGCCATTCGCGACATCGTGCGCTACTACACGCGCGAAGCCGGCGTGCGCAGTCTCGAACGCGAAATTTCCAAGATCTGCCGCAAGGTCGTGAAATCGTTGCTGACCAAGAAGCGCGAAACGCGTGTTTCCGTTTCGGCGCGCAACCTCGATCATTACCTCGGCGTGCGTCGCTACACCTACGGCCTTGCCGAGAAGAACAACCAGGTCGGCCAGGTCACCGGTCTGGCGTGGACGGAAGTGGGCGGTGAATTGTTGACGATCGAAGCAGTGGTGATGCCCGGCAAGGGCAACATCCAGCGCACTGGCTCGCTTGGCGATGTCATGAAGGAATCAGTCGAGGCGGCGCGCTCGGTGGTTCGCGCGCGCGCCAGCCGGATCGGCATCAAGGACGACGCGTTCGAGAAATACGACATCCACGTGCACGTGCCGGAAGGTGCGACGCCGAAGGATGGTCCCTCGGCCGGTGCCGCGATGACGACCGCGTTGGTGTCGGCGTTGACCGGCATTCCAGTGCGGGCCGATGTCGCGATGACGGGCGAAATTACTTTGCGCGGTGAGGTACTCGCCATCGGCGGCCTGAAGGAAAAGCTCCTGGCGGCACATCGTGGCGGCATCAAGACCGTGCTGATCCCGGAAGAAAACGTCAAAGATCTGGCCGAGATTCCGGACAACGTCAAGAATCGCCTCGAGATCCATCCCGTGAAGTGGATCGACCAGGTTCTCGAAATGGCGCTTGAGCGTGCGCCGCAACCGTTGCCGGAAAAGACGGACGCCGTGGCAATCCCCAAGGTCGATTCGACCGAAGCGGCGGCTGCGGTCAAGCACTGACGGACTCAAAAAAATACGAACGGGAATGCGATGAGCATTCCCGTTTTTTTTCGTCCGAGGTGTAGCCAGCCGGATTTCGGCTTGACACGCTGAAATTTGACTTGCTATAAACATGACCGGGAAGCCACACGACAACCAGAATTCCTCCGCTTTTCCCGCGCGCGGCCGGATGCAAGCTTCCTGTATTTCTGACAAACGAATAGCGAAAGGGGATTCCGTGAATAAATTCGAACTCATCGAGGCGATCGCAAAGTCTGCCGACATCTCCAAGGCAGCGGCGACGCGTGCGCTGGATGGCGCGGTCGCCGCCATCCAGGCGTCGCTGAAAAAGGGCAACATGGTCACGCTGGTCGGTTTCGGTACCTTTTACGTGGGCAAGCGGGCGGCGCGCGGCGGACGCAATCCGCGGACAGGCGCACCGATCAAGATCAAGGCTGCGAAAGTGCCCAAGTTCCGCGCTGGAAAAGCCCTGAAGGATGCAGTAAACTAGCGCGCTTCGTTGAGAGCGCTAGTTGTCGAAGCCGCTGTTTTCGATCGAGAGTTGTCGACTGGGAATCGTCGACGCCGGTACTGATAGCAGCTGCGAGTCCGACAGACAAGAATCCATGCAGTGCCGGGCAGCTGTCCGGAATGCACAGGGTGCTTAGCTCAGTTGGTAGAGCGTCGCCCTTACAAGGCGAATGTCGGGGGTTCGAGCCCCTCAGCACCCACCAGCGGAACTTGACGTGCAGGGCAGGTAGCCAGGCGCGCCGCGCATTTTGAGTACATGGAGTGGTAGTTCAGTTGGTTAGAATACCGGCCTGTCACGCCGGGGGTCGC
>JBDTTE010000193.1:0-6956 GCA_039930785.1 Betaproteobacteria bacterium | reverse complement strand
CCAGCAGCATGCCCAGCGCCATGATGACGATGTAGCTGTTCTGCAGCACCAGGTTGGTCAGGTTCAACGGCAGCATCAGCGTGCCGTCCGTCATGATCTGGAAGAACACCATGATCGCGACGAGTGAGAGCAGCAGTCCGTATTCGCGCAGGTGGCCGCGCAGCCAATGCGATCCGGCCTCGACGTTCGGGCGCGTTGCGGGTGTTGCGTCGGGCGTGGCGGCGGCTTCGTGTGGCATGGCGGGGATCTCGTCTAGTTCAGTTGGTCGCGAACGATGGCCTGCATGATGGTTTCCTGCGTAGCCTCGCCTCGTGCAAACATCGCGATGATGCGGCCGTTGTTCATGACCGCGATGCGATCGCACATGCCCAGCAGCTCGGGCATCTCGGACGAAATCATGATAATGCACTTGCCCTCGTCCGCGAGGGTATTGATCAGCGTGTAGATCTCGTATTTGGCGCCGACATCGATGCCGCGCGTGGGCTCGTCGAGTATTAGTACCTCGGGTTCCGCGAACAGCCACTTGCTCAGCACGACTTTCTGCTGATTGCCGCCCGACAGATTGACCGCAGCCTGGAAAACGCTGGAGCAACGGATACGCATCTGGTCGCGATAGCCACCGGCCACCGCGTACTCGCGGCCTTCGTCGATGATGCCCGCGGTCGCCACGGCTTTCAGGTTGGCCAGCGATACATTACGCTTCACCTGGTCGCCCAGCACGAGGCCAAGCGCCTTGCGATCTTCCGTGACGTAAGCCAGGCCCGCGTCGACCGCGCGTGTCACGGAACTGACGTCGATGTCGCGGCCATGCAAGCGCACACGACCGCTGATGCCGCGGCCCCAGCTTCTGCCGAACAGGCTCATGGCGAATTCGGTGCGGCCCGCGCCCATCAGGCCGGCCATGCCGAGGATCTCGCCGCGGCGCACGTTCAGCGAAACGCCCTTGATGACCTCGCGCTCCTGGTGGATCGGATGATGCGCGTGCCAATCCTCGACTTCGAATACGACTTCGCCGACCTTTGGCGTGCGCGGCGGAAAGCGTTCGGCCATTTCGCGCCCCACCATTGCGCGGATCATGTGGCTTTCGCTGGCCGGCGCGTGACGGCAGTCGATGGTTTCGATGGTAGAGCCATCACGCAGAACGGTGATCGAATCCGCCACCTTGGCGACTTCGTTCAGCTTGTGCGATATCAGGATGCAGCTGATGCCCTGCGCCTTCAATCCAAGCAACAGTTCGAGCAATGCATCCGAGTCGGTTTCGTTCAGGCTCGCCGTGGGTTCGTCGAGGATCAGCAGCTTGACCTCTTTGGCCAGCGCTTTCGCGATCTCGACGAGTTGCTGCTTGCCCACCCCGAGGTCGGTGATGCGCGCGGCGGGTGATTCATTCAGGCCCACCTTGGCCAGCAGATCGCGCGTGCGCGAATAAGCGGCATTCCAGTCGATGACCCCGAAACGCGCCGGTTCATTGCCGAGGAACATGTTCTCCGCTATCGACAGCAGCGGCACCAGCGCGAGTTCCTGGTGGATGATGATGATGCCGACTTTCTCGCTGTCGTGGATGCCCTTGAAGCGGCGTTCCTGCCCCTGGAAGAAAATCTGGCCGCTGTAGTCGGGATACGGGTAGACGCCCGACAGGACCTTCATCAGGGTCGACTTGCCGGCGCCGTTTTCTCCGACGACGCCATGGATCTCGCCGTGATTGACGACGAGATTTACGTCCGAGAGCGCGCGCACACCGGGAAACGTCTTGCCGATGCCGCGCATTTCCAGAATCGTTTCAGCCATGGTCGAAGCCGACAGTAGTCCCAATCAAAACGGCCGACGGGCGCCAGGTTCGGCGCCGGTCGGCCTGTCCTTCACGAAAACTTGCGTTACTTGACCTGTGCTTCGGTGTAGTAACCGCTATCGATCAGGATGTGCTTCCAGTTGCTCTTGTCCACCGCGACCGGCTTGAGCAGGTAGGACGGCACGACCTTGATGCCGTTATTGTAGGTCTTGGTGTCGTTGATCTGGGGCTTCTTGCCGGCGAGGATGTCGTCGACCAGTTGCACGGTTACCTTGGCGAGCTCACGCGTGTCCTTGAACACGGTCGAATACTGCTCGTTGCGCAGCATCGACTTCACGGACGCGACTTCCGCATCCTGGCCGCTCACAAAGGGGCACGGCTGTTGCGCGGTGCAATAGCCCACACCCTTCAGCGACGAAAGGATACCGATCGACAGGCCGTCGTAAGGTGACAGCACGGCGTTCACCTTGTCCTTGCCGTAAAACGCCGATAACAGATTGTCCATGCGCGACTGTGCGACGGCGCCGTCCCAGCGCAGGGTGCCGACCTTGTCCATCCCCATCTGCTTGCTGCGCACGACCAGCTTGCCGCTGTCGATGTAAGGCTTGAGGACCGACATCGCGCCGTCGTAGAAGAAGAAGGCGTTGTTGTCGTCTGGCGAGCCACCGAACAATTCGATGTTAAACGGGCCTTTGCCGTTCTTCAGCCCCAATGCGTCGACCAGCGAGCCGGCCTGCAGGACGCCGACCTGGAAGTTGTCGAAGGTGGTGTAGTAGTCCACGTTTTTCGAACCGCGGATCAGGCGGTCGTATGCAATGACCTTGACGCCCTTGTCGGCCGCCTTTTGCAGCGCACCCGACAGCGTGGTGCCATCGATTGCGGCGATGATCAGGACCTTGGCGCCCTTGGTGATCATGTTCTCGATCTGGGCGAGCTGGTTGGGGATGTCGTCGTCGGCGTACTGCAAATCAGGCGTGTAACCCTTCTCCTTGAAGTACTTGACCATGCTGGCGCCGTCGGAAATCCAGCGTGCGGAAGATTTCGTCGGCATGGAAATGCCGATGAGGCCCTTGTCCGCGGCATGCGCCGCCGGCATGACCAGAGCCAGACCGAGCACGAAGCCCGCGATCACGGATGATAGTTTTTTCACGGAAGTTCTCCTCTATGGATATTGTTGTGCTGCATTTTCTGTTCTTGCAGTCGCTAGCTCGTTTGCGTCGCCCGCGCCGGGAACAAATTCATCCAGGACGCCAGGGCGGGCGCTGCACAGATATTAATGACGTTTGCCATAACGTTCTAATGAAATTTTCAACGTTTGGGATGCCGCTTTTGGCATGCTGCTTTGCGCAACAGAGGCGGCAAACGCGCCGTTATTCGCCCGACAACCGATACCCCACGCCGGTTTCCGTAAGCAAATGGCGCGGTCGCGCCGGATCGGCTTCGAGCTTGTGGCGCAACTGCGCCATGTAGATGCGCAGATAGTGCGAGTGCTCGACATGCGACGGCCCCCAGACATCGCGCAACAGCTGCCGATGCGTGATCACCTTGCCGATATTGCGCGCGAGCACGGACAGCAGGCGAAACTCCAGCGCTGTAAGGTGCACGGTCCTGCCCGCGCGCGTGACCACGCGTCCGGCCAGGTCCACTCGCACGTCGCCGAATTCAGCGATCGCCTCCCCGTCTGCTCCGCTCGCCACGCGACGCAACGCGACACGCACGCGCGCAAGCAACTCGCCCACGCCGAATGGTTTCGTCAGGTAGTCGTCCGCGCCCGCGTCCAGCGCGCCGATCTTGTCCGATTCGCCGGTACGCGCCGAAAGCACAATGACCGGCATGGTGCTCCACCCGCGCAGATCGCGGACGAACTCCACGCCATCGAGGTCGGGCAGTCCAAGGTCCAGTACCACGAGGTCGGGCTTGCGCGTCGCCGCATCGATCAGGCCCTGCTTCCCCGTTTCGGCCTCGAACACCTTGTGGCCTTCGGCTTCGAGCGCCGCGCGCACGAAACGACGGATCTGCTTCTCGTCCTCGACAATCAATATCGTTATGGCCGGCGCATTCATGGCGTGCGAACGGATTCGGCACGGGTGGACACATCGTCATCCGGCTCAGGCGGAGGCGGTGGGGTGCCCCGCGGCAAGGCGATGACGAAGCGCGCGCCCGCGGGCGCATTTCGCTCGGCCCACATGCGGCCGCGATGCGCTTCGACGATGGCGCGGCTGATGGCCAGGCCGAGCCCGACTCCCGGCGTCGTGGACTCGGTTGTTCCCCGCGTGAATTTCTCGAAGATGCTTTCCTCCGAACCGGGCGCCAGTCCAGGGCCATTGTCGGCGACGACGATCCTGAACTCCTCACCCGCAGTGGAGGCCTCTATCGTGATATGGCTTCCTTGCGGCGTGTACTTCGCCGCATTCTCCAGAAGATTAACCAGCACGCGTTCGAACAGCACGGCGTCGATGTCCACCAATGGCAGGCCAGCCGGCAGGTTGATGTGCACCTCGTGACCCGCAAGCGGCAGGCGCAACGCCGCAACCGCGCTGCCAACCACTTCCTCTATCGGCTGCCACTGGAGATTCAACTTCACTTCGCCCGCCTGCAAGCGCGCCATGTCCAGCAGATTATTGACCAGTGCGTTCATGCGCACCGCTTCTTCTCGAATCGCCGTTGCCATTTCACGTTGCTCGCCGGAGAGGGCCGGCCGCGTGATGGCGAGCGACTCCGCCAGACCGAGCAGCGAAGTCAGCGGCGTGCGCAGGTCGTGAGACAGCACGCTCAGGATCGAATTGCGCAAGCGCTCGGATTCGATGCGCACCAGCGCCCCCTGCGCGACTTCGACGTAATGCACACGCTCGATCGCTATGGCGATCAGTGCGGCGAATGTCTCCAGCAATCGCTTCTGTTCGGGTATCAGCAACAGGCGCGTCATTTCCGGTTCGAGGGCGAGAACGCCGCGCGTACGCATCGGCGCCGGCAAGGGTGTGTAGTACACCCGGCTGCCCGGCAGCGTATCCGTGCCGAAGCCCGCAGGCTTGCCATTGTCGAACACCCACTGCGCAATCGCGGTGTCGATGGCTGGCGCGCTGGCGGATGGAGTGGGCTCGGTGGGGACCAGCTTGTCCCCGGCATCGGGCAACAGGATGACAGCCTTGGCGTGAAAGCTCGCTTCGATATGTCGGTCGCTGATTTCCAGAACCTGCTCGCGCGTCAGCACACCCGACAATTCGCGCGCAAGTTCATAGAGCGCGCGAGCCCGCGTCTCACGGTGTGCCGCGACGCGCGCCTGATAGCGCAGGCCCGAAGTCAGGTGCCCGATGACCAGCGCGACCGCGAGCATGACGGTGAACACGATCAGGTATTGCGCATCAGTCACCGCCATCGTAAAACGTGGCGGCACGAAGAAAAAATCGAACGAGGCAACATTGAGAAATGCCGCGAAGACCGCCGGGCCGCGACCGAAGCGCACGGCCACCAGTACCACAGCGAGCAGGAACAGCATCACAATGTTGGCAAGATCGAGTCGCGTCGCCAATGGCGTGGCCACCAGCGTGGCCACGGCGCAAATCGCCACCGCCCATACGTAACCGCCATAGCGACGGCTGGATTTCTCTTCGGCGTCCACGACCGTCGCGCGGCGCGGTTTCGCAGCGGAATCGATGCCGACCTGTACGACTTCGAGATCGGGGCCGAGGGCGCCCAGCCTGTCCAGGAACGTGCGGACAAACGGCCAACGATAGCCGGCCCCGCGACCGATCACGAGCCGCGCAAGGTTGTGGTCGCGAGCGTAACCGACGATGAGTTCCGCGGGCGATTGCCCGGCCAGCGTAGCGGTGCGGGCACCGAGTTGCTGGGCCAGCGCCATGACGCGCAGGATGTCCTCGCGCCTCGCCTTCGGCAGCATTTGCAGTTTCGGCGTCTCGACGTAAACGGCGTGCCATTCGACACCGAGCTGCCTCGCCAGTCTCGCCGCGCTGCGCACCAGTTTCTCCGCGCCGGGTTCGGGACCGATGCAGGCCAGCAGCGATTCTCGCGTTGCCCAAACCGGTCCGATGGATTCATCGTGCCGGTACGCGAGCATCTGGTCGTCGACGCGATCGGCGGTGCGGCGCAGCGCCAGTTCGCGCAGCGCGATGAGATTGCCTTTGCGAAAGAAATTGTGGATCGCCTGTTCCGCTTGCGCGGGCATGTACACCTTGCCCTGTCGCAACCGCTGCAGCAGTTCGTCCGGCGTCAGATCGACCACGGTGACTTCGTCGGCCTGGTCGAACACGCGGTCGGGCACGGTCTCCCACACCTTGACGCCGGTGATGCCGTTCACGACATCGTTGAGGCTCTCCAGGTGCTGGACATTGACGGTGGTGAATACGTCGATGCCGGCATCGAGCATTTCCTCGATATCCTGCCAGCGCTTGGGATGGCGCGAACCGATGGCATTGGTGTGCGCGAGTTCGTCGACGAGAATGATCGCCGGACGGCGGGCGAGCGCCGCATCGAGGTCGAACTCCGCCAGCTGCGAACCACGATATTCGACAACGCGCGGCGGCAGGATTTCCAGGCCCTCGAGCAGCGCGACCGTGTCCTTGCGCCCGTGCGTTTCCGCGATGCCGACGACGACATCGATCGACCGTGAAGCCAGGTCGTGCGCGGCCGAAAGCATCGCGTAGGTCTTGCCGACGCCCGCCGACGCACCGAAAAAAATCTTCAGCCGGCCCCGGCCGGCGCGGTCTTCATCGCGCCGGATTTTTTCGAGGAGTTGGTCGGGGTCCTGTCGGTCGGGTGACATTGATTGTCTGTAGATCGTTTCGGAAAAACAGGCCGGGGATTGCCCGGCGGCAAGCTACTTTTCTTGCGCGGCCAAGAAAAGTAGCCAAAAGAAGGCCGCCCCTGGGTGTCGCGCCCCCTTATCAGGGGGTGCCCCTGTGCTGCCTGACCCGGCAAGGCGGCTGCGGAACTCGACCTGACAGAGCGCACACAACGCGCTCTGTCATGGGACTCGAACAGTCCTCGCCGACACCCCCTTGCCGGGTCGAGCTGCACGGCGCGTCTAAAGGGGGAACAAAACCAAGCCAGAAGCCAGTTCGCTTCCGCTCACCCCTATTCAGAAACCTGGCTCTTGCTCTCCTTCGCGTACTTTCTTGCTTTTCCTTCGCGCCCTTTGCGTCAACGACTTTGA
>JBDTTE010000192.1:0-6975 GCA_039930785.1 Betaproteobacteria bacterium | reverse complement strand
CTGCAGTAGCGTGCAGCGATTGCAGCTTAAGGGGAGAGCGGCACGGTTCAATCACCCGAACGGGTGATAGGCGAGAAGAACACCAGAAAGCGATGTGATGCAGTGCGACTGAAAAGGCAGGCCGTCGAAAACCGGGCGCGCAAATGGAAAATCCGCCCTGGGGCGGATCGATCAGTCAGCGAACTTGCCGGCAGACAAGCGACTATTACTTCACCCTGCTGCGCGCGTTCTGCGAGCGAATGGCTTTACGGCGAATGTCGCGATTCTTTTTCACTAGCGCGGCTTTTGCCGGCGAATTCAAGCCAAACGGGTCGATGGCGGCTACGGCTTTAGCGGGCTTCGATTCACTCATATGGTTTTTCGGTCTCGTGGATTGGGTTCTGACTATACAGGGGCGGGCTGGCGAAGTCCGATTGGTGCGGAGCGGCAAATCCCGCGTTTCGCGTGCGCTGGACAACCCACCCCTTTGGGTATTTCATACGCTCGGCCTTTAGGGGGCGCAACGCCGCAATCGGTGCAGTATTCGTTGCGATAGACCAAGACGTTCATGCACTTACAAAACTGAAAGGGATGGAAGCCTGCAATGAGAACACGCGGATGGATTAAACTGGTTGCAGGCGCCGTCCTGTGCTTTTCCACCGCGGTCATCGCGGAGGACACCATCAAGATCGGATTCATCGATCCCCTGAGCGGACCGTTCGCCAATATCGGCGAGCGAGTCGTACGCCATCTCACCTTTGTCATCGAGGACGTCAACATTCGCGGCGGCGTACTCGGCAAAAAGCTCGAACTGGTGCCGTTCGATAGCAAGGGCAATCCGCAGGACGCGTTGATTGCTTTCCGGCAGGTAACCGACCAGGGCATCCACTTTTTGATTCAGGGGGCATCGTCCGCTGTCGCCGGCGCGCTCAGCGAAGCGATCGCCAAGCACAACAGCCGCAGCCCCGATGCGGCGGTCATGCTGTTGAACTACGCCGCCATCGATCCCGCCCTCACCAATGAGCGCTGCAACTTCTGGCACTTTCGCTTTGACGCGGATGCCGACATGAAAATGCAGGCACTGGCCAATACGATAAAGACCCAGCGGCAGATCCGGAAGGTTTATCTGATCAACCAGGACTACGCGGCCGGACAGGCGTTCCAGCGCGCTGCGAGGGAAATGATTCCCCGCGCGCGCCCCGACATCAAATTCGTGGGCGATGATCTCCACCCGCTTGGCAAGATCAAGGACTTCTCTCCTTACATAGCCAAGATCATGGCCTCGGGCGCAGATGCGGTGGCAACCCTGAATTGGGGCAGCGACCTCGCACTGCTGGTCAAGGCGGGTAAGGCCGCGGGCATCAACGTGGATTACTACACCTTCTGGGCCAACACGGCCGGCGTGCCGGCGGCAATCCGCGAATCAGGCGATGGGCGCGTGAAGCTGATCACCGTCTGGCACCAGAATGTGGGCGACATTCAATCGGACGCGATCGTGAGCGCCTATCGCACGCGCTTCCCCGACGGAGATGACGACTTCACGACCATGCCGATCTACACCGCCGTGCAGATGCTCACGAAAGCTATGACGCAAGCAGCGTCCGTAGATCCGCTACCGGTGGCGAAGGCACTGGAAGGCATGACGTATCCGGGATTCACCGGCGAGGTCACGATGCGAGCGGACAACCACCAGCTACTGCAGCCGCTTTACGCAGCCACGTTCATCAAGGGCGCCAAGTACGATATCGAGCGCACCGGATTGGGTTTCGTTACCAATAGCCGGGTCGAGGCGAAGGACACGGCGATGCCTACCACTTGCAAGATGGAACGGCCTTAGCGAATCCGCTTCCTAAGAACAGTGTCGCTGGGAACGGGCTTCACTGATCGCCCTCTTCCAGATTCAGCACGCAACTGTCGCCGGTAGTCTCCCGCCAGACCCGGACTGAAGAGATCGGCGGATCGATCTCCTTCATGTTCTCGGCGATGAACTTGGTTAGATTCTCCAGCGTGGGCGCTTCATTTCCGAGGACGTCGTTCAGAAGATGGTGATCGAGTTGCTCGCGGATCATCTCGATCCGCTTCCGCAGAATGGCCAGGTCGATCACCATTCCCGTTGAAGGATTCCGATCCCCGCGTACCGAGACTTCCGCATGATAGGTATGGCCGTGAATGCGCCGGCTGCCGGCCGCATCGACTTCGCGGGAAAGCGTATGGGCGGCCTCGAAGAAAAAGCGTTGCGAGAGTTCGTACTTCATGGAATGCCGATTACCTTGTGGGTCTGGACGCTGAGCCGCCAGACGGGATGCTGCAAACACCACTCGACTGCCCATTGCGTATTCGCCGCGAGGCGATCGCCATCCATCGGCTGGACGAAGTAGTGTTTGAACTTGAGTTTCTCGAGGGCGGTCAGATCGATTTCCGGTTGCGGCACCACGACCTTCAGTTCGCTGCCTTCAAGCAGCCGTAATGGCGCAGTGCCCTTCGGGCTCACGCAAATCCAATCGAGTCCCGCCGGCGCATCGATCGTGCCGTTGGTTTCCACCGCGACTTCGAAGTCCAGCGCCTGTAGCGCGGCAATCAGGGTAGCGTCGACTTGCAACAACGGCTCACCGCCGGTTAACACGGTAAGGCGCTTGCCGCCTTTGCTTGTTGGCCATTGAGCGGCGATGGTGTTCGCCAGGGCGGATGCATCCTGGTACTTGTTTCCGAGCGCACCGTCGGTGCCCACGAAATCCGTATCGCAGAAATTGCAGACGGCCTCGGCTCTATCGGCCTCACGGCCCGACCACAGATTGCAGCCGGCGAACCGGCAAAAAACCGCGGCTCGTCCCGCGTTCGCGCCTTCGCCTTGCAGGGTGTAGAAGATTTCTTTTACTGCGTAGGTCACGTGCGGGCTTTCTGAGGAATTGACCCTGCAGCTGTCGGTCGACAGCCGGGCGCTTGCGCTGAAGTGAACGCGCATTTTAAACGACTACGACGATTGACTGGTTGGCATGGGCCGGCAGGTTCGACTCGATCCTTCACACGCTGATCAGGGGATATTTGTAGAAATCTTTGCGGCGAGATGCATGGCCTGAATCGATCGCTGACGCAGGCCGTTGGAGAGCGCCAGATTGGGGGGATAGCAGCCGGTTATGCATCAAACGATCAATCTGATATGACTCGCACAGAGATATTCCCCTCCGCCCCCCCCTCTCCCCGACCCTCTCCCACGAGGGGAGAGGGAGCTCTGAAGATTTTCTAGTACTAGTCGCCCGTCGCTCTACTCACTTCGACTCCCTCTCCCCTCAGGGGACGAGGGCACGTTTCAAGCGCAGCAGAAGGCTGGGACGAGGGGGGCAGCGATCCAACTACAAGCGTCCCGGACAATTCCCACGGCGTCCCAGTCATTCCCTCCCGAACCTCGATAACGGATAGTGCGATCCCTTCGACGTGCTGCAAAGGCGTCAAGCAAGCAACCCACTGTTGCATGCACTATCAGGAGCAATCGACATGAGCACCCGAACCTTTCTTATGTATGTGGCCGCACTTTTATTGGCCACCGTATCAATGCAGGCGAACGCAGCCGCCAGGAAGGCCGACTGCCGCTATTGGCTGATGGACGTCAATGCATTGCCAACGTCGATACCCGGTGGGGCCTTGGGCAATCCGACTGGATTTGCGCTGATCCTCGCGACCACGCAGCACGACATCCTCGCCTTTGCCTCGACGCCAGCCCGCAACACCGATAGCGAGGACTACATCCAGGCGCTGGAGCGGCTGCTCCGCAGGTCCGGCCGTGAATAGAAAGGCGTGCGCGCGGTCCCGATCCGCGCGCGCCGCATCGCCGTTTCGACGGCCTCACGCAACAAAACATGCGCTCGACGACGTTTTTGTTTCATTTGTTTTGACCCTCTGGCAATCCCCTTCCCCGTCCGTACCATGGCTCCCCTGTCAGCCGCCCGACAAGCGGCCGACCCCTTCCTGCTTAAGGAAATCAGCCATGGATCCCCTTTCCGACGCATTGCATCTGGCCCGGTTCACCGGCGCGGTTTTTCTGGAAGCGCGCTTCACCGCGCCGTGGAGCGTTCTCACGCAGGCGGCGCCGCGGGCGACCGCGGGCCAGCGCGAGAGCGAGTACCTCGTTAAATACCATTTGATAACCGAGGGAACGTGCGTTGCCCGGTTACCGGGCGATGAACTGGTCTGGCTCGAAGCCGGTGATCTGGTTTTGTTTCCTCATGGCGAGCAGCATGAGCTCGCCAGCGCAATCGGATTACCGACGGTGTCAACGGAGGCGCTTATCGACGCCCCCACATCGGAGATGCGCCGGCTCGACCACGGTGGCGGCGGAGCGGTGACACGCATGCTGTGTGGTTTCCTGACTTGCGATCCGAATGTTTGCAAGCCGTTGCTGAGCGCCTTGCCGCGCATGATGCGGCTCAAGGCGGGATCCGGCCCCGTGGCGGCCTGGTTTGAAAGCGCGGTTCAGTACACGCTGGATGGATCGCTCGGCGCGCAAGTCGGCGGCAACGTCGTCGTCGCCAAGATGGCGGAGATGCTGTTCGCGGAAGCCGTGCGCCGCTATGTCGAATCGCTGCCCGTGGAACAGCGCGGATGGCTGGCCGGATTGCGCGATCGCCATATCGGTCGCGCCCTGGCGCTCATGCACGAGCGGCCCGCCTACGCCTGGACCGTCGAGGAGCTCGGCCGCCAGGTGGCCATGTCGCGCTCCTCCCTGGCGATGCGATTCACGCAAGTGCTTGGGCAAACGCCGATGGCCTACCTGGCCTCGTGGCGCATGCAGCTCGCGGCCCAGATGCTGATAGCCGACGCGCGGCCCATCGTGCGGATCGCGGAGGAGACCGGCTACGAATCGGAATCGTCATTCAACCGGGCGTTCAAGCGATCGTTCGACGTTCCACCCGCAACCTTCCGGCGCGAGCAACAGCGCGCACGCATGCCGCACGCTCTACCGGTTCATGCAGTTGCCTAGCCCACCCCTTTTTCGATACGAAGCGTTTGCCCCGCACGTAAAACCAGACCAAGGAGAAACAGCATGAGCACCGCCACCACCGCAAAGCCCGTCAACAACGGCGTGAACGTCGAAGCCTTATTCGGCGCACGCGAAGCGCTCGCCAAGGCACCCAATGCCGCCCAATTCAAATGGCGCGCGTCCTGCGAATGGGTGAAAGGCACGCAAAGCCGCTCCACCGTTGAAGGCTTCTACGGCCTCGGCTCCGAGCAGAAGCACAAGACGAAGTTTTCTTTCCATTCGGATCATCCGGAAGTGTTCGCCTCCGAGGATTCCGGCGCGACGCCGGTCGAGATCGTGCTGGCGGGCCTGGCCGGCTGCCTGACGGCGGGTATCGCTGCAGTGGCGCAGGCGCGCAAGATCCAGCTGCGTTCCGTCACGGCAACGCTGGAAGCCGGCATGGACGTTCGCGGCATCCTCGGTGCCGACCCCGACGTGCGCAATGGATTCGACGGCATCAAGGTCATCTACACGATCGATGCCGATGCTTCGAAGGACGACATCAAGGCGATCGTTGCGCAGTCGCAAAAACGCTCGGCGGTATTCGACGTCATCACCAATCCGACCAATGTCACGGTGGAAGTGAAGTAGGGAGACGGCGAAGTTCGAAGGGAAGCGCAGCGTGCGTACAACCTGCGTCGTGATCGGCGCCGGCCAGGCCGGGTTGGCCATGAGCTGGTGGCTTGCGCAGCGTTCGATCGAACACGTCGTCCTCGAGCGCGGTGAAGTAGCCCACTCGTGGAAAACCGAGCGATGGGATTCGCTCACGCTGCTCACGCCGAACTGGCAGAGCCGCCTGCCCGGCTACCGCTATCAGGGTAACGATCCCGGCGCCTTCCGCACGATGCCCGAGACCATCGGGTTCATTGAACATTACGCCAGCGCCATCTCTGCTCCAGTGCGAGCGCATACCCGGGTCGTGTCAGTGCGAAGGCACGACGGCGGCTACGACGTCGCGACCGATCGCGGCACCTGGCAGTGCGATACCGTGGTGCTGGCAACCGGGGCGTGCAATGTCCCCGCGTTGCCCGCGGCTGCCAGCGCAGTACCTCCCGCTATCAAAGCGCTCTCGCCGCTGCAATACCGCAATCCCGAACAGATCGAACCCGGTGACGTGCTCGTCGTTGGCGCTTCGGCTTCCGGCGTCCAGATCGCGGATGAACTCCAGCGCGCCGGCCTTTCGGTGACGCTCGCAGTTGGCGAACATGTTCGGGTGCCCCGCACCTATCGCGACACGGACATCCAGTGGTGGATGGAAGCGAGCGGCGTGCTCGACCAACGCTACGACGAAGTGGATGACATCGTGAGGGGGCGCAACGTCCCGTCCCTGCAGCTGGCCGGTTTCGCGGATCACCGCACGCTGAACCTCAATTCCCTGAAGCGCATTGGCGTGACGATGACCGGTCGCCTTGCTGGCATCAACGACGGCAAGGCGCAATTCTCGGGCTCGCTGCGCAACGTGTGCGAGCTGGCGGACCTGAAAATGAATCGCCTGCTCGATACGATCGACGCCTGGGCCAGCAAACAAGGCCTCGATAGCGAGATCGGGCCACCCCAGCGTTTTGAAAACACCCTGGTCGAAGAATCGCCGCCGCTGCTGCTCGATTTAGCGCGCGCCAATATCAAGACCATCATCTGGGCCACCGGATTTCGACCGGACTATTCGTGGCTCGACGTGCCTGTCCTCGACCATAAAGGCCAGGTCCGTCACGACGGCGGCGTAGTCACCGATTCGCCCGGACTATATCTGCTGGGCACGCCCTTCCTGCGGCGGCGCAAGTCCAGCCTGATCGATGGTGTGGGCGACGATGCGCGCGACTTGAGCGGGCATCTCGAAGCGTATGTCCGCAAGAAAGCAGTGCGGGAACGCGTGACGGCGTAAGCAGCGCCTGTTCGTTATCTAACGCATACATCTCGCCATCCTAAATCTCACCACGGAGACACGGAGAACACGAAGGGACACGGAGAAGGACGAAGAACAA
>JBDTTE010000191.1:0-6999 GCA_039930785.1 Betaproteobacteria bacterium | reverse complement strand
CGTTAAAAAAGTAGCCCGCGCCACGCTCGGTGCGGATCAATTTCGGACGGCTCGGATCGGCTTCTATCTTGCGCCGCAGGCGCAGGATCTGCACATCGATGCTGCGGTCGAACACGTTGTCATCGTTGCCGCGACTCAGTTCCAGCAATTGTTCGCGGCTCAAAATGCGCTCCGGCGCGCCGAGAAACGCCGCCAATAGCGCGAATTCCGCGTGCGTCAATTCCACGCGAATGCCGTCATTCGACGTGAGCCGGCGCGAGCGCAGGTCGAGTTCCCACCCGCCGAAACGGAACGCCTGCGGCGCACGTCCATCCCCATAGTGGATGGGATGCGCCTGGGTGCGCCGCAGGATGGCGCGTATTCGCGCAAGCAGTTCGCGCAGATTGAACGGCTTCGTTACGTAGTCGTCCGCGCCCAGCTCCAGGCCCATGATGCGGTCGACATCGTCTTTGCGACCGGTGAGGATCATGATGGGAATGCTGGACGTCTCGCGCAACTGGCGCGCCAGGGTCATGCCGTCTTCCGAAGGCAGTTTCAGATCCAGCAATACCAGGTCGACGACTTCGTGCGCGATCGCCTCGCGCATCGCCGTGCCGTCGGGCACGCCCGTCACCCGCAGGTCGTATTCGCCGAGGTAGTCCGCGACCATGCGCCGCAAATCGGCATCGTCGTCGACCACGAGGATATGTCTTGGAATGTTCATGGTTGAACGGGTAATTTCGCTCGTACCGGGAATCGCGCTCATGGTGCTGCGAGTATAGCGAGGCGTGCGCACGCCTTAATTTCAAATTGAAATAATGACCCCGGGTACTGACGGCAGACAGGCGCGCCGCGCAGTGGGAAAATCCCCCTCATGGACGAAATCGTGGTGGTCGATGACGACGCACTGATCCGCGAATTGCTGGCCGAATGGCTCGGCGAGGCGGGTTATCGCGTGCGCCAAGCCGGAACCGGCAGCGAGGCCCTGCAGATGCTGCGAGGCCAGCCGGCGCGATTGCTCATTACCGACATGGACATGCCCGGTCGCGACGGGGCACAGACGCTGGAGGAAGCGCGCCGCCTGCAGCCCGGCCTGGCGGTCATCGCCATCTCGGGGGGAGCGCGCAAGGGCAGGCGGGATTGGGTAGCGACCGCGCGGGAACTGGGCGCATCGAGCACCCTCGCCAAGCCGTTCGAGCGAGCGGAGCTGCTGGCCGCCGTCGCGAAAATCCTGCCGCACCGGAACGCAGCGGCGCCGCGGCCATGACGAGCCCCTCGATCGCACGGCGTGCGAGGACCGGCATCGATTTTCACACCGGGCTGTGGATAGCCTGCGCCATCGTCGTCGTCGTGATGGCAAGCGTGCAGTTTTACGACATCGTGCGGCGTCTGGAGCTCGTCGTGGAAACGGCGCAGCAGAATTACGCGAGCCTTGCACGCTCGCTAGCCGAGCAAACGCGCGGGGCACTGCAGATAACGGATGTGATCGTGCAGGATTCTGCGGCGGATTCGACGCGGACGCCAGCTGACATCGATCGCATGCGCGAACGCTTGCGCGGACGCATTCAGGCCGTGGCGCAAATCAAGGCCCTCTTCGTCACCGACGGCGACGGCACGGTGATCGCGACGGGTAACACGACCCTGCCCGCGCGGGAGTGGGTTGCCCGGCAGCCCTTCTTCCAGGCACACCGGCAGAATCCTGCCGCCGGCCTGTTCGTCTCCGAACTGCTTCGGGACGAGAATTTCCCCGGGCCGGTCGTCGCACTGAGTCGCCGCGTCGAAGGCATGGGTGATAGACCGCCCGGTGTGGCTGTCGCGCTGTTCGACACCGATTATCTGCGCCGCATGTACGAAGCAGTCGATCCCGGCGAAGGCAGCGATGTCGTGCTGTTTCGCAAGGATGGCGGCCTGCTGGTCCACCGGTCGCACGCCGGCGACGACTCAAGGCGGGCCATCGCCGAAGAGAATCTTTTTCGCACTCTGGCCAACGGCCCAGCCACATCGGGGAAATTGTTGAAGAGCCCGGCAGATGGCGGCGAGCGCATCTACGCCGCGCACGCCGTCGAAGGCTATCCGTTCATCGTCGGTGCGAGCGTGGGGAAAAGTGCGCTGCTTGAAAAGTGGCGCGAGCAGGTCATGCACAGCACCGTGCGCACGACTATCCTGTGCCTGTCCGTCATTGCGCTGGTCTGGCTGGTGCTGCGCCATTTGCGTCGCAGCGAGCGCGCCGAGGAGCAGTTGCGCGTGCAGACCGCACTGCTGGACGAATTGTTCGAGAGCGCGCCGGAAGCGATCGTCATGCTCGACCTGGAGCAGCGCGTTACGCGCGTCAATCGCGAGTTCACGCGCATGTTCGGCTATTCGGCCGACCAGTTGCGCGGCCACGCCCTCGATGAACTGATCGTGCCCGCGGAGCGCGCGGAAGAATGGCAGCAGCTCGCCCAATCCGTGCGCCAGGGCCAGCACACGAGCATGGAGACCGAGCGCGTGCGCAAAGACGGCACGCGGCTGCCTGTTTCCGAACTCGGCGCCCCGATCCTGGTAGCGACAGGACAGATAGCCAGCTATGCAATCTATCGCGACATTTCCGAGCGCCGGCTCGCGGACGTCGAGCGCGACAAGCTGGAGACGCGCCTGCGCCAGGCCGTGAAGCTGGAGGCGATCGGCACCATGGCGGGAGGCATCGCCCACGATTTCAACAACATCCTCGCCGCGATCCTTGGCTACGGCGACATGGCGCACAACGCCGCCGCCGAGGGCAGTACGCTCAAGCGCTACGTCGGTAACATGCTCTCGGCCGCGCATCGCGCCAAGTCGCTGATCGACCAGATCCTCACCTACAGCCACAGCACGCGCGGACGGCGCACCGCCGTGAATGCGGACGAAGTGGTCGAGGAGACGCTCGACCTCGTGCGCGTCTCCCTGCCGGAAAACATCGAGCTTGAATCGCTGCTCGCCGCACGCCGCGCCGCCGTGATCGGCGACCCCACGCACATCCATCAGTTGATCATGAACCTGTGCCGCAACGCCGAGCACGCCATGTCGGCTGGCGGCGTGCTGCGCGTGGCCCTCGACATCATCGACGCCAAAGAGGATGCGACGCTGTCGCACGGCGTATTGCCCGCCGGCCGTTACGTGCGCTTGCGCGTGCAGGACACGGGCTGCGGCATGACACCGGAAATCGCGGCTCGCATATTCGAACCTTTTTTTACGACGCGCGAATCAGGCGCGGGCACTGGACTCGGCCTTGCGCTGGTACAGGACATCGTCACCGATTTCGGCGGCGCGATCGACGTCGAAAGCCAGCCCGGCGTTGGCAGCACATTCGATGTTTACCTGCCGCGCTCGGACGTCGAGGCTACGGGCAAGGCGGTCCAGGCCGCAGCGCTGCCACGAGGCAACGGCGAGCGCATCCTGCTGGTCGAAGACGAGCAGCCGTTGATGCTGCTGACCGAAGAAATGCTGGCGGCGTTGAACTACGAGCCGGCCGGCTTCACCAGCGCAGCGGAGGCGCTGGAAGAGTTCAGCGCGGACCCCGCCCGATTCGATGCCGTCATACTCGACCAGCTGATGCCCGGGATGACGGGGACGGAACTCGCGCGCCAGTTGCGCCAATTGCGCCCGGATGTCCCCCTGGTCCTGATCAGCGGCTATACCGGTCCGGTGCTGACGCAGCAGGCGTTATTCGTGGGCATCGACCACATCCTGACCAAACCACTCGATCTGCGGCAGATTGCGGATGCGCTCGCGAAGGCACTTGCGCCAAGCGGAAGAAGCGAGGCGCGCGCAGGGGCTAGGGGCTAGGGGCTAGGGAATAAAACGGAAATTCAATTCAAAAACAATTGCGCGCCATGGGGGCTCTCGCCCTAGACCCTAATCCCTAGCCCCTAGTCCCTAGTCCCTCAATCGCCCGTTGGGGCGATTCTGAATTCCTTGACCAGCGGATTGGCCGACAGGCTTTGTGCGAGCTTGCCGAAGTTTGTCGGATCCGTGGTCTGGATCATCAATCGATAATCGAACCGGTTTTCGCTTTCGCTCACGCGATAGTGTATGGGCGCCGTGTCGAAGCCGTTGCGTTGCAGCTCCAGGCGAAAGGCTTTTTCGTCGAGCGACGATTCCCGGCTGAATCCAACGTCGAGCCGCGCATAACGCTGCGAGTGCATGCGCGATTCAATCCAGCGAAACAGCGAAAGGACGAGCAATACGAGCGCGGTAGCAATCGTCGCCGGGAAGTAAAAACCGATGCCAATCAGGATACCCAGCGCGGCCGTAATCCAGATGGATGCCGCCGTGGTCAGGCCGCGAACCGTGATGCCTTCCTTGAAAATGACACCGGCACCGAGGAAGCCGATGCCCGTCATGATGCCCTGGGCCATGCGCGTGGGATCCATGTGAATGCTGTCGGGAGCGCGATTCTCGACCCACTGCCATTCGTAGACCGTGACGAGCATGAGCAGGGTGGACGCCATGCATACGAGCGTATGGGTGCGGAATCCGGCCGGACGACCACGAAAGCTGCGCTCGAGCCCGACCAATCCGCCGGCGAGAACCGAGGCGAACAGCCTCGCCGCCATCACCATGTGATCTTCACCCATTTTTTATCTCCAGTTGGTCGAGGTGACGGACTACGGATTCGGCAGCCGATTGTACGGCTGCGTGAACCCTGCTGGAAACGTGCAACGGGAAGCACCCGCGTTACGAACTGAAATCAGGCAGCCCTGGCGGACGGTTCCGCTGCCGCTTCTTCCTTCTCGATCCGGCTCCACAACGCGCGGATCATGTCCTTCATCATGTTCGCTTCCTGCCAGCGATCGGAAAGCTCGTAGCCGTCCGGGCCGGTCATGGCGTACTCCTTCGGACCTAGCTCGCACAGGAAGGTAAACGTCGCGTCCTTCGGTGCGCGCTTGCGCCAGCTGCGAAAGCCGTATTCCCACCAGCCCATGAAGAGGTCGACCCACTCCTTCTGGTGCGGAAAACTGATCTGGATTTGCACCTGCTCGCGGCTTGCCACGCGCCCGTGGAAGCCCCAGCAATTGTTCAGGATGCGATGCATGTAACCGTGATTGACGTCGCTGATCGGCCACGCGAACTCGCGACCGACGACGTAGTGCGACAGATCGCCGGTGAGGCGGAGGTCGGGGAAGCAGTCGAGCAGCTGCATCGTGAAATACAGATCGGTGGTCATGCGATCGCGGTGCGTCTCGATGTGCACCGGAATCTTTGCGTCGTGCGCTAGCCGGCGCCAACCTTCTATATACGGGACACATTCCTGGATCGAATAAGGGCGCACATCCGGCTGCAGGTTAATGTGGTCGGCGCCGAGCTCCTCGACGTGCTCGAGGATGGGCTTCAGGCCATCGATGGTCTGCGGATAGCACTGCGCCTGCCATGTCATATTGTGCGCGCGCAGGAAATCGGTGACCTCTTTCGCGTACTTGTAATCGAAGAAGCGCACGCCGCAACCGTCGAAGCCGGCGCGCTGGATCATGTTCAGCTTTTCATCGAGCGTCCATTCCAGTCCATCGGGACGGCGGCGCTCCATTGCCCAGAGCGATTGGTATACGAGTAGTTTTTGCATTCACATCACTCCCTAATAAGCTTCACCGCAGAGGCGCGGAGGCGCAGAGGAAACGCAGAGAAGAACAAATGTAACCGTATCCAATGAGGACCATTAGCAATTGTCACGTCGTTGGCAACGTGGTCGAAAAACTCGCACACCATTGCATTCTTATAGACCGCTATCGCTCTTCTCTGCGTTTCCCCTGCGCCTCTGCGCCTCTGCGGTTAAGCATTCAACTGCGAAGCGTGATGCCGCAGATGGTCTTCCACGAACGTCGAGATGAAAAAGTATCCGTGATCGTAGCCTTCGCGGCGATTCAGCTGCAGCGGCTGGCCGGCATCGCGGCAGGCGGCTTCGAGCGCTTCCGGGCACAGCTGGTCCGAGAGGAATTTATCGCCCAGCCCCTGGTCGACGAGAATCGTCCCGGCGAACTGCCCCTGCTTGACCAGTTCGCTTGCATCGTAAGCCTTCCAGCTTTCGTGATCGTCGCCCAGATAACCCTTGAACGCTTTTTTCCCCCAAGGACAGCGCGTTGGCGCGGAGATCGGCGCGAAGGCGGACAACGATTTGTACTGGCCGGGATTACGCAGCGCGCAGACCAACGCGCCATGACCGCCCATCGAGTGGCCGAAGATGCCTTGCCGCGTGGCGTCCATCGGAAATTTTTCGGCAATGAACGCGGGCAGTTCGCGCGTGACATAGCTGTACATGCGGTAGTGTTTGGACCACGGCTCCCGGGTGGCGTCGACATAAAAACCCGCCGCCAGGCCGAAATCCCACGCTTCCGCTTCACCCGGCACGTTGGCGCCGCGCGGGCTTGTATCTGGCGCGACCAGCATCAAACCGAGTTCCGCCGCGACGCGCTGCGCGCCAGCCTTGATCGCGAACGTCTCCTCCGAGCAAGTCAGTCCCGCCAGGTAATAAAGCACCGGCACCTTGCCGTCCTTCGCCTGCGGCGGTACGAACACCGAGAACTTCATGTCCAGGCCGATTTCCTTCGAGGCGTGGGAGTAGTAACCCTGCACGCCATCGAAACATTTGTGTTCGCTGATTGTTTTCATCTAGTTCAATTTCTCGACTTTCACCTAGTTCAACATCTCGACGCAAAGGCGCAAAGGTCGCGAAGATCGCAAAGGAACCCGACACTGGAACGGCGCACTTCTCATCACCGCAAAAGGTGTGTCAGATAATCCATCGCCATCCGAACATTTCCATTCTCGTTTCGCCTTTGATTTTCCTTTGCGATCTTTGCGACCTTTGCGCCTTTGCGTCGAGGTGTAGTCGCACTAAAAAATCACCACCGACCGGATCGACTCACCGGAATGCATGAGGTCGAAGCCCTTGTTGATTTCTTCGAACTTGAGCTTGTGCGTAATGAGATCGTCGATGTTGATTTTCTTTTCCATGTACCAGTCGACGATCTTCGGCACGTCGGTGCGGCCGCGTGCGCCGCCAAACGC
>JBDTTE010000190.1:0-7047 GCA_039930785.1 Betaproteobacteria bacterium | reverse complement strand
GGCACGCGTCACGAGGGCACATTCTCCGTCGATGGCGGACATCTGTGCGTCGACTGGTCGCTGGGAGACGGCGCGCGTTTGCATCTGCGCGCAAATTTCTCGGCAGAAGACTGGACGCAGGTGCCCGCCCCGCCGGGTGTGGTGATCTGGGCGGAGGGACCGACGGGGGCGAAGCGAGGGCGCAATCACCTGGCACCGTGGTCCGCTTCCTGGACGGTGGGGAGCCGTCCGTGATCGAGGGCGACCACGCGACGGTGCACGGTTCGAACGACGGTCGCGACGGCGACGCCGGTGCGGAAAAGGGCTTCGCAAGCCATGACGTCGCGCGAACAGACGCGACGTTGCGCATCCCGCGCGCGACTTATCGCGTGCAATTGCACGCCGGATTCCGCTTTTGCGACGCCATGGCGATCGTTCCCTATCTCGCCAAGCTCGGTGTCAGTCACGTTTACTGCTCGCCGTATCTGCGCGCCAGGCCGGGCAGCAAGCACGGCTACGACATCGTCGATCACCAGTCGTTGAATCCGGAGATCGGTACACGCGAAGACCTCGATGCGTTCGTCGCCTGCCTGCACGCGCACGGCATGGGCCAGATCATCGACGTCGTGCCGAACCACATGGGCATCATGGGCGCCGACAACGCCTGGTGGCTCGACGTGCTGGAGAGCGGTCAGGCCTCCGCCTTTGCCGACTATTTCGACATCGATTGGCAGCCCGCCGATGCCGACCTCCTGAACCGGGTTCTGGTACCGGTGCTCGGCGATCACTACGGCGCGGTACTCGAACGCGGCGAACTCACGCTGGCGTTCGATGCGGTTTGCGGGCAATTCAGCGTCCACTACTTCAACCACCGTTTTCCGGTCGACGCGCACGAGTACCCGCGCATCCTCGGTATCGCGCTCGGCGCCGCGACCATTGCACCGGCGCCAGCGGATGCGGTTGCCGAACTCAAGGCGCTGGTATCGGCCTTCGGTGGACTGCCCCATCGTGACGGACTCACGCCCGCGCAGGCCGCGCAGCGCAGCGAGGCGAAGGAGAATCTGAAGCGCCGGCTCGCTGCGTTGGTGCGATCCGACCAGTCGATCGGTTTGGCCGTCGAGGGCGCCTTGCGATCCTTCAACGGGGCGGCGGGGAATGCCGCCAGCTTCGATTTCCTGCACGAGTTGCTGGAGGCGCAAGCCTATCGGCTGGCGTACTGGCGTGTAGCCTCCGACGAGATCAACTACCGGCGCTTTTTCGATATCAACGAACTTGCGGCGCTGCGCATGGAGAGCGAACCGGTTTTCGAGGCCACCCACAAGCTGGTGTTCGAGCTGGTCGCGGCTGGCATGGTCGACGCGCTGCGCATCGATCATCCGGACGGTCTGTACGATCCGGCGGCGTACTTCCAGCGATTGCAGGACAGGCTGCGCAGCCTTACCTCCGCGCAGGAGGCGGGCGCGGTGCAGCCGGTGTATGTCAGCGTCGAAAAAATCATCGCACCCTTCGAGGCCATGCCGCAATCCTGGGCCGTGAGCGGGACGACGGGCTATCGCTTCGCCAACGTCGTCAATGGCCTCTTCGTCGACACCGGCGCGGAGGCGCGCTTCACGCGCCTCTATCGCGCGTTCGTCGGCGACCAATCCTCGTTCGCGGACATCGCCCAGCGTTCCAAGCGCGTGATCCTGCGTGACGCGCTGGCCAGCGAGTTGACTGTGCTGACGAACCGCCTCGTACGCATTGCGCGCGCCGATCGCCATACGCGCGACTACACGCTGAACACACTGCGTCGCGCCCTGACTGAAGTCATCGCCGCCTTTCCGGTGTACCGGACGTACATCGCCGACGGCGTATCCGCTGAAGACAAGCGCTACATCGAATGGGCGATCGGGCTGGCGCGCAAATCCAGTCGCGGGTCCGACACGGGGATATTCGATTTCATCCGCAAGTCGATGCTCGCCGAGTCCGATGACGGCGGCGCATCGGCGGCCCAGGTCAAGCGCTTCGCACGCAAGGTCCAGCAATTGACCGCGCCGGTCATGGCGAAGGGCGTCGAGGACACGAGCTTCTATATCTACAACCGCCTCGTCTCGCTGAACGATGTAGGCGGCGATCCGGCCACGTTCGGCTATGGCGTCAATGCATTCCATGGTGCGAGCGCCGATCGCGCGGCGAGATGGCCGCACACCATGCTGGCGACGTCCACCCACGACAACAAGCGCTCGGAAGACACGCGGGCCCGCATCGACGTGCTCTCGGAGATGCCGGAAGACTGGCACCAGTATCTGCGCCGCTGGAGCCGTATGAACCTTGCGAAAAAACATGAAGTCGACGGTGAGCTGGCGCCGTCACGCAATGACGAGTACCTGCTGTACCAGACCTTGATAGGGAGCTTGCCGGATGCGGACACCGCAGCGTCCGACCTGGACAATTACCGGGAGCGGATCGAACAGTACATGCTGAAGGCGATTCGGGAAGCCAAGGTCCGTACCAGCTGGGTGGATACGAATGCCGCTTACGAAGCCGCCGTCGTCGAGTTCGCGCGCAGCCTGCTCGCCGCGACGAAGCGCAATTTGTTTCTCGACGAATTGCGGGAGGTCGTGCGGACGATTGGTTGGCTTGGCATGCTCAATAGCCTGTCGATGACGTTGCTGAAGCTGACTTCGCCCGGCGTCCCGGATATTTACCAGGGCAACGAGTTGTGGGATTTGTCGCTCGCGGATCCCGACAACCGGAGGGCTGTCGATTTCGACAAACGCAGGCGGCTGCTGGAGGAACTGGAAGGCGCCGGCATGGAGGCATTGTTCTCCGGCGCAGGGGATGGACGCCTGAAGATGTTCACGGTCCAGAAACTGCTCGCGCTGCGCAAGGAAAAATCGCCGTTGTTCCTGCGCGGCGGCTACACGGCCTTGCAGGTGAGCGGCGAACGCGCTGCTCATGTCGTGGCGTTCGCGAGGCGACACCAGGGCGCGGGCGTGATCGCGGTAGCGGGGCGGCTGTTCGCGACGATGGGCGTGCAGCCCGGCGAGGTACCGCGTGGCACGGACGCCTGGCGGGACGGCCGCATCGAACTGCCGTTCCTCTCCGAGGGCACCACGCTGCGCGATGCGCTCGGCGGCGCGATCTTCGAGGTGCGTGACGGGGTTGTGGACCTCGCCGACGTATTTGCCGTGGCGCCGGTCGCCGCACTGGTTTACGCGGAAGGCGAAAAGTGAGGCCCGGTAAAGGGATCGTCAATGAAGGAGTCGGCTGTGGCTGAATCATGGCTGGATCCGGCCATTTTCCATAGCTCCGTCCTGGTCGGGTTCTGGGCGATCGTCGGGTTGCTGGCGGTGGCCGTGCTATTCCGCATAGGCGTGGCGATCGCGCGCCGCCTGACGCGCCATCATCTGATCGCCGGCACCATCCTCGAGTATGTCGAGGAGCCGGCGCGCCTTCTGCTATCGCTGATCGCGCTGCAGGTGGTGTGGGAGTGGGCGCCCGATACGCTGTATCTCATCAAGGGCATCCGACACCTGACTGTCGTGCTGCTCATCGCGGCCGCGACCTGGCTGATCATTCGTGGCATCGCATCGAGCAAGAAGATCGTCGCGATCCTGCACCCGGTCGACGTGGCGGACAATCTGCACGCGCGCGGCATCCAGACGCAGGTGAGGGTGCTGAGCCGAACGTTGATGCTGTTCGTCGGGGTATTCGGCCTGGCCTGCGCGCTGATGACTTTTCCGAGTGTGCGCCAGGTCGGCGCCGGCCTGCTCGCGTCAGCGGGGCTCGCCGGCCTCGTGATCGGTTTCGCGGCCAAACCGCTGCTCGGCAATGTGCTGGCGGGATTGCAGATTGCGCTCACGCAGCCGATCCGCCTCGACGACGTCGTCGTGCTCGAAGGCGAGTGGGGCCGTATCGAGGAGATCACCGGTTCCTATGTCGTGATCGCGATCTGGGATGAGCGCCGTTTGATCGTGCCGCTGCAATGGTTCATCGAGCATCCGTTCCAGAACTGGACGCGCACCACCTCGCAGATCCTCGGCACGGTATTCATCTGGGTGGACTTCGGGTTTCCGGTCGAGGCACTGCGCAAGGAGCTCGCCGCCATTTGCGAAGGGCGACCCGATTGGGACAAGCGTGTCTGCGCCATCGAGGTCACCGACTCGAGTGATCGCGCCATGCAGCTGCGCGTGCTGGTGAGTTCGGCGTCCGCGTCGCAGAGCTGGGATCTGCGCTGCTTCGTGCGCGAGCGGTTGATCGAATTCATCGGCCGCGAAATGCCGGAATTCCTGCCGCAGCTGCGCACGGAGTTACCTGACATTCGTGCGACTACAACCTAGGGACCACACCCAACACGGAGGCACGGAGAAAAACGGAGAACACGGAGAAAAGCAGAATCGATAAATGGAAATCAGGTAACGATGTCGTATGCGGAAGTCATTCGCACATTCTGCACCGCTCAATTCAAAACACACTATCTGATGCTTTCGGTTTCCTCCGTGCTCTCCGTTTTCTCTGTGCCTCCGTGTTGGGTGGAGGTACTAGGCACGAGAAGCCTGCTTCGCGAGATTTGCGACTATTGCCAGCAACTCGCTGACTTCCACCGGTTTCGCGATGTGCATCTGGAATCCTGAGGCCAGCGCGCGGAAGCGATCGTCCGAGCGCGCGTACGCGGTGAGCGCGACGGCTGGAATGTGGCCGCCCTTGTCGGCATCGCGACGTCGCAGTTCGCGGATGAACGCATAGCCATCCTGTCCGGGCATGCCGATGTCCGACAATAAAATGGTGGGAACGGCGTGGTCCAGATGGGCGAGCGCTTCCGCGGTATCCGCGGCTTTGGTGACCGACGCGCCGGCCTGAATCAGCACAGTGGCGAGAATTTCGCGCGCGTCTTCGTCGTCGTCGACCACCAGTACGCTGACGCCTTTCAGGTCCGGCAGGCTACCCGGCCGGCTGTTGGCGGCGACTTCCACGCTTTCCGCCGCCACCGCCGCCGCGGGTTCTTCGCCCAAAACACGTACCGGCAATGTCACCGTGAAGACGGACCCCTTGCCCTTGCCGGGACTCGTGGCGCGCACGCGGCCGCCGTGCAACTCCACGAGCTGGCGCACGATGGCCAGTCCGAGGCCGAGCCCCGGATGCTTGCGCGTGCTGCCACCGTCGCCCTGGCGGAAGGGATGGAATACGAACGGCAGGAATTGCGGATCGATGCCGACGCCCTCGTCCTTCACGGTCAGCAGTACATTGGAACCCGAACGTTCCAGCCTCACCGAGATCTTGCCGCCTTTGTTGGAAAACTTGACGGCGTTGGTGAGCAGGTTCCAGACGACTTGCTGCAGGCGGTCCGGGTCGCCGGCGGTCGAGCCGACCTCCGCGTCCAGCTCCACATCCAGCGTGATGCCCTTGGCCTGGATCGCGGGCTTGACGATGTCGAGGGCCACCTCGACAACCGAGGGCATCGTGAGCGGGCGCAGGTCCAGGCGCAGTTTGCCGCTGATGATGCGCGAGACGTCGAGCAGGTCATTGATGAGCTGGCTCTGCGATTGCGCGCTGCGGTCGATGGATTCCACGGCGCGCATGGCGGCCTCTTCATCCAGCTGTCCTGTGCGAAGCAAGTGGACCCATCCGATGATCGCATTCAGAGGCGTGCGCAGTTCATGCGACACGGTTGCGAGGAATTCGTCCTTGAGTCGCGTCGCGTCTTCGGCCTCCAGGCGGGCGGATTGTTCGCGGCGCAGCAGTTGTTCCCGCTCGATGTCGGCCAGCTTGCGTTCGGTGATGTCGACGCCCACTCCGACCAGCTGGAGCGGCTTGCCGGCCGGATTGCGCGCGACGACAGCCTGCGATGCGATCCAGCATATGTCGCCATTGCGGCCGACGACGCGATATTGCACGTCGTACTCGGCGTCGTTTGCCAGTGTTTCGGCCAGCGCGGCTTCCAGCCTCGGCCCGTCTTCCGGATGCAGGCTGTATTGGCCGTGCGTGGACGCATCTCCGACGGTCGGCAATTCGCAGCCCGCGGCGAATTCCGACGCCGACACGGTCGACCGGCCTGCCATGTCGAATTTCCAGGTATCGAGCTTGGCGGCGCGGGTCGCCAGGCGTAGCAGGCGCTCGTTCTCGCGGACCTTTTCCTCGGCTCGGCGCAGGCGCAGCAGCGCGCGCACGTTTGCGATCAGTTCGGCCGGCTCCGTCGGTTCGACCAGATAACCGTCCGCGCCGCTATCGAGCGCCTTGATGCGCGAGGAGCCGTCGACGAACCCGGCAGATGTTTGTAGCACCAGGGTCAGGGCAAGCTCCTGATCTGCGCGGACCGCGCGGCAGATGTCCATGCTGCCCACGTCGGACAATTTGACGTCAAGAAGTATCAATTCCGGACGCACTTCCCTCGCAAGGTGGACTGCCTGCACGCCAGTGGTCGCCTCGTGAACGATGTATCCGGCTGCGCGCAAGATACGGCTCCTGGCGAGGAGGAGCGCCTCCGTATCGCTTACGTTGAGGATGACCGTGGAGTGGCTGCCTTGCTGCGTCATGCGGGGACTTGTGCGGTTGACTGATCATGCGTGGCACATCACGCCCGATTCGGGGCGCCGATCATCCTCGGCTGGAACAGCCGAGGCGCGATTCAGGCCGCATTATTCCACGATATCGCACGCGATCGTGGGCGAAGACGCTTCAGGTTGAATTGCGCGGTGAAGCGCCCGTACCCACGCATACGCCGACAAATTCCGCCTCGTGCTTTTCCGCAGGCATCGGTTCGTCGAAGACTTTGAAGACGGCATCGCTCAGGAGCTGTTCGTCGCCGGCGTCCTGCACGAACCAGCGCAGGTCGGGAGGAAACGATTGGATCAGCATGAGGTCTTCGGCGAGCTTGTTGACGAAAAATTCCCGCGTGATGCCGGCGTCGCGTGCGAGCGCGGCATTGCGGATGAACTCGCCGCCTTCGGAACATTCCACGCGCGACAGTTCGTGCGCTTGCGCGGGCGGCCCGACCAGGCCGGATACAAGGAAACCAAACGCCGATACAAACAGGTAGCGGATCATTTCATTCTCCTCGATCGCCGCTTGCCGAAACGCGGCGCACAA
>JBDTTE010000189.1:0-7165 GCA_039930785.1 Betaproteobacteria bacterium | reverse complement strand
CGCGTGTCGGCCCGCTGGCGCGCAGCAACCGGCTGACTTCCCAGCCGTCGATGCCGGGCATGGCGATGTCGAGCAGGATTATGTCCGGCAAAAAAGTAGCGACTTCGCGCAGGCATTGCTCGCCGCTCGTCGCCTCCAGCGTTTCGAAGCCCAGCATTTCCAGCAATTCCACGAGCGGCTCGCGCTGCGAGGCCTGGTCGTCCACGATCAGCACGCGTCGGCGCGCGCCCGCATAGCCGGTGATATCGCTCTCCGCGCGGGCCAGGGTTTTCGGCGCGGTCACGACGGGCAGATAAATCCTCGCTTCAAAGGTGCTGCCCTTGCCGGGTTCGCTGCGCACCTGCATTTCTCCGCCCATCAGGTCGGTCAGCATTTTCGAGATCGCCAGGCCCAGGCCGGTGCCGGCACGGGCCTGCACGCCGGCCTGGTTGCCGCGCTCGAAGGGCAGGAAGATGCGTTCGAGGTCGGCCTTGCCGATGCCCACGCCGGTGTCGACGATTTCGAAGCGGGCCATTTCCCGCACATGGCTGGCGCGCAAGGTGACGCGCCCGCTGTCCGTGAACTTGACCGCGTTGCCCAGCAGGTTGATCAGGATCTGGCGCAGGCGCCGTTCGTCGGCGTGGACGACTTCGGGCAGCCGACCGATGCTTTCAAAGCGAAACTCGATGCCCTTTTCCGCCGCTTGCGGACTGAACATCTTGACGATCTGGTCGAGAAATTCGGCGAGGCGCAGTTCGCCGTGGTCCAGCCGCAACTTGCCCGCCTCGATGCGCGCGATATCCAGCAGCCCGTCGATCAGGCTGACCAGGTGTTCGCCGCTGCGCCGAATGACGCCGATGTTGTCGCGCCGGTTTTGGGGAATGGCGGCATCCTTCTGCAGGATCTGCGCGTACCCGAGGATGCTGTTCAGCGGGGTGCGCAGTTCGTGGCTGATGCCGGTGACGTAGCGGCTCTTCGCGAGGTTCGCGGCTTCGGCCGCTTCCTTGGCCTGCTGCAGCTTCGCGTCGGTCACGCGGTGCGCCTCGATTTCGCGCATCAGCAAATGCGTCTGGCGGTTGGATTCCTCCTGCGCGACGTGTCGCGTTTCCTTCGCCAGCACGATCCACCACGATCCGACCGCGGCGACCAGCATGAGCACGGCGAACAGTTTCAGGAATGCGATCCCCAGGTCCTGGTGCAGCGCCGATGCGGATTCGCTGAGTACCAGCGATTCCTGGTAGTAGACCAGCGCCAGGATGCCCGCCAGCAGCAGGGTCATCAGGGACAGGACCGCAATGTATTTCCCGATTCTCGCGGGCAGCTGGAACGGCAGGTGGGCAGGCAGGAAGCGCGGCACCGCGGACAGCACCTTGCCGCCGTGCAGCGCGCCGCTCTTGCAGCGATCCTCGCAGCGCGCGTCCAGCGAGCAGCACAGCGAGCAGATCGCATCGGCGTAGGCGGGGCAGTAGGCCATGTCCTCGCGCTCGAATTCGTTGTAGCAGATGGAGCAGCGTTGCACGGCTGCGCCCTTGGCGGGAGTGCGCGCGATGTAGTAACGTCCTCGCGTCCACCAGGCGATCAGCGGCGCCGTGATGAATGCCACCGCGAGGGCGATGAACGGCGCAAACGCCTGTGCGTGCGGGCCGAACAGTCCGGAGAAGGCGGCGATCGACAGGATCGACGCGATCAGCATCGAGCCCACGCCAACCGGGTTGACGTCGAACAAATGCGCGCGCTTGAATTCGATGTAGCGAGGCGAGAGCCCGAGCGGTTTGTTGACGACTAGATCGGCGACGAGCGCACCGACCCAGGCAATCGCGACATTGGAATAGAGGCCCAGCACGTTCTCCAGCGCCTTGAACACGCCGAGCTCCATGAGGACGACAGCAATGAGTACGTTGAAGACCAGCCAGACGACGCGCCCCGGATGGTTGTGCGTCAGGCGCGCGAAAAAATTCGACCACGCCAGCGAGCCGGCGTAGGCGTTGGTAACGTTGATTTTGACCTGGGAAACGATCACGAACAGCACGGTGGCGGCCAGCGCCCATTGCGGATTCGTGAACACGTACTTGAAACCCACGAGATACATTTGCGTGGGTTCGACGGCCTTGTCGAGGCTGACTTCGTGCTGCAGGGCCAGGAATGCGAGGAACGCGCCACCGAGCATTTTGGCGACGCCGGGAAATATCCAGCCAGGTCCCGCGCTGAGCATGGCCGCCCACCACTTGAAGGCATTGCCGGGTTTGCGCTCCGGCAGGAAGCGCAGGAAGTCGACCTGTTCGCCAATCTGCGCCACCAACGAGAACGCCACTGCGGCCGCGGCGCCGAACAGCAGCCAGTCGAACGATCCGCCGTTTTCGGCGCGGCCGGCGAATGTCGTGAAATTCGCGAACGCATCGGGCTCCTTCCACAGCACGAAAGCGTAGGGCAGCACCAGCAGGATCAGCCACACCGGCTGCGTCCACAGCTGCAGGCGGCTGATCAGCGTGATGCCATACATGACCAGCGGGATGATCACCAGCGAGCTGATGAGATAACCGACCGAAAGCGGAATCCTGAAATACAGCTCCAGCGCGAGCGCCATGATGGCCGCTTCGAGTGCGAAAAAAATGAACGTGAACGATGCGTAGATCAGCGACGTGATCGTGGAACCGATGTAACCGAACCCGGCACCGCGGGTCAGCAAGTCCATGTCCACGCCGTATTTCGCCGCGTAATAACTGATCGGCAGCCCGGTCAGGAAAATCACCAGCCCCACCGAAAGGATGGCCCAGAACGCGTTGATGAAGCCGTAATTCAGCGTGATCGAGCCGCCGATGGCTTCCAGGGCGAGGAAGGAAACCGCGCCGATCGCGGTATTCGCCACCTTGAATTCCGACCACTTGCGGAACGACCTCGGCGTGAAACGCAGCGAATAGTCTTCCATGGTCTCGTCCGCGACCCACGTGTTGTAGTCGCGGCGGATCTTGACGATGCGCTGAGTTGCCGAAGCTTCCACTTTAGTTTTTTGCCGTCCGTTGTTGCCGCCGCCTGGCGCCGTCCGGCTCCATGAGGCGTCGGGCGCTCGCGCCTTACCCGCTTTCCTTTGCAACCTCCGAGCCAAGCGCGCCACGGGTGCGACTTTTTTCTTCGGTGCGCATCTTCGCTCTGCCGTCGGGGGGCGTGGCTACGTCATTTGACGTAGCCGTGCGCGAGATTGCGCATTCCGCGATGGGCGACGCACGTACACGGTGCAGATTTATTGCTGAGCAACAGAAGTTGTTCCGCAACGGTGCGACGATTTTTTCATAGGCGAATAGCCACGCCGGGGCCTACGTCGAAGTGCGTATTGTTGCGGTTGCACATGAACCTTACCGTGCGCTCGTCTCCCACGCGGCAACGTTGTTACGGTCGACGCGAAACCAGCGCGGCGGTGGCAGAAGACCGAACCCAACCCTTTCGAACCAGAAGGAGCATGAGATGAACGCACTCCCGCATTACAAGAAAGTTTCACTGCGGCGTCGATTGACGCTGGCAATCGCAGCGCTGCCGCTGCTGGCGATGTCCGCCAGCGTACCGGCTGCGGATTTTCCGACTGCAAAAGTTAATACAACCGGCCTTGCCATTACCGACAAGGAAGTGACGGTCGGCCAGTTGCATTCGGCCACGGGCACCATGGCCATCAGCGAAACCGGTTCGATCCAGGCCGAGCGGCTGGCGATCGACCAGATCAACGCAATGGGCGGTGTGCTGGGCCGCCAGATCAAGATCATCCAGGAAGACGGCGCCAGCGACTGGCCGACGTTCGCGGAGAAGGCCCGCAAGCTGCTCGTCAACGACAAAGTTGCTTCGGTGTTCGGTTGCTGGACCTCCGCGTCGCGCAAGGCAGTGCTGCCGGTCTTCGAAAAAGAAAACGGCATGCTGTATTACCCGACTTTCTATGAAGGCCTGGAGCAGTCCAAGAACGTCATCTACACCGGCCAGGAAGCTACACAGCAGATCATCGCCGGCATCGACTGGGTCATGAAGGAGAAAAAAGCCAAGACCTTCTACCTGCTCGGCTCCGACTACATCTGGCCGCGCACCTCCAACAAGATCGCACGCAAGCACATCGAGAAGATGGGCGGAACCGTCGTCGCCGAAGAGTACACACCGCTCGGCCACACGCAGTTCGGTTCGATCATCAACAAGATGAAGTTGAAGAAGCCGGACGTGATCTACGCGATCGTCGTCGGCGGCAGCAACGTGTCGTTCTACAAGCAATTGAAAGCAGCCGGCGTGACTTCCGACAAGCAGACCCTGTTGACGATCTCCGTGACCGAAGACGAAATCCTCGGCATCGGCGGCGAGAACATGGTGGGCTTCTACGCCGCGATGAAGTATTTCCAGAGCCTGGATAACCCGAACAACAAGAAGTTCGTGGAAGCGTTCAAGGCCAAGTACGGCCCCAACTCGGTGATCGGCGATGTAACGCAGGCGGCTTATCTCGGACCGTGGCTGTGGAAGGCGGCAGTGGAAAAAGCCGGCAGCTTCGACGTGGACAAGATCGCAGCCGCGTCGCCGGGCATCGAACTGAAGACCGCGCCGGAAGGCTACGTCAAGGTGCACGAGAACCATCACCTGTGGAGCAAGTTGCGCATCGGCCAGGCGCTCGCGGATGGGCAGTACAAGGTCATCTTCGAATCCGGGTTGATCGAACCGAATCCGTTCCCCAAAGGCTATCAATAAGAGCGGCGCTATCAGTGATAACAGTATGACGGTGGACGGCCGGGAGGCCACACGCTCCCGGCCGGTTTTTCGCAACGTAACGACCGACTAGCAACGAAACAGGGGATGCGATGGACGGCATGAGTCTTTCGGATATGGGCAGCATCCTGGCGATGCAGGGCTTCAACGGCCTGTCGCTGTTTTGCGTGCTGCTGCTGATGGCGCTTGGACTGGCGATCATTTTCGGCCAGATGGGCGTGATCAACATGGCGCACGGCGAATTCATGACGGTCGGCGCCTACACCACGTTCGTGTCTTCGCATGTCGCGTCCAATTATTTTCCGGGGTTGATGAGCAGCTACTTCCTGATCGCGATAGTCGGCGCATTTGTCATTGCCTTCGCCTTGGGCTATCTCACCGAATACCTGATGATCCGGCACCTCTATCGCCGGCCTCTCGACACGCTGCTCGCGACCTGGGGCCTGAGCCTCGGCATGCAGCAGGCTTTCCGCTCCATATTCGGCGCCAAGGAAGTCAGTGCGACCCTGCCCAACTGGCTGATGGGTTCATGGCAACCGACGCCAGGGCTCGACATTCCACTGAACGGCCTGTTCGTCATGGCGCTGACGGCGCTGCTGACCTCGGGTGTCGTGCTGCTGTTGTACCGCTCCGATTTCGGCCTGCAGGTACGCGCCACCGTGCAGAACCGCACGATGGCGAACGCAGTGGGCATCAATACCAAAAAGATCGATCGCATTACCTTCGCACTGGGTTGCGGCATTGCCGGCATCGCGGGCGCGACCTTTACGACCATCGGTTCGACCGGGCCGACGAGCGGCTCGCTCTACATCGTCGACACTTTCCTGGTGGTCGTGTTCGGCGGCGCCCAAAGCTTGCTCGGGACCGTGGTCTCCGCGTTCGGCATCGCCCAGGCGCAATCGATTTCAGAATTCTTCATGAACAGTTCCATGGCCAAGGTACTTACGCTCGCGGCCGTGATCCTGATCCTGCTGATTCGTCCGGAGGGATTGCTCCGGGCCAAAGTGCGCCGCTGACCGTCAAGGGAAACAGATGAAACTCATATATGAACGGTTGTTGGGCGGCAGGCAGGGGACGATGGGCCTGGTGGTGCTGTGCGCGATCCTGTTCGTGGTGCTGCCGCTGACCTTCGACCTGTTTCGACTCAACCTCATCGGCAAATATCTTTCGTACGCGTTTGTCGCTGTCGGTCTGGTGCTGTGCTGGGGTTACGGCGGGATTCTCAGCCTGGGGCAGGGCGTGTTCTTCGGCCTCGGCGGTTACTGCATGGCAATGTTCCTGAAGCTCGAAGCGTCCGATCCCGAGGCCACGAAGATCCAGTCGACCCCGGGCATTCCCGACTTCATGGACTGGAACCAGATCACGGCGCTGCCGAAATTCTGGGAGCCGTTCCACAGCCTGAGCTTCACCTTGATCGCGATCCTTGCGGTGCCCGCGCTGGTGGCCTTCATTCTGGCTGTGGCGATGTTCAAGCGGCGGGTCGGCGGCGTCTACTTCGCGATCATCACGCAGGCGGTCGCGGCGATCCTGACCATCCTGATTATCGGCCAGCAGGGCTTCACCGGCGGGGTGAATGGCATGACCGATCTGAAGACGCTGCACGGCTGGGATATCCGCAACGATTCCGCCAAGTACATCCTGTATTTCGTCAACTGCGTGCTGCTGGTCGGCGCGATCCTGGTTTCACGCTACATCCTGAGCGGCAAGCTGGGCCTGCTGCTGCTGGCCATGCGTGACAAGGAAGAACGGGTGCGCTTCTCTGGCTACGACGTTTCGAACTTCAAGATCTTCGTGTTCGTGAACGCCGCGATGATCTCCGCGATCGGCGGCGCGATGTTCGTGCTGCAGGTGGGCTTCATGTCGCCCTCGCTGGTCGGCATCGTGCCTTCGATCGAGATGGTTATCTTCGCCGCGGTCGGCGGGCGCATGTCGCTGATCGGCGCGGTGTACGGCACGTTGCTGGTGAATTTCGGCAAGACCTACTTTTCGGAAAGCTTTCCGCAACTGTGGCTGTTCTTGATGAGCGCGCTGTTCATCTCGGTGGTGATGTTCTTTCCGGACGGCTTGGCCGGCCTTTACAACAAATACGTGCGGGGATGGGTCGACAAGCGGATGGCGGCGCTGAAAGGCCGCCGCGCCATTCCGCGCGCGGCGAAGGCTGAGTCGGTTCCCGGGAGTGCGACATGACCAGCCACATTCTTGCGGTGGAAGACCTGACGGTTTCCTTTGACGGATTCAAGGCGGTGGACTCGCTCAATTTCTACGTCGAGGCCAACGAGCTGCGTGTGGTGATCGGCCCAAATGGTGCGGGCAAAACAACATTGCTCGACCTCATCTGCGGACGTACGCGGGCCACCAAAGGCAAGATCCGCTTCAAGGACAAGGAACTCACGCGCATGGCCGAACATGAGATTGTGCGCGCCGGCGTGGGTCGCAAATTCCAGACGCCCTCGATCTACGA
>JBDTTE010000188.1:0-7198 GCA_039930785.1 Betaproteobacteria bacterium | reverse complement strand
CCGCCCAAGCGCCAGATTCTCAAGAACATCTCCCTGTCGTTTTTCCCCGGCGCCAAGATCGGCGTGCTCGGACTAAACGGCTCCGGCAAATCCACCCTGCTCAAGATCATGGCTGGCGTGGACAAGGACATCGAGGGGGAAGCCATCCCGATGCCTAACCTGAACATCGGCTACCTGCCGCAGGAACCCCAGCTCGATGCGGAGCAGACGGTAAGGCAGGCGGTGGAGGAGGGCCTCGGCGAGATCATGGAGGCCAAGCAGAAGCTCGAGGAAATCTACGCCGCCTACGCGGAGCCCGACGCGGATTTCGACAAACTCGCGACGGACCAGGCCAAATATGAGGGCATCCTCGCGGCCAGCGGATCGGATACCGAACACCAGCTCGAAATCGCCGCCGACGCACTGCGCCTGCCGCCGTGGGATGCGAAAATCGGCAACCTCTCCGGAGGCGAGAAGCGCCGTGTCGCGCTGTGCCGCCTGCTGCTGTCGAAGCCCGACATGCTGTTGCTTGATGAGCCGACCAACCACCTGGATGCCGAGAGCGTCGACTGGCTCGAACAGTTTCTAGCGAAGTTTCCCGGCACCGTGGTCGGCGTAACCCACGATCGATACTTCCTCGACAATGCGGCCGAATGGATACTCGAACTCGACCGCGGCACGGGTATTCCCTGGAAGGGCAACTATAGTTCCTGGCTCGACCAGAAGCAGGATCGCCTGAAGCAGGAGGAATCCTCGGAGTCCGCGCGCCAGAAGGCGATCAAGAAAGAACTCGAATGGGTGCGCCAGAATCCGAAAGGGCGCCAGGCCAAGAGCAAGTCACGTCTTGCGCGCTTCGAGGAACTGTCATCGGTCGACTATCAGAAGCGCAACGAAACTTCGGAAATTTTCATCCCCGTCGCCGAGCGTCTGGGCAACGAGGTCATCGAGTTCAATGAAGTTTCCAAGGGCTATGGCGATCGTCTATTGATCGACAAGCTTTCCTTCAAGATTCCGCCCGGCGCCATCGTCGGCATCATCGGCCCGAACGGTGCAGGCAAGTCGACGCTGTTTCGCATGATCACCGGCACGGAAAAACCGGACAGCGGCGAAGTCAAGATCGGCTCCACAGTGCAGCTCGCCTTCGTCGACCAGAGTCGCGATGCGCTCGATGCGAAAAAGACCGTGTGGGAAGCCATCTCCAACGGCCAGGATATTCTGACCGTCGGCAAATTCGAGATGCCCTCGCGCGCGTATGCGGGGCGCTTTAACTTCAAGGGTTCGGACCAGCAGAAAAATGTCGGCAATCTATCCGGCGGCGAGCGCGGCCGTTTGCACCTGGCGACGACACTGATTGCCGGCGGCAATGTATTGCTGCTAGATGAACCGTCCAACGATCTGGATGTGGAAACGTTGCGTGCACTGGAAGATGCGCTGCTGGAATTCGCCGGCAGCATCCTGGTGATCTCGCACGATCGCTGGTTCCTCGATCGCGTCGCCACGCACATCCTCGCGTGCGAAGGCGAATCGCAGTGGTCCTTTTTCCCCGGCAACTACCAAGAATACGAAGCCGACAAGAAAAAGCGCCTCGGCGAAGAAGGCGCCAAGCCCAAGCGCATCCGGTTCAAGCCGCTGAAGTAGTCTCGTAAGCCGGCAAGCGCGGGGGCCGGACGTCGGCACTCAGATCGAATGCTTCGTTCATCGCGCTTTCGCGCCCAGTAGTTGCATTTTGGCCAGCCACTTTTCGCGCGCGCGGCGACGCGGGGTCTCCACCATGCCGATGAGGCTCGCCCTGATCGGGCCGATGCCGCAAAACTTCAGAATGTTGCGTTCCAGGCTCTTCAGGCTGTGCGCACCGAAATACCAGCGATAGATGAACGCTGGCATCCCCATCGTTACGATGATGCGGGCCGATCTCCCGCCCAGCAGCTTCTTCATGGCACCGCCGGTCCCGGTTCTCGAGATCGCGAAGCCCGGTCGCAGCGTTTGCTCCAGGAAAGCTTTCAGCAGGGCCGGCATCGATCCAAGCCATAGCGGATAGATGATCACGACGTGTTGCGCCCAGGAGATGGCCTCTTGTGCTGCGCGAATGCATTCCGGCGGTTCGCCGTTGTCCCATTCAGTTTTGCTGCGGACAAGGTCGAAATCCATGCCGGCGATGCGAAGGCAACGCACTTCATGGCCCACGCGCTCCGCGGCAGACGCGTAGGCGTCGGCAAGCGCATGGTCGAAATGACCTTCTGCCGGATCCGGATGTCCTTGAATGATCGTAATGCGCATGAGTGTGAAAAAACCAATTTGGTTGCATGCAATATAGCGCCCGAACCCTCAAGGTCGATTGACGCAAATCAATTTACAGCGAGCGCCCCGCTTACCTTTGACCTGGGTCAAGGCCCCGGGGGCTAGCGAAGCGGAAACTGATCTGGTTGGCGCCGTAGTGCGTTCACCCGGATCGAGGAGAGGCCATGCACCCCATCAAGTACGCGGTTCAGAATGCCGGGACGTCGGCAGAAGTACTGAAACGGCTTTCGTCCTTCGTGACTTACCTGCATGGTTGCTGCGCCGACACTTTGCTGCCGGGCGAGTTCTCACACTTGTCGGCCGGCAGTACAGAGGAAGTCTCCGCTTGGTCGGAAAAGCTCTCGCGAGCGGATCACCACGCCGAAGCATTGACCGTCGCCGGGGACATCTGGCTGAAGGATGTGCAGGACGCGTTCAGCTGTGCGGCCCAGCGCTTGGAGGAGCTCGCCAGATTGGACGAGCAATCCATGTCGGCCGCGGCGATCGCGATTGGCGGGCGGCACCGGACAAGCCATTGCCCCTGACGGGCACGGACGACGAAGTCGCGCCTTCTTCGAGGCACGCGCATTCCCAAGTGCAATCCATTGTTGCATCCGTTGCGGCTTCGGTGGACGACCTGTCGGCCACCCGCGAAGCGATTGCATTAGCGTCCCGCGCCCGACGCAGAACCGTCGATCGTGCGCATCAGTCCGGGCGAAAGGCCGCGCGGCGCCAGACGTCGCGTCAGCTCGCGTTCGATCTCGGAAAGCTTGTACGCGCGCGGATCGTAGGCCAGGGAAAGGGAGGCGTTCTCAACCGAAACGCGAACCGATCCAGGATCGACGCCCACCACCTTAGACGTCTCACGCTTGATCAAGCGGTGGGTTTCCGCGCTTGCTATCAACTCTCCAGCCATCGCAAAGAACGCGACTTCGTGCTTGCGCGCTAGCGCCTGTGTCACCACGTCGTAATCATAGACGGCGGCGATCTTGTCCTCGATGCAATGGCCGCAGGCAAGAGCCCGCGTAGCGATCACGATGAACGCCAGGCAGAGCGATCCGTGGAATACATGCCTCATTTCTTGTCCTCGCCCGCGCCGGCGTCCTTGCGCCGCTCGTCCGCCCAATGAAGGTATCTGAGGTATTGCGCGATTTCCTTGTCGGACAGGTTCTGGTTGGGCATCGGGATATTTCCATGCTCCTTTAGCATGGCTTTCGCATCGGCATCTTCGCCCAGCATTTTCTCCGGCGACTTCAGCCAGTCGGAAAGCCAGCGATCAGTGCGCCGCCGTGTGACGTCGGCGAGGTCGGGGCCAAGCTTCTTGCCCCCACCGATCGAATGGCATGCCAGACATTTGCTTTCGAAGTCGAGCTTGCCCTGTACCGCCGCGGCATCACTGGGCGTCGCTGTTGCCGGCATGTTGTGGTGCTCGATGTCGCCCTGTTCTCCTGGCTTGCTACCGGCATTCACCAACCCGATCGCGCCTTGCGAGGCATTGGCAAAATGGTGGTCCACCATGATGTACTGGCCGGCTTCGGGAATCACGAACTCGACGATCGCGCTGTTGCTGGATCCAAGCAACACCGTTTGCATTCCGCGGAACTGGTTATCCGGATTGCCGTCGATCCATACCCGATCGAAGATCGTGCCGACGACGTGGAAGCTTGAGGTTCGACTGGGGCCGACGTTCAAGACGAACAGACGTACCCGATCGCCGGGTTTGGCGGCAAGCGGATTCCTGACCATGCCGTTGTGGAGGCCGTTGAAAACGGTATAGCTGGGCTGGGCTGCGCGCAACCGGTCGGCATCGAGGACGTTCAGGACCTGCCCGTCCACCCTGTGCTTGGCGGGATCCGGTTTAACGTAGAACTCGCTTTGCACGACTACGTATTCGCGATCGACTTTGGTCGGGTAGCCCTCTTTCGGCTCGACGACCAGCGCGCCGTACATGCCCGACGCGATGTGCTCGAGGATCATGGGTGTGCCGCAGTGATACATGAACACACCCGGATAGTTCAGCGTGAACTCGAACTCGATGGTCTGGCCGGGCGCAATGGAGCGATATTTGTCCTGGGGTGAAACCATCGCGGCATGGAAATCCATCGAATGCATCATCGGTGCCGCCGTCAGTCGCACGCCGGGTGCCGGTTCGTCGCTGCGATTGGTCATGCTGAACTTGATGCGATCCCCGACGCGGGCTCGAATGACCGGCCCGGGTACGTGATCCCCGAAAGTCCATGCACTGAACTTCACGCCCGGGGCGATCTCGATGATCTTGTGAGTTGTGTCCAGGCGGATGGTCTTGACCGGGGCGGGATCGAGCGGCTTTATTTCTGGCGCTATGCTGATCGCGTTGCCTTCGGCAAACGCGCCCGTGTGGCGTTCGTTGGATAACTTCGCCGGGACGGGCTTCAGATCCATCCCGGACTGATCGTACTGATCCACTGGGGGATGCGAACCCGGTCCGCAGGCCGTGAGGGCCAACGTCAATAGCGCCGGCAGCAAACCAGCGCAAGCCGCTTGCTTTCGATTCCATCGCCAAAGCCGGAGAACATGGTTGACGGCGCACTGCAACGCGAGTGCCCGATGAACTCGAAGGCTATGGCGCGTGAGCGCCAGGGTGACGAGGCTGGAATTCAGGCTTGACGGTGCATTCATGTTTTTCTCCCCCCGACGAATCGCAATCATGCGTCCCCATCGTTGCAGCCGGATTGACCAGGATCAACAACCCCATGGCTAGAGCGCCATACAGTTCATACCCATGCCGGTAGATCGGGTTCCGCGCACGAGTCCGCCGAGAGTCACTCATTCATCAAGGAGCAACGATGCATTTCGCCATTTCCGCAACATGGGGCCCGACCGATCCGACGCGGGCGGCCCTGCCTTTCGTATTTGCGGCGTCCGCGCTGCAGGCCGGTGACAGCGTCACCATCATGCTTTTCCACGACGCGGTTCATCTGGCAACCATTGGAACGGCTGCGAAGATCGTCCCGTTCGGGCCACCGCAGCGCTACGAAGAGGTCATCTCGAATGCGCAGGCCAAAGTTCTCGTATGCAAACCGTGCGCTGAAGTTCGCCACCTTTCGAGTGCCGTGTTCGACTCTCGCGCCACGCTGGCGGGCATGAACGAATTTCACGCCGCTGCTGCGCGGGACGGCGCGCGCGTCGTTTGCTTCTGAGCGCTGGGCCGCGGAAAAAGCAGGTCATTGACTTGCATCAAGGCAACCGACTCGATTGCCCCCAAGATGGAACCGTCATTTCAACGCAAAGGCGAACTGGAAAAAGGCACCGATGGCCCTCGAACCGGCGATGGCAAGAGGGTCACGGAAGAGTCGAGGGCTACCTTGCCGACAGCCAGCAGGTACGGCTTGCGAATGCCGAATTTTCGATCGTGCAGTGGCGTCGGGTGAGGATGTTGATAAGCCGATAGCCACGCTTTCGCCACACTTCGTTTACTTGCGTGCATGAATCCGGAGCAGGTGTTCCTCGGACACCGCTCTGATTTGCGAAAAACCGCAACATTGAACCGGGAGTCGTCATGCCTCTGGACCACCAGCAACTCGAAGAAATCCGACAGATCCTCGATACGCGCTATACGGCATTGCGGTCGGAGGTGATCGATGACGAATCGAAAATCCGTGCGCAACTCACTGGTGATACCGTAGGCGGCCACGACGACCGCTCGGCTGCCATCCAGGTGGCAGATGTCGAGGATGCCGAACTTGCCCGTGACCTGCATGAGTTGGAACATATCGAGAACGCACGGAAGCGGCTCGACTCGCCGGATTTTGGATCTTGTATCAACTGCAATCAACCCATTCCATACGAGCGATTGCGTGTTCTGCCGGCAACCATACGCTGCTTGTCCTGCCAACGTCAGCACGAGCGTGTGGACGTCGGCCGCGGCAGCTAAGCCAAAAAATTTCGTAACCCGAGTTGCAGCAATGAGTGCCGGCCGCACGTTCGGGCAGTGGTGAGAAAAAAGGATTCACAATGGCGGCCTCGCGGGTGTATGTCGTCGGCGACTCCGCCCTCGCGCGCGTAGAGGCGCCTGGCAAAGGCTGGCTGTGCCGTGCACACCGGCAGACGACGCTGTATGAACCCCTTCGCGAGGCCAGATTGCATTTATTTCCATCAGGTAGTCGCAATCCATAGCGTTTCCCCTGGTCAGCCAGACGGAAAAGGCTGCTCGCCATGCGCGCCTTGAAACTGAAAGTCGTGAGCAGCGACATGGACGAATTCATTCGGCTTCGCACTGAAAGAATCTGGACGCGCACCGAGCGCGCTCACTCATCCATGGTCTTGGGACGGCCCGGTCCGATGGCGCCGTCGGATCGTGCTTTCAGATAGGCATAAAGATCCAGGACATGCGGCTTCAAGCCCGGATCGGTCGGCCATAACGGCATCTCGAGCTGGCCGCCGGGCCCGCGGCGCTGCTGCAATACTTCGTCGATGACCGAGTCGTGCAAGGACTTGTCCGGAGCCACGGCGAACCGAATATCCGGTATCGCGCCAACACCTTGTTCGCAAACTGCTCCCGCGACATCGTTTTCATGCTCTGCCGCAGATCGGGCGCCACATCGGTACCCATTGCATCCTGTCCGTGACACATATGGCAGGTCAGGTGATAAGTGAACCAACCGGCATAAGTGCCCCAATCGGCCTTCCCTTCGACGATTCGATACGTTCCAGGTGGCGGATCGGCGTCATCGGCGGGAAGAGTGCCGGCCTGACCGAACAACAACGCGCCAGCGATCAGCGACAAACCGGGTATAGGGTTCCGCATGATGCATACCTCGTGGTGAGGGAATACCCGGTGAGGTGATCAGGTCTTTTCGTGAGTCGCGGGCGCACTATCCTCGCGCGTGGATGCAGCGTCGATCTTCGACGTGGCGAAAAACCGATCGGGCAGGCAGCATTTGTCCAGGGCGCAACCATGTTC
>JBDTTE010000187.1:0-7428 GCA_039930785.1 Betaproteobacteria bacterium | reverse complement strand
GTCTTCGCAGGTTTGGTCTGTGTATCTGAAATTCAAGCCGGCGCTGATATCAATTCGATCGCGGCCGGGCGATGCTGACCAGGGCCGGCCGCAGGATGCGATCGTTCAGGCTGTAGCCTTTTTGCAGGACGCCGACGACTGTATTGGGTTCGGCATCGGATTCGACCATGTTGATGCTCTGGTGCTTGTGCGGATCGAATTTTTCGCCCAAAGGGCTGATTTCCCGAATCGAAAACTTCTCGAACGCCGCGGTCAGCTGTTTCAGTGTGAGCTCGACTCCGCTCCTCAGCGCGTCGGGCGTCGCGTTCTGGGTCGCCAGGGCGGCTTCCAGACTATCGCGCACCGGGATCAGCTCTGCGGAAAAACTTTCCAGGGCAAATTTGTGGGCGTTGGCTAGGTCGATCTGCCCGCGCTTGCGGATGTTGTCCGCCTCCGCCTTGGATCGAAGCCAGGCGTCGCGATGCTCCTGGGCGGCGGCTTCGGCCTTTTCCACCCGATCCAGGAGTTCGGATGTCGTGGCGGTGTCGTTCGCGGCGGGGTTGGGCGTATCCATCGGGTCGGCCGGGTCGAAATCCATTCCAGGGACGATCTTGTTTGGGTCCTGCATGCACACTCTCCTGATACGGGTATTGCACGCAAACTTGGGGCAGGCCTATGGCTTTCAACCCCGCAGATGAAAAAAACGCGCGTTATACTGGCGCCCCGTTTCGAAGGCGGACTCGCCGCGAACGCGTTTTGGAGGAGTAGTTGGGAATGCGCAAGATCCTGCCACTGTTGGTCCTGATGGTGTCGTTGCCCGTCGCGGCCGAACCCCTGATCCGCCAGCACACCAGTTTTTACTATATCGATGGCGCCTCGGCCACGTTGCTGGCAGCCCAGCTCGACCAGACGGGGCCACTAGGCGCCGACGGCAAGCACTACGCGGCCAAAACCCGCTGGGACGTGACCTGGCGTTTCGGTCACACCCAGAAGGGGACGACTTGTTCGATTACGCGCGCCGATGTAGTTGTCGGGATCGCGCAGACCATGCCGAAATGGCGTGGCGAGGACAAGGGCGCATCGGCTTTGAAGGACGCCTGGACGAAATTCGCGGAAGCCCTGCAGCGCCACGAGGATGGCCACAAGGAAAACGGCATGAAGGCCGCCAAAGAAATCGAATCCGCGGTGCTCGCAACCAAGCCCGCGTCGAATTGCGAGGATGTCGAAGCGAAGGCCAACGCGGCGGCGGTCGCAATCGTCGAGAAATATAAGACGCTCGACGAGGAATTCGATCGCAAGACTGATCACGGGCGCAACCAGGGCGCAAGCCTGCTCTAGCGGGCCTCAGTTCTTCGCGCCGAGCGCAAGCGCACGAGCGCGAGCCGACTCGGCTTCGCGGGCCCCCGCAGCCGCATCCCAGTCGGTGGACGCCCAGCCGTGGAGGTTTTCCGCGGCGACGCGCGCCAGGGCTTCGATCCATTCGTGGTTTTCATTGAGCGCCGGGATGTAGCGGAAATCGCCGCCGCCCGCCTCGAGGTAGGCGGCCTTGTTCTCCACGGCGATTTCCTCGAGCGTTTCGAGGCAGTCGGCGACGAAGCCGGGGCAGACCACGTCAAGCCTGCCGGCTTTACTACGCCCAAGTTCCTGCACGGTTTGCAGCGTGTACGGTTTCAGCCACTCCGCGCGACCGAACCGCGACTGGAAGGTCACCACGTAGCGATCCGGTGCAAGTCCGAGTTCAGCAGCCAGCAGGCGCGCTGTCTTGTGGCACTCGCAGTGATACGGATCGCCGCGATCCAGCGCGAAGCGCGGCAGGCCGTGAAAACTCATCAGCAGCTTGTCGGGACGGCCGTTGACCTCCCAGTATCGGCTGACGTTTTTGGCGAGCGCGGCAATGTACGCGGGGTGGTCGTGGTAATGCTTGACGAGCCTGAGCGCGGGCGCGTTGCGCATTTTCTTCATGGCGTCGAACACGGCATCGAAGCTGCTGGCCGTCGAGCTGGCCGCGTATTGCGGGTAGAGCGGCAGCACGAGGATGCGATCGCAGCCTTCTTCGCACAGGCCGCTCAGCGCTTTTTCCACGCTCGGCTCGCCGTAGCGCATGCCCCATGCAACCGCGTGCGGTGTCTTGAGGCGTTCGCCCAGGTAACCCTTCAGCAGCAGTGCCTGCTTCGCCGTGTGCACAGCGAGCGGCGAGCCTTCCTTCGTCCAGATCAGCGCGTACTTCGCGGCCGATACGCGCGGACGCCGGCGCAGGATGACGCCGTGCAGGATCGGCAGCCAGAGCACGCGCGGAATTTCCACCACGCGCGGATCGGACAGGAATTCGCGCAGGTAAGGCCGCAGCGCCTGGGCCGTCGGTGCGGCCGGCGTGCCGAGATTGATCAGCAGAATTCCGGTCTTTGCGATCGTGCCGTGCTTGTACATGCGATGGGTAAACGGTGAACGGTGAATGATGGTGATCGGTGAACGGCGAGTGATGGTGAACGGTGAACGGTAATCAGTGAACGGTGATTGAAGGGCTTTTACCGATCACCGTTTACCGTTCACCTGTCTCATCACCGTTCACCGATCACTGTTTTCCAATTGCCGCGCTCAGTTCTGGGACAAGGCGCTGGACAACAGCTTGGCGGTGATGTCGACGATGGGGATCACGCGTTCGTAAGCCATGCGCGTCGGGCCAACGACGCCGACGGTGCCGACCACCTGGCCGTCGACTTCATACGGCGCGGTAACCACGCTGCATTCGTCGAGGGGCGTCAGGCCGGATTCGCCGCCGATGAAGATCTGCACGCCCTCCGCGCGGCTGCTCACGTCCAGCAGCTGCAGCAGGCCGGTCTTCTGCTCGAACATGTCAAAGAGCTTGCGCAGGTTCGCCATGTTCGACGACAGGTCCTGCACATGCAGCAGGTTGTGTCCGCCGGAAAGCACGTAGTCTTCGGCGTGGTTGCCCATGGCCGACGTGCCCGCTTCGAGCGCGATGGTCATTAGTTGCGTCATCTCCTCGCGTAACTCGCGCAGTTCCTCGTGCACGCGGCCCTTGATTTCCTCGAACGTCAGGCCGGCATAGTTCTGGTTCAGGAAATTTCCGGCCTCCACCAGCTCCGCGGGCTTGTAGGCCCGTTCCGTGATGATGATGCGGTTCTGCACGTCCCCGTCCGGCGCGACGATGATCAGCAGAACGCGCTTTTCCGACAGGCTCAGGAACTCGATGTGTCGGAACGCAGCGGTCGTGCGCTTCGGCGTCATGACGACGCCGGCGAAACGGGTGAGATCCGAAAGCAGGTGGGAGGCCTGTGCGACGAGCTTTTGCGTGTTGTCCGGCTGCAGCTGGCCTTCGAGCTGGTTGATTTCGACCTGGTCCAGAGGGCGCACTTTCAGCAGCGTGTCGACGAAGAAGCGGTAGCCGCGCGGGGTCGGTATGCGTCCCGCGGAGGTGTGCGGGCTGGAAATGAAACCGAGCTCCTCCAGGTCCGACATGACGTTGCGAATGCTGGCCGGGCTCAGTTCCATCCCGGACAGGCGGGCAAGCGCGCGCGATCCGACCGGCTGGCCGTCGGAGATATAGCGCTCGACCAGCATCTTCAGCAGCCGCTGTGCCCGCTCATTGGGAAAATTGTCGCCGCTGTTCATGGGGGCATTCTACCGCTTCGCTGCCGGCGTCCGGCGGCATAACGCGGTCACTGCCGCGACGGCCGTGACCGCCGTGACTGCGTGACCGCGTGACTGTCGTGACTGTCGTGACTGCCGTGGTGCCTGGTCGCATCTCGGCTTCACGTTTATCACGATAGTCACGGCCCTTGGGGGATTCCGACAGTCACGCGGTCACGCAGTCACGGCAGTAACGGCATTCCCGATCAAATGTGCTCTAATTCCGCGCATGTCCAAGGCCTTCAAGACCGTCGCCCTGATCGGCAAGTACAAAAGCCCGGAGATCGCGGAGCCGGCTTTGCAGCTGGCGCAGTTCCTCGACCAGCGTGGCATCCGGGTGCTGTTCGATTCGCTGACCGCCGAGCATACCGGCCGCACCGCGCACGAGGTCCTGCCGCTCGAAGACGTCGGGCGCGCCGCCGATCTGGCGATCGTCATCGGTGGCGACGGGACCATGCTGAACATTGCGCGCACGTTCGCGCCCTTCAACGTGCCGCTGGTGGGCATCAACCAGGGTCGCCTCGGCTTCCTGACCGATCTTTCCATGGAAGGCATGTTCGAGGCGATCTCGGCAATCCTCGACGGCCGTTTCGTGGAGGAATCGCGCATGCTGCTGCAGGCTGAGGTGCTTCGCCGCGATAGCCGGCTGCTCGACGTGGTCGCCTTCAACGACATATCGGTGAACAAGGGCGCCGAAGGCAGCCTGATCGAACTGGAGGTGCACATTGACGGCAAATTCGTCTACAACCTGCGCTCCGACGGCCTGATCGTGACGTCGCCAACCGGCTCCACGGCCTACGCGCTGTCCTCCGGCGGTCCGATCCTGCATCCATCCTTGAGTGTCATCGGCCTCGTACCAGTGTGTCCGCACACGCTTTCGAATCGACCCATCGTCGTCGGAGCCGATTCGGAAATCGAGATCATCGTTCTGAAGGCGGCTGACGCACGCGCGCATTTCGACAGTCATTCCCACTGCGAGCTGGACGAGCGCGACCGGATCGTCGTCCGGCGCTGCCCGCATTCGATCCGCCTGCTGCATCCGCTCGCGCACAACTACTACCACATGCTCCGGGAAAAGCTGCACTGGAGCGAGACGCTCTAAGCGCGCAGCGTTCGAACCTTCATGCTGCGTACTTTAAGCATCCGCGATTTCGTCATCGTCGAGCGGCTCGAACTCGAATTCGAGTCGGGCTTCACCGTGCTGACCGGAGAAACCGGTGCCGGCAAGTCGATCCTGATTGACGCACTGGCCACCGTGCTCGGCGAACGCGCCGAAGCCGGCCTGGTGCGCGAGGGTCGGGACAAGGCCGAAATCAGTGCCGCGTTCCAGGCTTCCGGGGTGGCGCCATTGACCGCTTATCTCGACGAAAACGACCTGGCGGGTGAAGAAGGCGAGTGCGTATTGCGCCGGGTCATCGAGTCGTCCGGCCGCTCGCGAGCCTACGTCAACGGTCGTCCCGCCACGGTGCAGCAGCTCCGGGAAATCGGCGAGTACCTGATCGACATCCACGGGCAGCATGCGCACCAGTCGTTGCTGCGGGCGAATGCGCAGCGCGAACTCCTCGACGGCTACGCTGGCGCCGCGGCGCTCGCTACGCAAACGGCGCAATGCTGGCGAAAATGGCAGGACATCCGGCGCCAGCTCGAAGCACTGGAGACCGGCGCCCAGGCGCTGGCCGCCGAGCGTGAGCAGCTCGATTGGCAGGCGAAGGAACTCGACGCGCTCGGCTTCCATGCGCACGAGTGGGACGAGTTGCAGGCCGAGCACAAGCGACTGGCGAATGCCGCCGGCCTCATCGAGGCCGTGCAATTCGGACTGGACACCCTCTCCGAAGGTGAAGTCGCCGCAGTGACCACCCTGTCCGCCGCGCTTGTGCGCTTGCAGGGCATGGTCGACAGCGATCCGCGGCTCAGGGAGGTCCTCGACGCCCTTGAACCGGCGCACATCCAGTTACAGGACGCCATCCATGGCCTGCGCCATTATCAGGAGCGGTTAGAGCTCGATCCGCAGCGCCTGCGCGAGGTCGAGGGTCGGCTCGATGCGGTCCATTCGGCGGCGCGCAAATTCCGCATGCAGGTCGCCGACATCCCGCAGCGCCTGCAGACGATCCACGCGCGGCTTGCGGAACTCGACGAGGGTTTTGACGCGGACGCCTTGCGCGCGCGCGAGGCCGATGCCGCAAAAGCCTATGCGAGCGTCGCGGCCAGGCTGACGGCCGCGCGCAAGAAAGGCGCGGCGGATCTCGCGAAGAAAGTCACCGCTTCAATGCAGGCGCTGGCCATGGCTGGCGGCGCGTTCGCCATTGCACTGAACCGGCTGGCCGACGGCAGTGCGCATGGACAGGAGCAGGTCGACTTCCTGGTGGCCGGTCACGCGGGCGCGACGCCCCGGCCGCTGGCAAAAGTCGCCTCGGGCGGCGAGCTGTCGCGCCTGAGCCTCGCGATCCAGACCGTCACCAGCGAGATCGCCGCGGTACCGACGCTGATATTCGATGAAGTGGATGCCGGCATCGGCGGGGGCGTTGCGGAAATCGTCGGGCGCATGATGAAGGATCTGGGTCGCAGGCATCAGGTGATGTGCGTCACCCACCTGCCGCAGGTTGCCGCCGCAGGCGACCATCAGTGGCAGGTCAGCAAGGTGGCCGCCAATGGCAAGACAGCCAGCACCGTCACTATTCTGGCCGAGAGCGGTCGCATAGAGGAGATCGCGCGGATGCTGGGTGGCGTGAAGATCACAGAGACGACGCGCAAACATGCCGCAGAGATGCTTCGCACGGTGAAAGGTGATGAGCGATGAGTAATGGGCGATGGGCAATGAGCGATGGGTTGGCGGGAGTCGCGCTTACCCATTACTCATCGCTCATTGCCCATCGCCCATGGGCCCACGGCCCATTACTTCGGTTTGTTCGGGCAGTTCGGTTTGACGCATTCGGCGTACAACTGCAGCGAATGCTCGTGGATGGTAAAACCGCGATCCTTGGCGATCTTGGTCTGCCGGCGTTCAATCTCCGCGTCCACGAATTCCTCGACCTTGCCGCACTGCAGGCACACGAGATGGTCGTGATGCGCGCCCTGGTTCAATTCGAACACGGCCTTGCCGGATTCGAAATGATGGCGGATCAGGATGCCGGCCTGCTCGAACTGCGTGAGCACGCGATAGATCGTCGCCAGCCCGATCTCCATGTTTTCGCTAAGCAGGAGCTTGTAGACGTCTTCCGCGGTCAGGTGGCGCACGTCGCTGTTCTCGAACAGGTCGAGGATTTTCAGGCGAGGCAGCGTCGCCTTCAGTCCAATGTTCTTGAGATCGTGCGGTGTGCTCATGGTGGAACTGACAGGGAGGGTACGGTGAATTATCATAACGACTTTCAAAGTGCTTGGAAACCGCGCTAATCCGCGGTCCCGTTCAAATGCGTGTGATCGATAATATGCGTCTCATCCCCCTTCTTTCCGTGTTGCTGCTCGCCGCCTGCTCCCTGATCACGCACAAGGTCGACATCCAGCAGGGCAACTATGTCGACCAGGCCATGATCGCCAAACTCAAGCCGGAGATGACGCGCTCGCAGGTGAAATTCATTCTCGGTACGCCACTGATCGCCGATTCGTTTCATTCGAGCCGGTGGGACTATGTTTATCTGACGGGCAAGGCGGAGAAGGTCAAGGTGCGCCACAAGATCACCGTCGTCGTCGACGGCGACAAACTCAAGAACATCGAAGGCGACATCGTGCCGCCCGATACGCTGAAGCAGGCGTCGACCGCCGACGGCGCCAGTGCGCGCTAGTCCGCTCGCTGCGGTGACG
>JBDTTE010000186.1:0-7429 GCA_039930785.1 Betaproteobacteria bacterium | reverse complement strand
AAAAGAAAACGAAGAATTCCCAGGCGAGCCTGCGATCCGGTGCGTTAGCGATTCGCTGAATTGCTTCTGGGAGCATCACTGCGACCGGTAGTGGCATGTGAGGTCTAACTTGATTTATACGTCAAAAATGACATCTAACTGGACCGGGTGACGTCTAACTAATCCGCAATATTCCCCGAAAATCCCTTTGTGTAAAGAACTTATGACTCGCGCGTAAGGTTACGTCCAGTACTTACCAGACTGGCAAACCCGGCAAGCCAAAGCCCTGGCCCGTGAGGTTGCTGAACCAGCCGAGCCGGAGGCCTCGTGCAGTCAGGGATCTCTTTCTAACGGCTATCGACAACCCGGCTCAAGCCGCTTTTTTAAGCTTCATCTCCACTCGCAAGCCGGCCGCAGCGAGCATATTCACCAAAGTATCGAGACTGAAAGGGCCTTTTCGAGGGGAGCCCATTTGTAATAGGTTGTCATTCCCGCGCAGGCGGGAATCCAGAATGAGCCCTCGGGCAAGTGGGCATTTCCCAATGTCCAATTCGCCTGGTTTCCCGCCTGCGCGGGAATGACAACTCTATCTCCACCGGGCCGCTCGACCGCGCTCAGTCCACCCGAGACTATTTCAGCGGCTTGAACCGGAAGCGCCTGGGCTTCGCGCCTTCTTCGCCGAGGCGCTTCTTCCTGTCGACTGCGTATAGCCTGTAATTGCGGGCAATCCGGCGACGGTACCCCAGCAATGAATCACCATCCTCCCTCCTCCGCCAGCGCCACCACACGTTCATTGACCTGTATCAAATCGCCCGGCACCGGTGTGCGCATACTCACCATCGACTACCGGTCAGGCCGCGCCTGGCGTCCGTGTGAAGCACGGATCTACCGGCATACGACCAGCTCACCGCCCGTTTGCCGGGTGACAAAGGAGGAATCCATGGACTACCTGAACGCCTATCGAATTCGCCCCGCATGGTTGGTGATCGCGGCGCTCGCCACGGTTTCAAGCGCGTTCGGTGCGGACCCGGACAGGGGCCGCATGCTACTCGAAACCCACTGCGTGTCGTGCCACGACTCCAGGGTCTACAAGCGCGACAGCAAGCTGGGCACCAACTACGAGGAAATCCGCAAACAAGTAGTGCGATGGGAGACCAATACTTCGCGGAAGTGGAACGACAGCGACATCGATTCGGTCGCCACTCATCTCGCGCGGCTCTACTACAAGGTGCCCTGTCCCGCGTGCTGAGCGATAACGCAATGCCGAACGCGAGCATGGTCAGGCCTTTGTTCTGACATTACTTTCAATCAACAGGAGAGGATCATGTATGGACGCATTCTGATTGCCACCGACGGCTCGGCGCTTTCGCGCAAGGCGATCGAAGAAGGCATCGCGCTGGCGCGAGCCATCGGCGCGTCGGTGGTGGGTTTTCATGCGCGCATGCCGGTGCTCATTCCGTATTACACGGACATTGCGCTCATCATGCCGCAGAAAGCGGCAGACATGATGGAAAAGAAAGCCCTCGACGCCGCGAAGAGATATTTGAAGAAGATGGAAGAGCTTGCGAAAAAATCCGGCGTTGCCTTCAAGGGTGTGCACGTCGTCGATGGGGCCCCCGCCGATGCCATCATCAAGATCGCGAAGAAAGAAAAATGCGAGCTGATCGTCATGGCCTCACACGGCCGTCGCGGCATTTCGCGCCTGCTGCTCGGCAGCGAGACGAACCACGTGCTCACCCGCGCGCACATTCCAGTGCTCGTCATACGCTGAAGGCCCGCGACGATTACCCGGCATGCGCGCCGAGGCTGCGTGTTTTCACTGCGGATTGCCGCTGCCCGCGGCAAGCAGCTGGACCGCGCTCGTCGACGGGCAGCCATGCGCCGTATGCTGCCCCGGTTGCAAGGCGGTAGCCGAGACCATCGCCGCGGGCGGACTATCGTCGTATTACCATTCGCGCACGACCTTCGCCGCCCAGGCGACCCCAACGGTACGCGGCGAGTTGCAGATCTACGACCGGCCGGAGGTGCAGACAGGTTTCGTGCGTTCCGCCGGGCCCGACGAGCGCGAAACCACGCTGATCATCGAAGGGATCACCTGCGCGGCCTGTGTGTGGCTCAACGAGAAGCACCTTGCCGGTCTGCCCGGCGTGACGGGCGTCGAGATCAACTACGCGACCCGTCGCGCGCGCGTGCGCTGGGACGCATCGCGCATCGCGTTGTCGGAAATACTCGCGCAAATAGAGTCGATCGGATACCACGCATGGCCGGCCACCTCGGCTAACGCGGAACAGGCGCGCAATCGCGAAACGCGTGCCGCGCTGTGGCGGCTCTTCGTGGCCGGCTTCGGCATGATGCAGGTCATGATGTATGCCTTGCCCGCCTATCTCGCGGAAGAAGGCGACATCGGCGAAGACACCGCGCTGCTGATGCGCCTCGCCAGCCTGGTGCTGACGGTACCCGTGGTTTTTTTCTCCGCCGCACCTTTCTTCCGCGGGGCCTGGCGCGACCTGCGGCGACTTAGGCCTGGCATGGACGTTCCCGTGGCGCTGGGCATAGGCGTCGCTTTCGGTGCGAGCCTATACGCCACGTTCACCGGTGGTCGCGAGGTCTATTACGACTCCATCGCCATGTTTGTCTTCTTCCTGCTCGCTGCGCGCTGGTTCGAGATGCGCGCGCGCCAGAAAGCGGCGGCCAGCCTGGAATATCTCGACAAGGCCCTGCCGCTGGCTGCGCACCGCCTGCGCAACTTCCCGACGGGCTTTGACACCGAGGAAATTCCCGCCGTGTCGCTACATAGCGGCGATCTCGTCCTCGTAAAGCCCGGAGAGGCTTTCCCTGGTGACGGAAACGTCGTCCAGGGGGAAACGCAATGCGATGAATCGTTGCTGACCGGCGAGAGTGCCCCGGTGCACAAGCGCAGTGGTGAGCCGGTATTCGCGGGTTCGTTCAACCGGCTCAGCCAGGTGATCGTGCGCATGACACGCGTGGGAGAACAGACCTGCGTTTCCGGCGTCCGCCGCCTTGCCGAACGCGCGAGCGCGCAACGGCCCGGAACGGCGGAACTATCCGAGGCCATAGCCAGCCGCTTCGTAGCCGGCGTGCTCGTATTCGCCGCCGCGAGCGCGGTGCTTTGGCTGTTTCTCGATCCCTCGCGCGCGCTGTGGATCGCGATCGTCGTGCTCGTGGTGAGCTGCCCCTGTGCGCTGTCGCTCGCCACACCGACCGCCATGGTCGTCGCGATAGGGTCTCTATCGCGACGCGGCGTGGTCGTCGCACGCGCGCATGCGATCGATGCGCTCGCCGGGATAACACACGTGGTATTCGACAAGACCGGCACGCTGACCGAAGGCCGCTTCGGCGTGGTCGCGACCACGCCACAAGCGGGAATCGGGTTCGAACAGGCGCTGGCGCTGGCTGCGGCGCTCGAGCGGGATTCCGAACATCCCATCGCGACCGCGTTCGCGGCAGCAACCCTCAACATCGCTCCGATCACTGCGTCGATGATCCGGAACGTTCCCGGCGCGGGCGTCGAAGCCTTCATCGACGGCGTGTGCCATCGCCTGGGAACCCAACCCTTTGTCGCCGGACTCGTCGATGCCGTGCCGACGACCGAATCGGAGCGCGCATCCGTTACGCGTGTATGGCTTGGCAGGCAGGGAAAGTGGCTCGCCAGCTTTGACCTTTCCGATCAGCTCCGGCCCGAAGCGCAAGCCGTCGTGCGACGCCTGCAGGCCGAGGGCAAACACGTGATGATCTGGAGCGGCGACGCGCTGCCGGCCGTTCGCGCCGTCGCCTGGAAGCTCGGGGTTGACGACTTCCAGGCCGGGTTGCTGCCGCAGGACAAACAATCACGCATGCTGGCCCTGCAGGCGCTCGGCGCCGTCGTCGCGATGATCGGCGACGGCGTCAACGATGCGCCGGTCCTCGCGCAAGCGCATCTGTCGATTGCGATGGGCAGCGGCGCATTGCTCACACAGGCCCACGCGGATGTCGTATTACTGTCAGGCCGGCTGCAGAGCCTGGTCGAGGCGATCGACGTTGCTGTGCGCACCCGCCGCATCGTGCGGCAGAACCTGGCTTGGGCGGTGGGCTACAACGCCGTCGCGCTGTCCTTCGCCGCCGCCGGCATGGTCACACCCTGGCTCGCGGGCATCGGCATGGGCACCAGTTCGCTGATCGTGGTGCTCAATGCGTTGCGCGTGCGCGCAAGGAGGGACGAGGGGCGAGGGAAGAGGGGCGAGGGAATGAGCGCGATGCGCGATTTTTCTGAAGATCCCATTTCTGGTTCCTTGCCCCTCACCCCTCGTCCCTCACCCCTCGTCCCTCGCCCCTAAAAAATGGACATCCTCTATCTCCTCATCCCGCTTTCCGTCGTCCTGGTCTTTCTGACGGGCTGGGTGTTCTGGTGGTCGCTCGGCGGCGGTCAGTTCGACGACCTCGAAGGGCCGGCCCATCGCATCCTGCAGGACGACGATTCACCCTGAACGCCGTTTCCACGCCGCGCCCGCGCGAAGTCTTGACGCACATCAAACCATCGTGACGGCCCTTGCGCAGAATCGTGCGCAACGGTCATTCAATCGGGAGCATCGCAAGTGCAATCGGATCGATACAAATACCTGCTCGCGGTCGACGGCTCCGCGCATTCGAACCGTGCCGCCGATTACGTGGCGCGCTGTGCCTCCGGCCTGCGACCCTGCGAGGTCCATATCGCCAACGTACTGGCGCCAGTCATCGCCGGCCTGATCGCTTCCGAGCAGAACAACACGTTCCTCAAACCGGGCGTGGAATCCGCCGCAGCGCGTCGGCGGCTGGACGAAGCGGGCGTCGCCTATCGCTTCCACGGCGCACTGGGCGATCCGGCGCAGCGGATAGTCGAACTGGCCCGATCCGAATCCTGCAACGAAGTGATTGTCGGCAGCCGCGGACTGAGCGCGCTGGACGGTTTCGCCCTGGGCTCGGTAGCCTACAAAGTAGTGCACCTATCGCCGGTACCCGTAACCGTCGTTCCCGATCCTCTCGACACGAACGACCTCGCGCCCCGCGAGAAAAGCAAGGTCCACCGGATCCTGCTGGCAGTCGATGGTTCGGAAGCCTCCGCCCAGGCCGTCGCTTATGTCTGCGCGTTGCGCGACGCGAGCATGCCCGTGGAGGTGGTATTGCTTAATGTGCAAATTCCAATCGCGTCGGGAAATGTGCGCCGCCTTGTTTCACAGGCGATCGTCGATGCCTATTTTCACGAGGAAGGGTTGGAGGCGCTGGACACCGCCAAAAAAGCGCTGCAGGCCGCGGGTATTGCGTTTCAGGAGGACATCAAGGTCGGACATGCCGCAGAGGTGATCGTCAGGGAAGCGTTGCTGCGCGGATGCACCCGGATCGTGATGGGCACACGCGGCCATGGCGCACTTGCGAGCATCGTGCTGGGCTCCACTGCACTGCAGGTCCTGCATCGATCCGAACTGCCCGTCACGCTGGTGAAGTGAGCGGGGCAACAGCGTCCTCCCGGCCTATGGCGGCAGGCCTGACCGATGCCGAAGCCACCCGCCGGCTTGCCGAGCACAGCCCGAACGAATTGCCTTCCGCGAAGCGCCGCGACGTGCGGCGCATTGCACTGGAAGTCATTCGCGAACCGATGCTGTTGCTGCTCGTTGCCGGCGGCATAATTTAACTTGGCCGTCGGCGACTTTCACGAAGCGCTGATCCTGCTGGTATCCGTGTTCATGGTCATGGGCATCACCATCTATCAGGAACGCAACACCGAGCGCGCGCTGGAGGCGTTGCGCGACTTGTCCAGTCCGCGTGCGCTGGTAATGCGCGCAGGCCAGGAAAAGCGCCTTGCCGGATGCGAAGTCGTGTCCGGCGACATGGTGCTGCTGCACGAAGGCGATCGCGTACCGGCCGACGGCGTGTTGATCGAGTGCAACGAGTTCAGTGCCGACGAGTCTCTGCTCACCGGGGAGTCGCTCTTCGCTTGCGTGATCGGATCACTCGGCCCCCGGATCGACTAGTAGTTGAATACGAGCGTCATCCACACCCGCATCAGATCCACCTTGCCCGAAGCTGCGTCGCCGGCCTGGTAGTCGGCGTACTCGATCTTGCCCAGCAATTTCGCCGTGAACGGGTAGGCAACGCTTACATCCGATTCCCTGCCGAAGTCGACGCCGCCGAAATCGGATTTGAACTCGTGATGCTCGGCGAGCAGTTGCGCCCTCCCGATCTTCGCGCCGGCGCTCAGGAAGCGGTCGCGGATGCCCTGGCGGGGCGTGGTGAGAAACTGGTCGGCCCAGCCCTGGAACAGATGGTTGGTCGCGAGCGGAAACTGGAAGGCGTAGCGCCCGTCGTTGCTGCCGAGCACTTCCCGGTCGACTCGCACGAAAAGGTCGCGCCACTCCCCGCCGATGCCGAGCCGGGTGTAGGTGGCGTCGATCCGTGAATCTCCGCCGGAATAGCCGGCCTGCTTCGCATACTCCGCCGTGTAGAGGATTTTCCAGTCGACGTTCAACGGATGCGCGCCATCGGCACGAATGCCGACGCTCCGGTTCGACGTGGCGGCCGGCGCGGCACCCTGAAAGGCGGATGCCGCGATGGCGTCCTGTTGATCCTGAAAATAGCCGTAACCGATGAGCGCGTCCGCCGGGGTGATCGAATAACGCACGTTCAGCAGCGTCGTATCGGTATCGTGCTGGCGGGTATTGATGGTCTTGACCCGACCGAGATAACCGGCGTAGATGCGGGTATCGGGGAGGCTCGTGTTTTCCACGGTCACGCCGTTGAAGACCTGCATCACCTGGCGGAACTCGACGTTGCCGATGAAGCGCAGGTTGTCCAGCTTGATCGCCTGGCGCCCGGCGCGCACATTGGTGTCCGGCAGGCCCGCGTAATCCAGGTAAAGCTGATTGACGTCCGTGTCGTCGGGATCGGCGATCACCGGATAACGGGTCTTGCCGTTCAGTGTGTCGTTATACTCGTCGTTCAGCCTGCCGACGTCGATCAACTCAACGGTGCCGGACAAGCCGCGCCACGATCCGGTGCGCCAGCCGGCCAGGATGCGAAGGGTGGCCGCTTCGCCGGTGTCCTTGCCGGCCTGATCGGCATATTCGTAGCGGGGACGCAGATTCAGGATCGGCTTGCCCGAAGCTATCGCCTCGTTAAGGCTTGTGCTGTCTGCCGCGCAAGCGAGAACGGGCAGGCAACAGATCCCGGTTGCGAGGAGGATGAATGCTATGGCTAAACGCATGGCGGCCCTCCTTGATATGGATCAACGTTGCGCAGACAGCATTCACTAGGATGGCATGGCACGCCATCCTGCAAAGGACGGAGGTGCCCGCTCGGAAGGAGGTAGGGAGGCTAGTTCGTACGGAGCGGGGTAAGAGGGCAGTACGTACGCCGACCAGACTACCTTGCGCGAACGCACCTCGGTCGGCACGCGGTGCGAATGTTCAATCCTGTGACC
>JBDTTE010000185.1:0-7602 GCA_039930785.1 Betaproteobacteria bacterium | reverse complement strand
CAATACTTCGATGTTCTGCGTGCCGCCATACCCCAGGAGGGTCTTGCCGCTGATCTTGAATTCGTTGCGTTTGGCGTGACCACCGAAATCATCGTGATTGTCGAGCACGAGGATCCGCGCACCGGGACCTTTGCGCTTGCGATAGAGGTACGCCGCGGACAGACCGCTGATGCCCGCGCCTACAATGACTAGGTCGTAGTGTTCTCCGGTGCTGCGCACGATGTTGGCGCCTGGCTTGCTGCCATCACGCATTGCATGCGCCACTTCGAAAGCACCCGGATGGCTGCCACGCAGGCCGCTTTTTAGAGGCGGATACTCGGTTGCATTTAGAGATGCATTCGAGGCGGTGACAAGATCGGGAATGAGTGCGGAGCCGGCGGCAAAAGTGGCGCCGTTGAGGAAGTCTCTTCGCGTGATTTTCATCGGTATACCATGGCGCCTGGAGTGCCGTTATGTCCTTATTTGCAACGGGAAATCCTGGAAGGACACGAATAGCTTACATTACGCGGGGTGCGAAGCCGTAACGCGACAATGACGCTCGTGCACGGCGCGCCAGTTGGGCCTTGCGCGCCTCCTCGGTAATCACCGGCGTATCCTTTGGAAGATGTTGCCGGACGGAAGCCAGGCTGACCTTCTTCACCGAAGGCACTGGCGTCTGCTTGCTCAGGTAATAGCGCCATAACGCAGTACCGTAGCTCAGGCCCGATGCATCGATCCAGTTCGGAATGCCCGGATCCTCGAGGTCGAAATTGCCGAGCAGGCTGTGCTTGACTTCATCGCCTCGCCAGCCCCGCTGGAGTTGCACGTTCAGCCAGCGGGTGGTGCCGCGGTTACCCCAGATTCGATAGGTATGCGCGCCATCCAGGAAGGCCCAGTAATACATGAAGTCGGGGCATGAAAGCCCCCACGTGACCTCAAACGGCATGTAGACCGCCTGTGAATACAGGACGGGATAGGCCTGTCGGGGCGCAATATAAAACGCGAAAGCCGAATGAACCGCGGTTTGCAGGTAATAAAGGCCGCGGGCGCGTTCCAGCGGATGATCACGAATGAACGTCTCATTCAATATCTGCGCTCGTGCATCTTCGATCGCCTTCACATAATCGCGCCAGGCCTCTGCTGATTCAAGTTGGATCGTTTCGATAGTCATCAATATCCCCTAAAATTATTGGGGGTCACCTGCGCTCGGCTCAGGCTCGCCGTGTGATGCGCGTAGTCCAGTGATGCACCATAAAGGTCTGCGAGCTGCAGACCCACATAGCGTACGCCCAATGGATCCAGAGTGAGGACGTAGGCTTCGTCGGGCGCGAGTTTGAAGTTGCCGTTCGCGGTGAATTGCCCACCTCTCGTCGCAAAAGAAGGATTCTGTACAACAACCAATCGGTTGACCTCGCCCCGATAATAATAATGCGATGGGAGGTCCAGCCAGAACCTAGCAGCGAGGTCGACACACTCCGCAGCAATCCGGCTCAGCGCATCCTCATCTCGCGGGGGTTTTAACGGCGGGCCGGAAACGCGCTTGATCGACAAGTACAGGGGGGTCTCACTCGACCAGTCCGACATGGAATCACGCACGAACAGGTTTTTGGCGCCCGGCCATACCGGGAAAACAGTGAAGCTTACGTCGACCGGTGGAACCGACGGCACACGGCCCGTAACGAAGTAGGACGACTGATCATCAATCGCCATCAGCCGATAAGCGTTGTCGGGATTGTCGATACCACAGCGCGAGCCAGGTACGTCGCGGCCGAACCAATGATGGGGCAGGTTGATTCCCCAGTAGATTTTCGGGTCGTCCGGGTTATCAGCCGCCGCAATCGCACAGGCATTGAAGGCCAGTTCGTTGAGGTCGAGCGCCAGCGTCGCCTTGCCGGACGCTGTGTTGGCCCGTGGGTCCGCCTGCATGATTCGATGGCTACGCTCCCTGGCATCCTGAACCGGGCGTGACCGAAACAGGCGCATCGCCAAATCCTCCAGCGCCAGTTGGTCCTCGGTTGCCAGGGGATTGCCGCTCGACACCGCGGTATCGATGAGGCTGGCCGAGCCTGCCGACACTCTGCCAAAAGTGGTCAGTGCCATTGTGGTACCAATGCTCTTGATCGCATTTCGGCGTGTGACCATATCTCTCTCCTATTCACGACTTGGATCAGCCCCACATCGAGGGTCACTTCCTCGGTCCATTGCCATGTGCAGTTCGTCGCAGATATCAGCGGATATGGAATTGGTGGGAAGGAGACTCCCGCATTTCTCGTAAACAGCGGCCAATTTGTACTCATTCGGGCAAATCTTCACCTTCAATTGCCCCTAAACATACACCGATGAGTCTGCGAGCTGAAGGATGAACTTGCGCTGGTAAGTGACCCTTGCAGATTATGCGAGCCTTCGTTGAAATCCGGCAAATCGCTAGGCGCTTAGGCGATTCTTGACCGCTGGACAGGTCGTACATGAATTCAGTTGTACGTCATCGGACAGCGAATGGAAAGCATGAGTCTCGATGTCTTTAGCTTAGCGGCAATTCACTACGTGCCCTCGACGAGTCGTCTTAAAATTATAACCTCAGCTTTCCTTTTGTAAGCGATTGCTGCTGTCGAATCTGCGCAACATCCATCAGCATTCGTCCGGCCCAACGGTAGACGTTGTTCTCCTTGACGGTCCTTCGCATCATGCTCATTCGTGCGCGCCGCTCCTCCCGCGTCATGCCCATCGCCAACTTGATCGCCGCTGCAGTCTCCGAAATATCAAACGGGTTTATCAAAATTGCCTCCGGCAGTTCACGCGAGGCGCCGGTAAAGGTGCTGAGGATGAGTACACCGTCATCGTCTTCTCTGGCGGCAATGAATTCCTTGGCTACGAGGTTCATCCCGTCATGCAGGCTGTTCACGACGCAAAAGTCTGCCGCCTGGAATAGCTCGAAAACCTCTCTTGGCTCCTGGTGGTGTTCAATGAGGATCACCGGAACCCAGTCTGGCGTGCAGAACTTTTCGTTGAGCCGCTTCACAGCGTGCAATGTCGATTCCTGCAGCAACTGATATGCCGGCAACTTGCTCCGAGAAGGAGCGGCAACTTGCAGGAGTGACACCTTTCCAATAAACCCTGGATACTTTTCGAACAAAGCGTGCAACGCTTGCATGCGCTCGACGATTCCCTTGGTGAAATCCCAACGCTCGACGCCAACGCCGAGACTCACTTGCGAACCGATACCATAGCGATTGCGAACGTTGCTTTTAGAATCCGGAATTCTTGGAAGTTGCTTCAGCCAGCGCGGCGGCCATTCGATGGATATGGGATATGGAACTACACGGCAAACATGCCCTTGGAGTGTCACCGTCATCTGTTCGTGATTGATCTGGCATTCCACGTATCGATCCGCGGTATCCAGAAAGTTCTGGCAGTGATAACGCGTATGAAATCCTACGACATCTGCCGAAAGCATATGCAACAGCATTTCCGACTTCCATGGGCATACTCCGAACGTTTCCGAATTAGGCCATGGGATGTGCCAAAAAAGCGCAATCGTCGCCTTAGGCTTCGTCGCTCGCAACAGCCTGGGCAATAGAGCAAAGTGGTAGTCTTGGATTAATACTACCGGATCGTCGGTCTTCGACTCGTCTGCCACGACCTCCGCAAAGCGCCTATTTACAGCTTCGTATTGCAACCAATCCGACTCGCGAAATGCCGGACGCACGTATGCCAGATGACACAACGGCCACAATCCTTCGTTTGAAAATCCGTAATAGAATCCCTCTTCCTCTTCCCCGGACAACCAAACGCGTCGCAGTGTGTAACTGGGATCATCGGGCGGGACGCTGATATGATCGAAGCGGTCAACGACCTGGCGGTCTGCGTTTCCGCTGCCATGCGCGATCCAAGTGCCGGAGCAGGCACGCATTATCGGCTCCAAAGCGGTAACCATACCGCTTGCCGGCACCTGCACCTGCAGTCCACTCGGCCCTTGGTTATGAATGTACGGTTCGCGATTGGAGACTATGAAGATCTCGGGCGAACCTAGATGATCTTTTACAACCTGCTTGAGTGCCGGCGGCGTCCAATTTTCCCGAAAATCAATTTCGAGGCGCTGACTGGTCTCCATTTCGCGCAACGCAGCGCGGACCTGCGTCAGGATCGGCCTCACCGAAAGCTCTGATTGGGCATCGTCGAGAAATCGTCGGCTCCGGATGTCTCCGAGCAAGGTCGATACCCAACGCTTCAGAAGCAGCCAGAAGACGAATCCTACGATCATCGCCAGAATAGATGCAAGAATTCCACCGAATGCAATCACGTAATTGCGAGCTGTCGATTGCCTTCGGTTGATGAAACTCAAGTCATGGACGATGACCGTACGGTACGACGCACCAGCAAGGTCCGAGTAACGAAATGAGGACACCTCAACGGACCCTGCGGCAAGGTCGAGCGTCGAATTGCTGCCGGGGCCAATAGATTGCGTCGACACACAGGTAACCGTTGGGGGAATTCTGTCAGTCGCGAAAATCAGATGATTGTCGGCCGCACAGACCAGCACAGCCAACAATCGCTCGTCGGTTGTAATTGTTGCAAGGTAAGCTTGCAACGCCTTCCGATCTCCATTCGCCAAGAGGCTCGAAAGCGTCCCCGCCATGGAATTAGCAACCAACTGGGCCCGCAGGTTGACGTCCGAGCGGAACCAACCGGCGAGCATCCGATCGGCAATGGGAACGCCGACGAAGGCGAGAATGCTGATCGCTATCAACGTAGGGATGGCGAAGCGAAGCATTGTGTTACGCAATCTGCCTGCCTCCTAAAAATTGAATGCCAGTGCGCAATAAAATCGCGCTCTGCGCACCCGAACGACCCTAGTCGAGACAGCGCATCGAGTCAAACCATGTAATAACATTGCTGCGTCGCACGTTAGCATCATGTCGGCTCGACAGCGAAACACGTTGCGCTACACTGAAGCATCGCAATCAAGGAGCTATCTGCATGCATAAGCGAAATTGGCTGCTCGCATTGACAGCCGCCCTACTGTGCGCGTTCGTCCTGATCAATTGGTCTGCGGTTACGCAGTCCATGCCCCTCTCGTTTTTGGTCGTTACTCTCAACGCACCGCTTGGGATTGTACTCCTCAGTATTTGCGGGGCGATGATCGCAGTACTCGTAGGATTTACACTGAGTGCTCAGCTTGCCGCCTTCGGTGACAGTCGGCGACAGGCAGCGGAACTGAGGGCGCAACGTGAACTTGCCGACAAGGCCGAACAGTCGAGGTTCTCGGCCCTGCAAATCACGATGGAGCGCGAGTTTGCCGAGTTGCGTCAGCAGCTGGTCGACACGGAAAGTCGCCTGCGCGACGAGTCAAAAGAGTCCAGCAACAGTTTGGCCGCATGCATCGGTGAGATCGACGACCGGCTCGAACGCCAATCACCCACCCCCCAGACGCAGTTGCCTTGACGCAGTGTGAAGCCCGATCACGGCCAGGTCGCCGGAGACAATGCCCCAACAAGCCCTTGCAGGATCATCGGGGTTTATGGGATTCCGGACAACAATTTCATCTTGCTTCTTGCAACTCCTTTTGCGCCAAATGCGTGGGCGATCGCTCCAGCAGCAGTCGCTGCGTTGGGTACGCGAACTGGATATCTCGACGTTCAAATTCGCGGTGAATCTTCAATATGATGGCTTGATGAGTATCCATGTATCGATTGTAATCAGCCGACAGCACGTAGTAGACGGTTTCGAAATCCAGAGAAGCCTCGCCGTGCCTTGCAAAATGACTGCGATCAAAACGTACATTCTGCTGAGTATTGATAATGTCACGAATCAAGCTTGGGATTTTCTCCAGTTGATCGGCAGTTGTCTCGTAGACAACGCCGAACGAAAATACGACCCGCCGCTCGCTCATGCGACCGTAGTTTCGCAATCGACTCTTCAGGAGATCAGCGTTGGAGGCAATGATCTGTTCGCCTGACAGACTTCGCAGACGTGTGCTACGAATTCCGATGTTGTCGACACTTCCCATGAAATCATCAAAAACGACGAAATCCCCCACGAAGAAGGGCTTGTCGAGCGCTATCGACAACGAGGCAAACAGGTCGCCCAACACATTTTGAAGTGCCAGAGCCACTGCTACGCCACCGATCCCCAATCCCGCCACCAGCGCCGTTATGTTGATTCCCAGATTATCGAGCGCCAGCAGAACGACAAGCGTCCATATAATGGCCCGTGCGATGAAGCCTACGATTCCCAGTGACCCAAGGGCCGCCCGATCCGACTCGACGGAGCTACGCCGTTTTCGATCTATCCACGCTTTAGTGCCGGCGGCGCCCCACAGGCCCATCTGCCAAAACAAGATAACTGTGAGTGCCGACTCGATGATCAACCCGGTCTGCGCAGACCTTGATAACGTGTTGAGCCCAATAAAAATTGCCAATACCAAGATAAACAGGATTGAGGTTCGGCTCAAAGCCTCCATGGGTATTTCCGTGAATTCCACTTTTTCTGTCGATAGCAGCCGCTCGTGATAATCTCGAATGAGGCGCCGCGCGAGCAACAGCGTAAAAAATGCAATGGTGGTCGTAGCACCCGCCAGCATCCATTCGGCCGCCGAATTCTGAAAAATCGGCAGTGACAGAAAATCGTTGAGCTGCAGCATCGGAACTCCTCCGCGTGTCTTATAAGGCGCATGAATCGAGCGCATGAGTCCTGACTTGAGACAACGGTACGTCGATTCAATTCCGGCAACGCTCAAAAACTGCGCAGGAGGCGATTGCACACGCTGGCTACTTGTTATCAGTCGGGTACATTCGCGAACTATCCCAGACACATACGCCCGACTCAGTCGAGACGCCCCGTCTGCGTCTTGCGTAAAAATTACAACCGTTATCCCGAAGAGTGAATTCGAGATTCGTGCAACCCGGGATGCCGGAGCTGCGAGCCAGTATTTCCCCAAAACGCACAAGTAAGCGGTAGGATTCGGGCATAACCAATGTGAGCTCCACGCGTCCAATCACGATGCGCATCGGAGATTCAAACGAACTCTTCCACGTTGTGCTTGTGATGAAATTCCATTGCGGTTAATCGCGTTCGAATATCCTAATCTTACTTTCTGTCTACTAGAGAACTAGAACTACTCGTGGCAGACCGCAACTCCAAACGATTCATCATATTTCGGGTGATTTTCGTGCTGACATGGCCCGATGCAGCGCTAACGATACTCGGATTACTTCTGGCCATAGCGGAACGTCGTTGGGAATTGTTGATCTTTCCAGGGGCGGCCATTTCGGCGCACGGCGGATATTTTCTTTGGGGTGACTCGAGGAAGTTCTCCAGATACGTATGTAAAGCGAACGACGAGGCGAACGTCTCCTCAGATTCAGACCATTTGACCGAAGCTCTCCGTCAACTGTTGGGTTTGACGCTTCTTGCGCTTGGGGCGCTAATAGGAGGACCAGTTACATTTGCGCTTAACTTCATGGCACCATTCCCGTAACGACAGCAGAATTAAATATCCTTGCATCCAATTGCTGCTCCTGGATGTTGACGGAAACGGGATCAGAGTGAGAATCGGGATCTTGACAATTCCACGCAGATGTATCTTCCAAGGAGGTCCGTGTTCTGATAGCTCGTCTTAAGAAA